>CAYMHJ010000083.1:0-21726 GCA_964390165.1 uncultured Prosthecobacter sp. | reverse complement strand
CGGGCTGATCTCCATCCGCGAACTCTTCGCCCGCTGCATGGCGGCCGTGGCTCAGGCCACGAAGGCGGACGAGCGAACCTCCATCGAAACCTACCTCAAGGAACTGGCGTGGCGGGAGTTTTATCTCGCGATCCTTTGGTTCTATCCCGAGGTCTTCGATGAGGAGTTCGCCCCCGAGTTTCGCGGTGTGCCCTGGGTGGGCAGGGATGATCATTTCCAAGCCTGGAGCCAGGGCAAAACGGGCTTCCCCATCGTCGATGCCGGGATGCGCGAGCTGCTGGCCACGGGCTTCATGCACAACCGCGTGCGCATGATCGTCTCCATGTTTCTCACGAAGGATCTGCACTGCCACTGGAAGCTCGGCGAGAGCTTCTTCATGCAGCATCTCGTGGATGGTGAAAACGCCAGCAACAACGGCGGCTGGCAGTGGAGCGCGGGCACTGGAGCCGATGCCGCGCCTTACTTCCGCATTCAGAATCCGTGGACGCAGACGAAGAGCTACGCCGCCGATGGAGCCTACATCCGCCAATGGGTGCCCGAACTAAATGGAGTATCTCCAGAGCGCTTCCTGGCTCCGCCGAAAGACAACCGCGCCATCGCGCCCGGCTATCCCCTGCCCATCGTGGATCACGGTACCGAGCGTGAGCGCACGTTGGCCATATTTGCAAAGCACCGTCAGCGCTGAGTCAGCGCTCGTCGAACTCCCGCACCGCCTTCATCTGAAGCTGGCTGAAGCCCAGCTTCTCACCCGCCACGAGCACGGAACCGAGCACGTTCCTTTCCTCCAGCGCCAGCCGAGCTTCCATCGGCAGCTCGGTGACCTTGGGCAGCGGCGATGCTGCCGCGCGTGTCTTCACCAGCATCAGCGTCCGCGCGAGATCACGGCCTGATTTCTGCGGAAAGGTGGCCCAGTAGTCATCACGCAGACAAGGGATGAGCAGCGCATCCCGCGTGATCATTTCGAGATGAAACTCCGCTTGTGGTGCCGCAGTGCTGATGACCCGAATCATCTCAGACAGATCGAGCATTCCCATGCCCAGAGGCACCTCCGCCAGATAAAAGCCATCCTCCGCCTGCCGCACGGCCATGTCCTTCAGATGCACCGTCAGCGTGTAGGGCGCGAGCTTCTGAACCACCGTGAGCGGATCTTCCAACAGCGCCAGATTGTTCCCGGTATCCAGACACACGCCGATCTGCGAACTCGACATCTTTTGCATCAGCTCCACGAGTTCATCCGTCTCGAAGTCCTTGTGATTCTCCACCGCGAGCTTCACGCCGACCTTGGCAGCCAGCGGCTCCGCGAGTTCCAGCGACCGCTGCGCCCCTGCCTTCCAGGCATCAAAGTCAGCACGTGTGGTGAAGCTCTCATATCTCCGGCCGCCGGCAGCCACTCGGAAGATCGCCATGCCCGCTTCTTTCCCCAACCGCAGGTCACGCGTGAAGCGCTCCGCATCCCCCTGTCCCTGCAGCAGCCGCAAGATGCCCTCCAGCCGCATGTCGTAGGATTCACTGGTGGCTCGCGCACGATTCGCCAGCTCCATGTCCCAGCCATCCACGCCGATCTGCAAGCTATGTACACCCACGCCACGGAGGTAATCCATCGCGTCCAAAACATCGCGCAGCGGTGGCAGCTTCACGCTGGAGTAGCGCCCGCGCCATCGGGTGGAGAAAGAGTGGATCACCATCCCCAGTCGCCGCCCCGCCAGTGCCGCCTGCATCATGAACGGCATGGCCGCGATGAGTGGAAACAGGGAGCGTCTGAGCATGGCGCGACTCTATCCATCCGACTCGCGGATGGGAAGCGGACTTTTCCTCCAAACTCAGTAAGTCGCGCGACCGCCCGAGAGGTCAAAGACGGAGCCCGTGCTGAAGGAACAGTCCTCCGAGCACAGCCAAGCCACCAGCGCCGCCGCCTCATGCTTCTGACCGAAGCGGTTCATCGGGATCTTCGACAGCATGTAGTCCACATGCTGCTGCGTGAGCTGCTTCAGGATGTCGGTCTCGATCACCGCCGGAGTGATGCAGTTCACGAGGATGTTTGAGGTGGCGAGCTCCTTGCCCAGAGACTTCGTCAAGCCAATGACGCCGGCCTTCGAGGCGCTGTAGTGCGCAGCATTCGGATTGCCTTCCTTCCCCGCGATGGAGGCGATATTCACGATGCGTCCGTAGCCGTTCTTCAGCATCTGTGGCACCACCGCGCGGCAGCAGAGAAAGGGGCCGTTGAGATTGATCTCCATCACTCTCCGCCACTCCTCGGGCGTTGTTTCCCAAAGCTTCACATTCGTGCCAGCGATGCCCGCGTTGTTCACCAGCAGATCGATCTTTCCAAAAGCCGCCAGCGTGGTCTGCACAGCTGCCTCCACGGACTCCGCGCTCGTCACATCTACCTGCGCCGTCGCCACGGAACCTAGAGCACTCAGCTCGGCCTTTGCCTCCGCGAGAGCGGCGGGATCGATGTCCCAGAGACAAACAGACGCGCCATCGCGCACCAGACGTTCAGCGATGGCCTGACCGATGCCACGGGCACCGCCGGTGATGATGCCAACACGGCCAGAGAGAGAGGAAGTAGAAGAACTCATGAGGTGGGGATAAATAAAGCAGATCAAATCATGCCTGGCTGCCATCCTGAGACTTCGCCAGAGCGTGATCCTATACGCGCCCTCATGGCCGGATCATCCAAGGCACGATCCACTGCATCCTGAAGCGCTCCAGAAGTCAGATCCCGCAGCAGTGGTACAGGAGATCCGCTGCCCGGCACAAAGGCGGAGCTTTGGCGTTCACCTTCATACGTCCCCGAATGAATCACCCGCCCCGTGGCCGCCTCCAGCACACTTACCCGCAGCCGCGCATAGCCGTAGGGGCGCACCAGCAGTTTGCAGTGCAGATCCGAAACCTCGCCAGTCACGATGAATCTTGCAGCTGGTTTAGAAGCCAGCATCCCCCGCAGCTGAAGTGCATAGCCAAAGGCATTCGTCACCGCATTCGCCGCAGGCACACTCATTTGCACATGCTCCACCGGCGTACCGATCTGCGTGCGCACCGTACCGAGATCATTCGGCCCCTGATCACGACGGTCTGTAAAGGCCTGCGTGGTAAACTCTGGCGCTCCCGGCTGCACATGCCCGACACCGGACGCGTAGTCGAGACTGACCTGGCTGGTAGTCGTGCATGAGGCCAGAACCATGAGGCTGCTCACGATGATGATGAAACGATGGCTGGGTTGCATAGCAGGCCATGCATAGCCTCCGCTTTGACGGATTCAATTCGGAACGCCACGCGATTCACTCTTCGGCAAGAAAGTCTTGCACCCAGCTCCACAAAATCGCAGTCTCGCGCGCTTTCATGCTCCCAAGGATTCGCCCCCTTGGCCGTTGTGACTTGCCGCCGCCCTGCATGAGCGATTCCCCCCAGTCCGAAGATCAGTTCCAGCATCTCCCCACCGCCGGTGGCGAGGAACTCGACGCACGCGCCGCCAAGGCCCAGCTCTGGAAACAGATCGCCCAGCAGCGCAAACAATCACGCATCGCTCCCGCCGACCCCGAACCGCCTGCCGAAGAACCCGCCCTCGAAGCCCCGCGCTCATCCCGCGATGAATGGGCCGAGCTCTTCGCCATGGACGCCGAATCCCTGGAGCCATCGCCCGCCCCCATTCCGGCCACGCCCCCTGCCCCGGCCGCCCGCAAACGCAGCGTCATCCGCCGCAGCACACCTCTCGTCGTGCCCACCGACGCGACATTCATCCCCGAAGAATCCGCCCCCGAACCCGAGCGCATCGAGATCCCTGCCCAGGAGGTCAGAGCAGAACCCGAACCGCAGCCCGAGCCCGTCGTCACCCAAGAAACACCAGCACCCAAGAGCGACGTCAAACCTGAGACCGAAGTCCCCAGCACCTCCGAATCCAGCGACACCAAGGAAGACAAAGCTGACAAAACCGACATAGCCGACGCGCCCCAACCCCCGCCTGCCCCAGCGGACAAGACCGACTCCGAAAAGGAGATACCCTTCCTTGTCGCCCTCATCCAAAAGAAATGGGTGCAGTGGGGTGGAGCATCCCTCTCCCTCAGCCTCGGCATCCACGCCCTCATTTTAGGCGTCGGCGGCTTCCTCGTCGTCAATCAGGTCATGCTCGATCAAGCCGTGGACTTCCTCCCCGGCGGCACCCAGCAGGGGCAGCAGGCATCCCAGGCACTCGAGCATAAGATTCAGCAGAAAAAGAATCCCTGGCTGAAAAAAGCCGTCCCCATGCGCAAGCTCGCCGCCGTCGGCTCCATCTCCGACATCGTCCTGCCGGATGATGTCCCCGACCTGCTCGACCTCCCCAGCTCCAACGACATGCTCACCAGCGCCAAACTCGGCGGCTCCGGCCTTGGCGGCGGCGGTTTTGGCAAAGGCATGGGCCTCGGCTCCAAGAGCGGCATGGTCTTCCAGCCACTCTCCATGTTTGGCCGCGAGATCAAGGCCAAGCGCCTCGCCCTCGTGCTCGATGTCTCCAGCTCCATGGCTCCCCACCTTCCCCGCGTCATTGCTGAGGTGGATAAAGTCGCCCGTGGCAGCATCGTCGTCCTCTTCCCCGGCTGTGGTCTCGATTCACCACCCAAGGCCGGCCTTGATGGCGAGCAGGTCTTCCGCACCAATGGCGCCGAGTTCGAGCGCTTCTGGCGCATGGGCGGCATGGCAAGCCTCGAGGAGGCGCGCAAATTCAAATTCTCTCGCTCCGATCCCATCTCAAGTGAGAGCATCTACCTCCTCCTCTCCAAGCGCCCCCAGACCCACTTCATCCACTACGTCGGCACCGGCTATGCCTGGACCGCCCTTCTCAGCGAGCAGGTCCGTCAGGCAGATGCCCTCTACTGGTTCTCCGACTTCCAGGATCACGTCGATTTCAAGCAGCTCGAGATCGTCCGCGAAAATCTCATCCGCCGAAAACAGAAGCTCTACATCCAGCCCTACATGCACGGCTCCGCCTTTGACCTCGTCAAAAGCCAGCTCGTTGATCCCACCGGCGGAGAAGTCATCGAAGCCAATCTGGAATAAGCCTCAGCGTGCCGCCCGCTGGATGGCATGACCCGCACGGGCCACACCCGTGCCCGCCTTGTAAGCAGCACGGTCCATTTCATATCCGACACGCTGTGCAGGTCCGCCTGCCCCACGGCAACTGGCAAGAAGTCCGCTAACAGCAATCAAAGTGAGGGCGATGAGGATGTTTTTCATGGCAGAGGTCATACTACCAAAACCTATCCATGCATCAAGCATCAAGCATCACCACAACATCCCGATTTATTCCGGTACAGAGTGATTGATTGGAAGCTAACGGAAGGCTGTTGAGTTGAGCAAGGTGATAGCTACGCTCTCGTGATCGCGGTGACAGATGTGCACCTCCAGACACACGACATCCCACTCGCTGGCAGGTGTTTTAAATGTAGAAGAGTTCATCCCAGCCTTACTTTGTGTGCTCCAAGACCAAAGGTTTAATGGATAGTTGCTCTCACCGGCTCATCAGGATTCAGCGACTTCCAACCAATCGCTCTGCAATTCGTGCCAGAATGAGAAGAAAAACTTGTCTCGTCATCTTGGAGATGATTTGCTGAGGAATTAGAAGCTGTATTCACACCGCACATACATTCCGTGATGGAACCCGCCATAGCCCCCGAAACTCCACCCAACAGCAGCGCAGCTGAAGATCGGATTTTCGTGGAGAGAGCCCAGGCAGGTGATACCCGGGCCTTCGATGAATTGGTGCGCAAATACACCCCGAAGCTCTACGGCTTGGTCTATAACATGACCTCGAACAGGGAGGACACTTCTGATCTCCTCCAGGAGATCTTTGCCAAAGCCTACCGCGCCTTGAAGCGGTTTCAGGGGAAGTCCTCCTTTTATACATGGATTTACTCGATCTCGGTAAATATGACCCTGAACTTCCTCAAAAAGCGGGGGCGCTACGCCAAGGTCAGCTTGGATGATGTGGATAGCGGTATCCACAATGATCCTGACTTCATCAAGATCACCACCGCCAACCGGGACACGGTCCGGGAGGTGAATATTCACGAATTACAAAAAAGGTTGAACGAGGCTTTGATGAAGCTGTCGGAGGACCACCGTACCGTCGTTACGCTGTACGATGTCCAGGGTCTCCAGCACAATGAGATCAGCAAGATTCTGGGTGTCTCAGAGGGCACGGTTCGTTCCAGACTGTTCTATGCGCACCGGTTGTTGCAGAGTCTTCTGGAGGATCTGGTCAAGTAAATGCTTCATCATCAATTAATCAGTTCGTTTCTGTTCCAATCATCACACACACATCCATGAGCGACTTCGACAACCTGCAGCGTCTTATTCGACTAAAGAAGTATGAAATCCCAGGGGAGGATTTTGTGGAGGACTTTGTGACTCGCTTTCACCAACGTCAGCGCTCTGAATTGCTTCGGCAATCCGCGCGAGGGCTTCTTTGGGAACGTATGACAACTTTCTGGGATAATCTCGTTTCTCCGAGATGGACCGCCGCGATGGTCACCGCATGTGTGGCGGTGGCAGCTGCCTGGGGAACGATGGTTGTCTCAGGTTCTGGCAAGGCCGACCTTTCTCAATTGGCATTCACCGACACAGCGACCATCCCCGCCGCGCTTTCCTCACAGCCTTCGCTGGCGCTGGAAAGTGAATTAATTCGTGAAGTGGAGCAGGGCCGCCAGCTTGAGATTGAGGGCATTCTTCTCAGCCGTCATTTCGACAGTGAAGAGATTCAGGGAACAGAAAATGAGCAACTCGTGGGTGTCTCTGGCACTATTCTGCCTATTTCGGCTGAGTTGCAGCCTCTGTCTGGATTCATTCGCTGAGTTTCCCGATCACAGAAAAATCCAAGTCTCCCATTCCTTCTTTTACACCCGCGCGCATGGCCTCTGCTGTGCATTGCAGTGCGGATGTGTTCACGTCTGAATCTGTAGCCAGAGCGAGTGCGAAATCGGCGTCTTTGAGCATGTTCACCAGGGAAAAGTGTGCTTCGAAGTCACCGCTCATGATGGCTGGCAGCTTCATGCCAATGAGTGCGCTGAAGTTGGCATTGGATTCGAGGGCAGTTTTTAATGCCTCAAGTGGCACGCGCTGACCTTTTGTAATCGCCGCGGCCTCAGCCAGCGCCTTCACCGTGACCGCAGTCACGAGGTTGGTCACGATCTTCAGCACCATCGCATCGCCAATACCGCCAAGGTGAACGATTTTCGCTGAACTGACCTCAAGCACAGGGCGTGCACGTTCGAGCACCTCCGTGGAACCTCCTGTGTAGTAACAGAGCTTGCCGTTCTGGGCTGCTAACTTGCTGCCGGTGAAGGGGGCGTCCAGAAATGCAGCGCCTGCAGATTCACAAAGTCCTGCAGCCTCCAGGGTGGCAGCCTTGCTCACCGTCGCATGATTCATGATGATGTGATCAGCGGTCAAGGCGGGCAGCAGTTCTCTCATAGCCTCCAGCAAAGCGGCATCATCGCGGACGAAGATCTGGATCACCTGAGCTGCCTCGGCCACTTCTCGCGGGCTTGGCATAGCACCCGGAACTACACGGCCAGTGCTGCTCCAGACAGAAACGGTGTGGCCTGCTTTACGGAGATTCTCGGCCACCCGGCTGCCGATGATGCCAAGACCGAGGAGACCGACGTGGGTAGTGGAGAATGTGTTCATCCTGGGATGTGAAGCGGGATAAGTGGCCTGGCAAGCGCTCCGTGCTTTCCTTTGCACCCGCTAGACAGCCGCCTATTCATCCGCAGCCTAGCACCCTCATGTCCCCTTTTCGCACACTCTTCGGCCAGCTCAAATCAGAACTCCAAAAGGCCATCGTGGGCTATGACCAACTCCTCACGGATGTGCTCGTCGCCGTTTTTGCCGGAGGGCATGTGCTTCTGGAAGGCGTGCCTGGTCTGGGAAAGACCTTCCTTGTCCGCACTCTTTCGCAGGTGATCGGCCTTGAGCCCGGACGCGTGCAATGTACGCCCGACCTGATGCCCGCAGACATTCTGGGCACGCATATCGTGAATGAAAATGAGCATGGTCGGCGCGTGATGTTCTTTGAAAAAGGACCGGTTTTCAAAAATCTGCTGCTCGTGGATGAAATCAATCGTGCCACGCCAAAGACCCAGGCTGCTCTGCTGGAAGTCATGCAGGAACGGGCCGTCACCACAGGTGGAGAGCGCCATACACTGCCCGAGCCTTTCTTCGTCCTCGCCACCCAGAACCCGATGGAAATGGAGGGTACCTATCCCCTGCCTGAAGCGCAGTTGGATCGGTTCATGTTTAAAGTCCGCGTGCCTTTCCCTGATCTCGAATCCCTGGTGGAAATTAGCCGCCGGACCACTGGATTTTCCGAGCCGAAACTCTCAAGCCTGATGAGTGGGGCTGATCTTATTCGTCTGCAGAAGGAACTGGCACAAATACCAGTCGCAGACCCCGTGGCCCATTATGCCAGCCGTCTCGTGCTCGCCACACATCCTGAGCAGTCCGGTGCCTTGCCTGAGATTCAGCGCTTCGTCGCTTATGGCAGCAGCCCGCGTGGACTGCAAAGTTTGATCCGTGGCGCACGCGTTCTCGCTGCGGTCAATGGAGCCACGTCCGTCAGCACGGATGACATCCGTGCCCTCGCCCAGGTGGCTCTGCGGCATCGCATCATTCTGAACTTTGAAGGCGAGGCCCAGCAGATCAAAATCGACGATGTGATCACCAAGCTGCTCGATCATGTCAAGACCCCGGCGCAGTTGGCAGCCTGATCTGGAGAGTCTCATCACCATCAGGTGATTCAATCAAATTACTCAGGGACATTTTGCGCAGTTTCCCGGACTGATTCGCCTGCACTAGTTGACCCGTTTTCACTTCCAGACAAGTCAGCCAGCCCTGCCCGTACACCCAGGTGTCCAGGCAGATGGCGAAAGGTTTCACATTTGGCAGGCCGCCCTTTTGGGCCGTGTGACCACAGATCATCTTCTTTCCGGAGATGTGCGGGTAGGCATCGTCGAAACGTGTCCAAAACAGCCAGTCGTCCGTCTGATCATTCAGCTCAAGGTAGGCGTTGGCATTGGCATGAACATAAATGTGATGTTCGTCCTCGTAATGTCTAAAGCAGCGCTCGGAGAGAAACTCCACATGCTCTGGCGTGACATTGCTCCATGCCGGCTCCTGATTACCAGAGGAATAGGAGGCGAGCGTTTCCGCCCCGCCCACCCGCATCCACCCTTCAGGGTCGATCCGGCTATTCAGCACATCAAGAAAGAGAATCTCATGATTGCCCAGGAGTGGCTTCAGCTTCGTCCTCTTTTCCAGCTCCAGCAGCATGTCCAGCACGCCCTTCGAGTCCGGCCCCCTGTCCACATAGTCGCCCAGAGTCACGAGCACGTCCCCAGCCCCCGGCTGCACGGCATCAAGCAACGTGCGCAGGGCCTTGGAGCAGCCGTGGATGTCGCCGATCACCAGCGTTCGCATCGTGCATTCTTGGCCTGCGAGCCGCATTGCGCAAGCTGGGACCAAGTCGGACATGACATTTCTCTCAGCCGACTATCATCCGCACCTCCATGAATCTACTCCAGTCTCTCGACTATTCCGTGCTCCAGCAGTGCATGCATTGTGGCATGTGCCTGCCGACTTGCCCGACCTATGTCGAGACAAAGCGCGAACGCAACAGCCCTCGTGGGCGCATCTCCCTCATGCGTAGCGTGGCTGATGGCGACCTCACTGTGAGCCGTGAGTTTGCCGATGAAATGTACTACTGTCTCGGCTGCCTCGCCTGTCAGACAGCCTGCCCGGCCGGGGTGAACTACGCCGAACTCTTCGAAACCTCCCGCGCCGAAATCGAGCGCAGCGGCGCGGCTCAGACTTCTGAGCGCGACTTCTGGCGCTGGCTTACGCTCAATGTACTCTTCATGCATCCGCGCCTCCTGCGTCTTGCCGGTTGGGGGCTGCGACTCTGGCAAAAATCCCGTATGGACCGCCTCATGCGCCGTGTGAATTTCTTCGGACTTCTGCCCAAACACCTTCGTGAGCTCGAACCTCAGACTCCTCAGGTAGCCGATGCCTTTTCCGACTCGCTCATCGCGCCCGTCGAGTCGCCAGAGATTCTGGCAAAGTCCAAATACCGTGTCGGATTGCTCACCGGCTGCGTCCAGGACCTTGCCTTCTCCAACATCAATCGAGACACCGCAGATGTCCTGCTCGCCAACGACTGCGAGGTCATCACCCCGCGAGCCCAGTCCTGCTGCGGCTCGCTCCATGCCCACAATGGCGAACTCGAACTCGCCCGTGAGTTGGCCCGTCGGCAGATCGACAGCTTCGATCTCGATTCACTCGATGCCATCATCACGAATGCCGGAGGCTGCGGCTCCCACCTCAAGCAATACGGTCACCTCCTCCACGAAGACCCATTCTACGCTTCACGTGCCCGGCAGTGGGATCGCAAGTTGAAGGACATCCACGAGTGGCTCGCCCACATCGGCATCCGCCTTCCTGAACATGGGGCTGATGTCAGCGAGGTAACCTACCACGAGAGCTGTCATCTCTGCCACGGGCAAAAAGTCACCTCTCAGCCACGGCAGGTGCTGCAGGCCATTCCAGGCCTCATTTTAAAGGAACTTCCCGAGAGCAACTGGTGCTGCGGCAGTGCCGGCATCTATAACATCACCCAGCCCGAGCAGTCGGCGAAACTCCTGGCGCGCAAAGTGGAAAATATCGAAGCGACTCACGCTCCCTGTGTCGCCACCTCGAATCCAGGCTGTCACCTCCAGCTCGCCAATGGACTGCGTGGTCGTGGAATCCAGGTCACCCAGCCCGTCACCCTGCTGGCGCGCGCATATCAGCAGGCCGGCAAAGCCTGATCCCTCGCGGGAAGTTCCATTTGCCATCTTGCCCGGGCAGGTGTCTCCACTCCGCGTGATTTTCTTCCGTCTCCCGCTCCTGCTGTCCGTGCTGGTCGGCCTCATCGCCTGCCGTCCGCAGACTGAACCAAAGGCAGACGCCCCCGCCTCATCGGATACATCCCGTGGCACCGTCTGGGTCGCTGATCGTGAGGGCCAGCCTGGTCGTCTCTTTCTCTGCGGCACCATCCACATCCTGCGCGAGGGAGACTACCCTCTCGCCCGGGGCTACGACATTGCCTACCAGCAGGCAGACAGGCTCATTTTTGAGCTTCCTCCCGGTGCCAGTGCCACCCCCGAGTTTCAGACACGGCTCATGGAACTCGGCCAATTTCCCGACGGCGAATCTCTGGAGGCAAGCGTCGGTCCCGAAATTTGGAAAAACGTGCAGTCCTGGGCAGGTACACGCAGCATGAATTCCTCTCAACTGAACCGTTTCCGCCCCTGGCTCGCATCACTCGTCATCACCAGCACCGAGTTCAGCGCCCTCGGGGCTAAGTCAGATCGTGGAGTCGATCACCACTTCGAGGAGCGGGCCGGGCAGGATCAAAAGCCCGGAGATGGTCTCGAAACCGTAGAGTTTCAGCTCCAGCTCTTCTCCCAGCTCACCGTTAGGCAGCAGATCGAGATGCTGGAGCAAACCCTTGCCGAAGTCAGCACGCTCCCACAGGAGTACGAAAAGATGATCTCTTTCTGGAAAGAGGGGAAATTGGACTCCCTCCACGCGCTGCTGAACCGCGAGGCGGAAAAGTATCCCGAACTGATGGAGATCTTCATCAATCGCCGCAATCAAGTATGGATCGACCGGCTAGATGCCATGCAAAAAGACGGCGGAGCCACCATGGTCCTCGTCGGGGCCGGGCACCTCGGTGGAGAGCCATCTGGCGTTCTCGCCCTGCTCCGCCAGCGCGGCTACCGCGTGCGGCACATCACCGAGGTGCCGGAGCTGCGGGCAGTTCCCTGAGGCGTGACCATTTTTTAGTTGCCGCTTTTTCCTCATTGGGTTTCCATCCAGGAATGAAAGCGCGAGACTTCTTGGTCGGCGCTGCCGCTTTGGCAGCCGTTGTGTGGCTTCTATCATATCAGCATCCAGACCATCGGCTGCCTGAGCCATCTGAGGCTGGCAGACAGTCAGGTGAAAAGGACGTACAACCTGTCTCCATCCAGAAGTCGGTGGATGTTCAAACGGGCAAAATAACCTTCGGCGTTCCGGTGATCCTTGGTGCAGATTTCAGCCCAACTTTGGAAAATGATACTGCCTGGAAGCAGTTGGAAGATGCCTATACTAAGCTCGGTGGCCGCCAGAATCCGGAAACCATCCGTCTCCTCGCCGACCACCTTGCGGCTAACCCATCCTCGTCGCACCGGGTTACACTCCTTCAGGAAAAAGCCGCCATCGAGTGGATGCACGGCTTCTTCACGGAGGCGGTTTCCTCGCTCAAGGAGGCGTGGCAGGCGGGAAAGGCGGCCACGGGGCTGGAGGAGCGCCAACTGGCGGAGGCCGGGCTGGCGGAGTTGCTCGGCAAGCTCAAGGCCATGGGCAAACGCGACGAGGTCCGCGCCCTGCTGGCGGAGGTGAAGGGGCGCGAGATCGGCGGCTACCTCCAGGAGCACCTTTGGCGCGCCAAGGAGACGCTCTGGTTCCTCGACAACCAGGCGGAGCAGAACGTCTTCTGCGGCTTCACCGCCGCCAATAAGATCTTCCAGCCGCTGGGACACCGGCCCATCTTCCCGGATGTGCATGATGAGGCCGAGAAAAAGGAGTTCGTCGCCAACGGCCTCTCCCTTTACGAACTGCGCGCCCACAGTCACGAGGCGGATGGCGATCTGCGCATCCTCAAGCGCACCTCCCCCACTGCCCCGCTGCCTGTTCCCTCCGTGGTGCATTGGAAATTCGGCCACTACTCCGCCATCACCGAGGTCAAGGACGGCCGCTACCGCATCCAGGACCGCCACCTTGGTTACGACAGTTGGATGACGCGGGAGGCCTTCGAGAAAGAGGCCAGCGGCTACCTCCTCGCCTCCGCCAAGACCACCATCCCCGCGGGCTTTGCCGAGGTGGCCGACACGGAAGCGAAGACGGTGTTTGGACGGCATTGCAATCATGGGCGTGATCCGGAGGGGTTTGATTGGAATACCGTCATCAATTGGCTGGATTCATTGCTAACACCGCCTGATCCGGGCCCTCCCACCGATAGCAATGCAAAGTCGAATGCTCTCAGTTGTGGCATGGCCAGCTACAATTTCCGTCTGATGAACCCAGGGCTGCAGATCGTTGATACTCCCGTAGGTCACAATGTGCCTTACGGTCCCGGTGTGGCATTCACCGTTAAATACGATCAGCGCAGTCCGGTGATCGAGGACCTTCAGCAACACAGCAACTTCGGCCCTCGCTGGACGCATCAGTATGTGGGTTATGTGAATCTCATTGGCTCGGGAGAGCCCGCCAGCAGCATCCAGGTGGTATTTGGCGATGGTTCATACTTCAATTACAACTTTGAGGAGGCTGACCCTCCTGCTGCGAATGGAGCAAAAGTCGCTCGCACGTTCAAATTCAACACCCGGCCTCAAGTAACTTACCTTCCAGCGGGTTATGGCGGCCCCAGCTACGTTCTTTGGCGCAAGGATGGCAGCCGCATCTATTTTTCCCATCCCAATTCAGCGACTCCCACTCGCTATTACATGTCTGCAATCTCGACGCCGGATGGCAAGCAACTCACCATCCAGTATGACGCGTCTCTGCGCATCTCCTCCCTTACGGACGCGCTCGGCCAGGTCACCACCTTTTCCTACACACCGCAGCCCGGCGATGGCGTGCAGGCCGACACAAAGAAGATTCGCGCCATCACCGATCCCTTTGGCCGCACCGCCAGCTTTCGTTACCACTCCTCGGGCCTTCTTCGCAGCATCACCGATCCGGTCGGCATCGTTTCCGAGTTCGCCTACGGGGCGGGAAACTTCCTCAACAGCCTGACCACGCCCTACGGTACCACTACCTTTACCTGGGGTGAGACTCCCGGAATCAATCAGGAGCCGGGACGCTTTGTCGAAGCCACGGACCCGGCCGGGGACAAGGAGCGGGCGGAGGCCACCGATCTGGCGAATTTCCCCGTGGGTGGTGTCGAGCAACTCCCCGCCCCGACCTCCGTCACGGTGGCGGGGCAAAGCGTGCCCTTCCTGCCGAAGACCAGCTTTCTTCACTACCGGAACACCTATCACTGGGACAAGCTCCAGATGAAATACCATCCGGGTGATTACTCACGGGCGACCATCTACAACTGGAAGGCGGACTTGAATGTCGTGACGGGTGTACCAGCCAGCATCAAGCGGCCTCTGGAGGCCCGGGTCTGGTTTGACTATCCCGGCCAGACTGATCCCGACGCCAGTGGCACGCACTCATCTCCTGCGCGCATCGTCCGCGCTGTGGAGAAGCCGGATGGCTCCACCGCCTGGACGATGATCCAGAGGGAGTATTTCGAACGCTATGGGAAGGTCAAAAAGGTCATCGACCCCCTCGGCAGGGAGACGGTCATGGAGTACGATGTCGTTGGCGGGCTCTTTGACCCCGAGCAGGGGGTGGACCTCACGGCGGTGAAGGTCAAGGAAGGCGGCGTTTATAAGACCGTCGCCGCCTTCTCTGGCTATGTGGCTCACAAGCCCCAGACCATCACGGATGCCGCCGGGCAGATCACCACGATCACCTACAATGCGAACCACCAGATCGTCACGATCACGAATCCCAAGAGCGAAACCACCACCTTCAGTTACTACAGTGCCGACATCGCCGGGAAGCAGCGGAAAGGCCGCGTCTCCAGCATCGATGGACCCCTGGCAGGCAGCACAGACTCGGTGACCTTCGACTACGATGCTGCCGGGAATGTGGCCCAGGTCACCGGGCCGGATGGCTACACCCTGGCCTACACCTACGATGCGCTGGACCGCCTGACCCGCGTGACCTTCCCGGATGGCACTTACGAGGAGACGACCTACCAGGCGCTGGACCCGGTGTCCTCGCGCGACCGCCTCGGGCGCGTCACCACCTACACGTTCAACAGCATCCGCCAGCTCACCTCCGTCACCGATCCGGCCAGCCGCGTCATCAAGTATGACTGGTGCAAGTGCGGCGACCTCCGCCAGATCGTGGATGCCATGGAGCGCGCCACCACCTGGAAGCACGACGCCGCCGGGCGCGTCTCCGCCAAGGTCTATGCGGACGGCTCCATGATCCGCTACCTCTACCAGCCGCTCTCCGGGCGTCTGGCCTCCGTCATTGATGAAAAGGGCCAGATCAAGGACTACGCCTACAACCTCGACGGCACCCTCCAGGCTATCAGCCATAGCCACACGGAGCATCCCACGCCGGGCGTCACCTTCAGCTACGATGCGGACCACCGCCGTGTCACCGGCATGGTGGACGGCATCGGCACCACCAGCTACGCCTACCATCCCATCGCCCCCGGCACGCTGGGCGCGGGGCAGCTCGCCAGTGAGGATGGCCCCTTCCCGGACGACACGATCACCCATACCTACGATGAGCTGGGCCGCCGCACCGCCTACGCCGTCAATGGCGTGGGGGAAAGCATCGCCTTCGATGCCCTGGGCCGCGTCACCCAGACGGTGAACCCGGTCGGCACCTTCACCTACAGCTATGTGGGGGCCACCGGCAGGCCGGACACCGTCACCTACCCCGGCGGCATGACCTGCGCCCACACCTACCATCCGCTGAATGGTGATTTCCGGCTGAAGGACATGATCTACACCCTGCCGAATGCCAGCGAGCTGTCCCGCCACAGCTACGAGTACAACGCTGTGGGCAATATCACCCGCTGGACGCAGATTTCCGCCCCCTCCGGGCTGAACCGCTCCTGGCTCTGCGGCTACGATGCCGCCGACCAGCTCACCTCCGTCACCTCCCAGGACCCCGTGACGCTGGCGAACCAGCCCACCGGCCAGTACGCCTACAGCTACGATCCCGCCGGGAACCGTCTCACCGAGACCATTGACGGCGTCACCTCCACCGCCAGCTACAATTCCCTGAACCAGCTCATCAGCCTGACCGGCGGATCAGCCCTGCCCGCCCACACCTACGAGTGGGACGGCAACGACCGCCTCATCGCCATTAACTACACGGGAACCTTCCAGCGCAGCGAGTTTCAATACGATGGGTTGGGGCGGCGGCGGGCGGTGCTGGAGAAGGACAATGGGGTCGTGACGGAGCATCGGCGATTTGTGTGGAGTGAATTGCAGATGCTGGAAGAGAGGAACGCGGATGGAACAGTGACCAAGAATCGCCACTTGAGCAGATCGGCGCAAACAAAGGATGGAGGGATGTGGAATGGGCGGCTATTGGTTCGCGACCATCTTGGATCTGTTCGTTCACTTGTGACTGACGGCGGCTCGGTTAATAGCAGCTTTGACTTTGATCCTTGGGGCCGAAGAACCGTTCAAGGCAGTCCGAGCGATCTGGGGTTGGCGTTTACTGGTCATTGGCATCACGCAAAGAGTAATCTTGTCGCTGCGCCATATCGATCTTATTCGCCAGTTATCGGCTCTTGGATCAATCGCGACCCATTGGCCGAATCCGGGGGGTTGAATTTGTACCAATACGCCAATCAGAACCCGATTGCGTACATTGACTCAACTGGAGCGTACCCCGTTTGGGTAGCGCCTGTTGGCGCAGTGGTAATTGGTGGTTATTTTGTTCGAAGTTTCCTGAAACCTCACATTGAGAAATCGCCACCGGTCGGTGTAATAAATCAAATATCCTATATACCTGGCGCGTGGTGTGCGGGTTGGTTGGTAAATCCAGGTACTATGTGGGATTTACATTGGAATTATGTTACGGGCGTTTGGGATGCGTCCCGTGAATGGATCACGGGTAAGTTCGATTACGCGCTAGAAAAACTGAAATCCGGATGGCAGGCGATTTGGCCGAACAAACCAAGGGATTAAAATGATCCTAAGCGAAGATAAGTTTTATGAAAGGTCCTGCAAACTAAACTATGAAAAGTCATCGCTTTAGCGCGAATAACGCTATCCGAACGTTAAGGTCGGCTACGGTTGTGTGTGCGAGCGTTACGCTAATTCCCTTTTTTACTCTAAATGGTGAATCATTTTTTGACTACGACCCCAACGGCAACACCATCTCACAGCAGCCCGTGGTCTCCCCTGCGGCACCGAGCATTGTCACCCCGCCGCGGGATGCGCTGTTGCAGCCGGGGGGGACGGTGCGGTTCAGCGTGGTGGCGGGCGGACCGGGGACGGTGACGTATCAGTGGCGGCACAAAGGCACGGACATTCCTGGAGCGACGGGGGATGTGCTGCTGGTGCCCGGCCTGGCGATCAACCTGCCGGACTACGGCCAGTACACCGTGGTGGTGAGCAACGGCCCCGGCAGCAGCACCACCAGCGCCCCCGCCACCGTCCTGCCGGACAGCAACCTCAACGGCGTGGCGGATGCCGTGGAGCTGCAATACTTCACCACCCTGCCCGCCATCGGTGACCTGGACCCCGACGGCGACGGCGTGACGATCTACGACGAAATCCAGCACGGCTCCAACCCAGCAGTCTTCGAGCATTACCTGCTCTCCAAATGGAGCTGGTTTACCCAGGGCTACGAGAACCCCACGACCTGGAATTACCGGATGACGCCCGGAGATGCCTTCCAGTTCCGGATCGCCTCCACCGACCAGCCGACCAGCTTTTCCGCCCTGCCGCTGCCTCCCGGGATGAGCCTGAACAGCGTCACGGGCCAGCTCACAGGCACTCCCGCAACCGGTCTCCACCAACTGGCTCTCGGCGCGGTGACGGGCCGTGGAGCAGCCACGGGCATGCTCGTCCTCCGTGTGCCCGCGTTGCATGGCTGGGGCTATTCCAGCGGCTACAGCGGCCTCACCGCCGATGCGGTGAATGTCCGGCAGGTGGCGGCGCGCAGCGATCACACCATGGCCCTGCTTTATGATGGAACGGTGCGCACCTGGGGAGATTCGTTCAGCGTTCCGGCTGGGATCTCGGGACTCGTCTCGGTGGCGCTGGGAAGCAACCATGCCCTCGGTCTCAAAGCCGACGGCACGGTGGTGGCCTGGGGCGCTGATAACAACGGCAAGGCCACCGTTCCGTCCGGTTTGAGCGGCGTCGTTTCCGTGGCAGCCGGATTGGATTTCAGCCTGGCACTCAAAAGTGATGGCACGGTGGTGGCTTGGGGGTACGACGCCACACCGCCGCTCGGACTGGCGAACGTCAAAGCCATCGCCGCAGGAGACAGATACGCTCTCGCCGTGATGGCCGATGGCACGGTGACCGGCTGGGGAGACAACAGCTTTGGGCAGACGAACATTCCGCCGAGCCTCAGCAATGTCGTGGCCATCTCTGCCAACCACCGCCACAGCCTCGCTTTGAGAAGCAATGGTACGGTGGCGGCCTGGGGGGAGAGTGACTCCACGGGCAAGCTATCAGTGCCATCAGGTTTGACGAATGTGGTGCAAGTCGTTGCAGGTTACGATCATAGCCTGGCTCTCAAGGCCGACGGCAGTGTGGCGATCTGGGGCAGCAACAGCAACGGGGAACGTGACCAGCCCTCCGACACAGGGTCGCTGATTCAATTGGCGGCTGGCATTCATTCCATGGGCATGTCACGGGTTGGCGCCACCCTGCTGCCGGAGATCATCGCTGAGCGTTTCGCCGTCGGAGTGGCGGATTTTCCATTCCACTTCCGGGTGTTTACCAAAAACCTGCCGACGAGCTACGCAGCCGCTGGGTTACCCGCTGGCCTGACGATCCATCCCACGACCGGCGTGATTTCCGGCACGCCCACGCAGGCAGGCACCTTCGAAGTAGATCTCTCCGCCACGAATGCGCATGGTACGGCAGAGGCGGATCTGACACTCTACATTAACGCACCCGAGGTGACGATCACCAGCCTCACCAGCCAGACCCTGAATGCCACCAGCAGCCTCAACTACCAGATCACGAGCAACTTCCCCGCCAGCAGCTACGCCGCCACGGGACTGCCTGCGGGAGTCGTCCTGGATGCCAACACAGGCATGATCACGGGCACACCGCAGGTGTCGGGGAATTTCGTGGTGAACCTCACCGCCACCACCGCCTACGGAGATGCGACAGCCACCCTGACGCTGCGCGTGAGGTCCGTTTATTCGTGGGGCTTCCGCGATCAGTCCTTGGTACCTGCCAGCCTCGCCAATGTCCGGGAAGTGGCGGGTGGCGGGCAGCATTCCCTGGCCCTGCGACAGGATGGCACCGTGGTGGCCTTTGGAACGGACACCAGTGGCCAGTCCACGGTTCCAGTGGGTCTCAGCAATGTGGTGGCGGTGGCGGCCAGTAGCAGCGGCAGCCTGGCCCTGAAAGCCGACCGCACCGTGACGGCCTGGGGCAGCAGTATCAATGGCAGCATCACCCCGCCATCGAACTTGACCACCGCAGTCCAACTCGCAGCTGGGCAAGATCATTTCCTGGCCCTGCAAGCCAATGGCACGGTCCGCGCCTGGGGTGGAAATAATGCGTCCGGCCAGCGCACGGTGCCGACAGGGCTGCGTGAGGTGGTGGCCGTAGCAGCCGGTGGCAGCACAAGCTATGCGCTGACAGCGGATGGGCGCATCGTGGTCTGGGGCAGCACCAGCAACGGAGAGGGCAGCGTGCCCGCTGGGAGCAACCGTATCGTGGCGATAGCGGCTGGCCGCTTCCACTGCCTGGCCCTGCGAGAAGATGGCACCGTGGCGGCCTGGGGTTTGAACAGCTCCGGCCAGGCAACCGTTCCTGCCGGACTGACAGACGTGGTGGCCATCAGCGCCGGCACCAATCACAGCCTCGCCCTGAAGGCGGATGGCAGCATCGTCGCCTGGGGCGACAACACCAATGGTCAGCGGACCACCCCTTCCTCCCTGGGCACTGCGGTAGCCATTGCGGCAGGCTCTCTGCACTCACTCGGACTTTCGACCAAGGGCTCGGTCCTGCTCCCGGAGATCGTGGCACCGCGCTTCGCGGTGGCGGCCACCTCGCTGCCCTTCTGGTTTCGTGTGCCCGCCAAGAACTTCCCAACCGCGTATTCCGCCACCGGCCTGCCGGACGGGGTGACAATTCATCCGACGACGGGCGTCATCACGGGAGCACCCGCGCTGGCGGGCACCTACGAAGTGACCCTCTCCGCCACCAACACGCACGGGGAGGGCACGGCGGCCTTGACGTTTTATGTGAACAACCCTGTGCCTGTCATCCTCAGCAGCACGTCGATGGTAACTCTGCACGGGCTGCCCGCCACCTACCAGATCACCTCCAACGTGCCCTGCACCAGCTATGCGGCCACCAACCTGCCCACCGGCATGAGCGTGGACACGACCACGGGCCTGATCTCCGGCACTCCCCAGCAGAAGGGCCTCTTTGCCGTGGGCTTGAGCGCGGTGACCGCCTTTGGCACAGCCACGGCCACCCTGAACCTGACCGTGCAGCCCCAGCTCGCTGATGCGGTGGACGCGCCCGCGCTGGTCTGGACCTCAGGCGGCACCAGCCCCTGGACCGGCCAGACCACCACCACACGCGATGGCACGGATGCCGCGCAGAGCGGCACGATCACCCACAGCCAGGAAAGCTGGCTGGAGACCACCGTCACCGGCCCGGGCACGCTGACCTTCTGGTGGAGGGTCTCCTCCCAGTCAGGCGGGGATTTCCTCGAATTCCGCCTCAACAACGTGCTGCAAACCGGCCGCATCAGCGGCACGTTGGACTGGGCACAGCAAACCCATACCATCCCGGCAGGCACCCAGGCCCTGCACTGGCGCTATGCCAAAAACGGCAGCACGACCACGGGCAGCGATGCAGGTTGGCTCGATGAGGTGGTTTGGATCCGGGATGGCAGCTTCGACGACTGGGTGGGCGATCAGCCCGCCCTCGATACCCCTGAAAAGCGCCACCCGCTCGCCAACCCCGCAGCCGACGGCATCAACAACCTCCTCAAATACGCCTTCAACCTCGATCCCGCCCTGCCCATCAGTGGCGACGCGCGCACCCTCGTCCCCGGCACCGGCACGAGCGGCTTGCCTGTGGCCGACACGACTGGAAGCGGTCCCAGCACCCGGCTCCGCCTCGAATTCATCCGCCGCAGGCAGGGCGGCACCGTTTATATGCCGCAGTTCAGCAGCAGCCTTCACGAGATCGACTGGCAAAACGCCGCCGGAACTCCTGTCATCACCCCCATCAACGACGACTGGGAACGCGTGGTGATCGAAGACACCGTGGATGCCAGCACCTCCGCCCAGCGCTTCGGACGAGTGCGGGTGACGCAAGAACCGTGAAATTAGAGCCAAAGCCATCCCAAAAAAGCTAGGCCTGACTCAAGGTCACTCCAGTTCTCTGATTCTCCCCTCTTGCGCTGCCCGCATTCGCTGCCAAGGGTGGGCGCTCTCCCACCCTGAATGAGCGATCCCATCCGACACGAATGCGGCCTAGCCGTCGTCCGACTGAAAAAACCTCTGGCTTACTACCAAGACACTTACGGAACCGCGCTCTATGGGTTCAACCTCCTGGCCTCCCTCATGGCGAAGCAGCGCAACCGCGGTCAGGACGGCATCGGCATCGGCTGTTGCAAGCTCGACATGCCACCCGGCGCCCCCTACCTCTTCCGTGAGCGCTTCGACGTATCGGTCGAGCAGATGGGCGAGGTCTTTGCTGACATCCGCAAGGACTACAAACGCATCGCCCGCCGCATTGATGGTGAGCGGAAAGAGGAGCGACACGAGACCGGCATGGAGCATCTACCTTTCGAAGAAGATCCAGAGGCGATTAAGCGTGAGTTCGAGCTCGCCGGTGAGATCAACATCGGACACCTCCGCTACGGTACCTC
>CAYMHJ010000082.1:0-21804 GCA_964390165.1 uncultured Prosthecobacter sp. | reverse complement strand
TCTCCAGGCCGAAGCCGATGGGGTCGAGGATCTTGTGGCAGTTGTTGCACACGGCATTCGTGCGATGCAGTTCGGTGCGCTGCCGCAGGGTGAGATTGCCGACCTTCTTCTGGTCCTGCTTTTCCAAGGTCGGCACGTTCGGCGGGGCAGGGGGGACGTGCTCGCCCAGCACCTGCTCCAGCACCCACACACCGCGGTTCACGGGACTGGTGCGATTGGGGAAGGAGGTCGTGGCCAAGATGCCGGGCATACCGAGGATGCCACCGCGATTGGGGTTTGTGAGCTTCACCTGACGCATCTGCGGGCCGGTGATGGTCTTTTCCATGCCATAAAGCGTGGCGAGGGTGCCATTCAGGAAGGTGTAATCACTGTCCACGAAGCTGACGACGCTGCGGTTTCCCTGCACGATGCTTGCAAAGAACAGCCGCGCTTCATCAACCATGGCGCTGCGCATCTCGTCGGTCATTTGCGGGAACTTGGTGGGGTCGAAGGTCTTGTCCTTGAGTTCCCCAAGACCGAGCCACTGGGCACCGAAGCCGTCGAACAGTGCTCGTGAGCGCGGATCGGCGAGCATGCGCTTCACCTGCGCTTTCAGCACGGCGGGCTCGTGGAGTTTCCCAGCATCGGCCAGCTCGGACAATTCGGCATCGGGCATGGTGGCCCAAAGCAGATACGACAGGCGCGAGGCGAGCTGGTAATCATCCAGCGGGACGATCTTCTGGCTGGTGTCCGTTTCCTTCGCCGGGGTGATGAAGAGGAACTGCGGGGAGACGAGCACCGCCTTGAGCATCAGGCGAAGGGAGGCGCTGTGGTCGAGTTTGTTGGCGCGGCCGAGATCAAAGACGCGGACGAGCACGTCGAGTTCCGCCTCCGTGGGCGGTCGGCGATAGGCGCGGCGGGCGAGAGTTCGTGCGACTTCGCGGACGGCGGTGTTTTTGCCCCCAAAGAGGCGTGTCTGGGCCTCGGCGGGCATCTTTTGCAAGGCGGCGTTGGCGATGCCGAGATACTGCTCGGATTGCAGCGGCGAGAGTGAGTTCATGTAGCCCTCTCCCGCCACCTCGTCCGGCAGTTCCGCAGCCACGGAGGCATCCACGCCGAGCAGATCATGCAGCGTGTTGCCATACTCCGACTTCGTCAGGCGGCGGATGACAAAGGGGCCGGGATCGCGGGCGCTGAGGTATTTGATCTTGGCGAGGGCATCGAGGAAGTGCTGGCGCTCTTCGTCGGTAGGCTGATCCGCGTCGTCGGGCGGCATGTCGTGCGCGTTGACGTTGGCGATGGCTTCCATCCACTTCCGCGCAAAGGCCGGATCACCCGGCTTGCGCACGGCGACTTTCAGATTCAGCCCAGCCTTGGGCCGATCCCCATGGCACTCGACGCAGTATTGCTTCACGAAGGGCTCGACGTGCTTGCGGAAGGATTGTTTCGCCTCCGCGAGAACGGCATCCGCTTCCTTGTCCTCAGGCGTCTGCGCCTGGATTTGGAGGGTGAACGAGAGTGCAAGGGCAAACCATGGTAGAGACCGCTTTGCCATGCTGAGGCGGGGGATTCGGGGATTTGAGGAAATGCGCTTCAAGGGGGGGAATATCACGCATCTACTTCCGAGGCTCTATCCCCCGATTCAATCATACCTCATGGCGCGGACAGCGACTCGAGAACCTGAAACACTCAGCACAAGGAAGGTATATTGGGTTCTATACAGCGCCCCTTAGAGTCCCATTATCGCTTCACTTTTCTTGATATATTATAAATAATTTGATTTCCACACATCATGGATGGACATTTTTTATAATTTCCATCACATCTTATGCATCAACCTACCGCCCTTGTCAGCCCAGAAATGGCCTTCGCTAGATTCGATTTGGTGAGTTTTGGGGCTGTAGAAGTCCCTGCTCATCCCCTGCACTTCGGATTTCAGGTGGACATTATTCCCGAATCCGCCCCACATCAGGTCATGTTTGGCTTGGTTTCGCGCCAGAAGCTGGCAGATGGGAAATCGTGCAGCGCTGGATTTGCCATTCATCTCGATCTGACGACGGGCGAGGTCTGGGATTTGCTAAACGACAACGGTCTCCTCGGCATTATCTCAAATCATGAGCTGTTCTTTGCCGGGTTCTCCGATGAAGAACCCATGCTTCTCAGCTGGAAGATCGAGCATCTGGGCACGGCCCTGATTCCAAAGCTGCATATTGGCGGGGAAGAGTGGCTCTATCCAGCCATTGGCTACCGGAACGGCATGTCGATGCAGACACTGGCGGGAGCTGCTGGAGATTTTGGCAGCACACTGACCGCTTTTCATCATCCGGCAGTCTGGCGGGAAACTATGTGCTAAAGGGCTGACCAGCTTCTGCAGCCACGGTATTCAAGGATCAGAATACGGTTTCCTGGCGCTCGCAGGAGGGGCTCAGAAGTGTCTATTCTTGACGGGGGCTTAGCCTCTCAAAGAGGTGCTGGTTTAGTACCGCTGGCGTTAAAGATCAGGACGCGATGCTCGGTGCAGAGGTCGAGGCCGTAGTCGAGGCCAAGCTCGAAGATGATTTTCTTCAGCTCGCGGAAGGTGGTGTAGGAGTCGGGATAGACGTAGATCGTGAGATAGCGATTCTTACTGACGAGGGCGGGCAGGAATTCGCGCAGGCGTGCGGCATCTCGCAATGGCATCAGACCCTGGCCGCCCTGAGGCACGGCGGTGAAGCTGCCATCGGGAGAGCTGACGTGATTGATGCCTGGGGCCGGCTTTCCAATGGCATCGAATAGCGGGAAAACCTGACCGTGGCGTACGATGATCGGTGCTGGAAGCTTGTCGATCTGACGCTCGCGGGGGAGACGGAGTTTCTCGGTCTTGAGTGTGTCCACACTTTCGAGTTCTAGCTGGAGATCGGCGAGCTTCTTTTGGATCGCGGCTTGGTTCTGGCGCGCGGATTCGGTGTCTTTGTTCATGACGCCGAGCTTCTTTTCCAAAGCCTGCTCCTGCTCGCGGAGGCGGGCCATTTCTTTGCCGTCATCGCGGATGATTTGTTCGGCCTTGGCGGTGGCGAATTCGTCCTGCTTGGCGCGTTGCTGGCGTTTTTCCTCGGCGGTTTTCTTCAATGCCTGAAGCTCGGTGATGAGCGGGCGGGTGGACGGATCGTCTTCGCTTTGAAGCTGGGCGCGGAGCTTTTGCAGGCCATCGAGTTCGGCGCGGGCCTGCTCGATCTTCTTTTCCAAAAGGATGCCGGACTCGTGATCCACGACTTCGTTCGCAGGCTGCTTCTCAGGCTTCGGGCGACTCAGCATCGCGAGAAGGCAGGCGATGAGGATGATACCACCGAAGACGTTGCACAGGGTGTCGAGCAGCAGCTCCAGGCTGTCCTGATTGTTGGAGTGAAGACGGCGTTTCATGGCTTCACAGAGGCCTCGTTGCTGAACTCGACTTCCATGTCCTCGGGGATCACGTCGTAGCCGATTTCATAGCCTTCCTGGCGTGCTCGCTTGGTCAACATCTCGAAGTGGTTTGATCCAGAGGGCTTGAAGTAAAAGACGACGTAGTGCGTGGCGGGCGTGGTCTGGCGCAGGTAATTAATGAGTTCATTCACGGAGCCGCTGCCACCAGGGGTGCCATCTGCACGCTGGTAGCGGATGAGCGATGACTGCACGAGCACGAGGATGGGCTCCTTCTTGGTGCCAGAGCGTTCGGGGATGAGGCTGAGGACGTTCTTGCGCTCGCGTTTCCGCTTCAGGGAGCTTTGCGCGTCGATGACTTTCTTTTCGAGGTCGAGGATGTCCTTGTTGATGCCGGAAGAGAGCTTTTCGGCTTCATGTGCCGAGGCATTCATCTTTTCCAAACGGGAGAGCAGCTTGTCTTTCTCGGCTCGGAGTTCGCGGTCTCGGCCGGTGGCATCGGCATCACGATTCATGCCGGGTAATGGCTTGGCGTCGAGTTCGGCGATGGTACTTGTGAGCTGTCCGATCATGCGGCGCAGCGTGGCGGCATCGTCAGACGGGCGCTGCTGATAGTCGGCCACCTTGTTCTTTTCAGAGACGATCTGCGCGAGCATGGAGCGCAGATCTTCTTCACGTTTCGCATAAGGCTCGGCACCGGTGCCTTCGGTGAGCTTCTCATCTAAATTCAGCGCCAGGAAGAGCGCGAGCACGATGAGAAAGCCGGAGGTGCCGGTGATGATGTCCTGAAAGGCAAAAAAGCTGATGCCACCGGACTGTCTGCCGAAGCGTGAGCGCATGGTTTACTGGCCGTTGAGCCGGAGTTTGCCCGCCACATTCTTGTGACAGATATCGTTGCAGGCATCGAGAAATTCAGACTCGCGAGATTGCAGCCAACTGACGAGCAGTTGCAGAATGAGCGCGCAAACAAGAGCCACAAGCGTGGTCTCAAACGCGGTGGCGAGACCTCCCGTGACCATTTGCAGCGAGCCCCGCAGCGCCGCCATGTCACCACCCGCTGCGAGCGTGCCGGCGAAGGCGCCGATGGCCTGGCTGAGGCCTTGCACGGTGCCGATGAAGCCCAGCACGGGGATGGCCCAAAGGAATCCCTGCGTGAGGGCGTAGCTGGAGGCGATCTGCGCTTCGTCGTTCTCGGCCTGAATCTTCAAAATGGCGGCCACATCGGCGGTGTGGCCGATGTTGTGAAGGTTCGCGAGGGCGAGGTCGATACGGTTTAGCAGGATGAAGTGGTGCGGATCATCGACGATGGCGCTCATTCGCTCGCGAAGGGATCGGGCCGTGGAGGGCGTGAGTTCAAAGTCATGCTGCTGCGGCATGACGGGCAGTTTGAGGGCTCGTGCCTGGAGTTCAAACTTGCGCCACTTCACCAGCAGCATGGCAAGTGACCAGAAGAAGAGGAACAAGGTTAGATAGGGCGTCGGGCCTCGTTTCGTGAACATGTCATGAAACCATGTGGGCACAGGACCTGCGATAATGAGAGCGTAAAAGATCGCCGTCATGACAGCTCCGATCAGAAAGGACAGCCATTTGTTCGGCGAGGTGAATCGACCACCCGCAAAGCCAAAGCGGCGCTCAGGGTCCATGCGCGACCAGCTCAGGAGGAGCATGGGTGAAGATGTAAAAGGATTGGGATCCATGATGTGAAATTGAGTTTAAGCGTCGCCGATGGGGAAGACGCGGTAGAAGAGATCGGGAAAGAAGAATGCAGTGATCACCGCAAAGCCGAGGGTGGTGTAGCTGATGATCAGCGCGCCAAGAGCCAGGCCCCGGCCTTCGAGTGCGGTTTGGCGCTCAAACTGCTGCAATGCCAGATGCCCGAGAACGATGCCTGGCAGCCAGCTCACCAAATTAAGATAGGGAACAAAGCAGGCGCAGCTCACCACGAAGGCTGCAACGGCGAGCCAGCAGGTGGGGGCCAGATCGACGGGTTGGGGTTCACCATTGTTTTGCAAATTGGAAGGGCGGAGTGAGTCGATGCCACTCGTGCTTTTGACGAAGACTGGAGGAGGCTTGCCAAAGGGGTTCGGTTTCGTGACCTGAGTGGCGAAGCCCAGGGTTCGCTTTTCACCCGAGAAGGCTGGTTCTGCGGGCTTCTCGGCTTCCTTCTGGCGTTTGGATGAGCCCAGCAGCGCCGCCCGGCGTTCGAGTTCCACGGCATCCACCTGCTCCAGGTAATCACGGAGCGTCAACCATTCGCCGTTCACGCACACGCGGTAGAGCGAGTGGATTTCACCGGTGTCGAGCCCCTCACGAATCTGCGCAAGCGTCCATGGGCCGACGGTGCGACCTCGCCATTGGAGCTGGTGCTGGGATTCGCTCATGGCTTCAGGAAAGGTGACTCGCTCGTGGTTGGCTCGGTTTTATCAGAGGACGAACCGGAGATGCTGGCGCGGTAGGTTTCCAGGAGTTGCTGCCGATCGAGTGGCAGGAAGAGCACGGGGCTCAGTGGCAGCGCATCGGCAGGAGCGGTTTTGACATCGGTGCCGATGAGCAGCGGACCTGCTTTGCCGAGCAGCCACAGCTCCTTTGCAGCGCGGGCGGCGGTGTTGAGATTCAGTGTGTTGTCGGTTTCGACATAGCCGCCGAACTTCACACCCGTGGTGGAGACGCGGGTGATGAGCACTCGGCGGGCCTGGGCTTCTTTCTCGTAAAGACGACCCTGGCGGGTTTGAAAAAACTTATCCAGCGTGCCGCCGAGTGAGGTGCGCACCTTTGGGATCATCCAGTCTTCACTGCGCAGCGGATAGTCGCCGACCAAACGATGCAGCTCGGCGAGATCAGCGCGCAATGAGGGAACGAGATGCATCCCCCAGGCGAAGGGGCGCTCGCGCGTAAGGCGCTCCAGCTCAAGCATGACGTAGGCTTTGGCGGTGGCTGGAGCTGAGGTGTCCGCCATGAGACGATCCATGACGGAGAGCAGGCTGCGCTCGAATCGTTCGCCATTCGCATCGGTCATGCGGTCGAGCTGGAGGTTCTGGATGAGAGTGCTCACCGCCGCAGGTTTGGAGGATGTGACGCTCTGCCCCTGCTCGCTGCCATTGCCGATGACGAGGCGTTTGTAATCCTGATTCGTGAATGCAGCGCCAGTGTCCTGCGGATGCGGATCAAAGGCCTTGCCACTCCAGCGGCGCTGGGTGTCGCCTATGCGGCTTTCGCTCAGCGGTCCCTGCGACCAGACGCTGCGTTTGCCGCGCCCGGTGGAGTGGTCGGTGACGATGTTTTCCCACACGCCGTTGAGGTGGCGATCATCGCGCAAAGCGAGCAGCACCTTCAAATCGCTGTCTTGTGGCGCGTCGGGATGGAGGTGCTGGCCGGAGGCATCTTCGACGGCGGCTTTCCAGAATGTGAGGTCGCCACTCGTCATGAGATTGGCGAGGAACTGCTCCTCTGTCGGTAGCGCGGTCACCGTGCTGGCGGCGGGTGCGGCTTCGGCAAAGCGAATGTTCTGCCACTTCGCCAGAGCATTGCCAAACTCGGCGAGCGATACTGCGCCGAGTGTGGACTCGCGCAGTTCGGAGAAGCGGGTGAGTTCAGTTTTGAAACCATCGATCCGCTGACGTGCGGACTTGATCTGCGCCTGCAAATCAGCGGGAAGTTGAAGCATGGCTGTTTCTGGTTTCGACAGGGTTTCGAGTTCAGCGAGCTGGGCATCAAGCTTCTCCACGGCGGTGGCGACTTCGCTCGCTGGGCGTTCATAGCTGAGGTCGGATTTCAGCCTTGCGTTCACCTCTTCGAGACGGCTGCGGACATCGCTGCTGCGTGTCTCACCGAGATTTGCGAGCATGAGCTCAGCCTTCGTTTTCAAAGCAGCCACGCGCTGGCTGGCGGTGGCGGCGAGATCGCCGGGGAGCTGGCCGATCTCGGCACGAGCATCTTCGATCCGCTTGAGGACTTCCGTCGGTTTCATGCCAGTGAAGCTCTGTGCGGCGGCAGCTTCGAGTTGGGCGATTGCTTGATCAGCGTGTGTGCCGAGATCACGAGCTTGAGTGACCCAGGCTTCGGTCTCTTCGATCTTCGACTTCAGATAAGGCCAGCGGAGCAGAGATGGGTGTTCCTGTTTGAGGCTGGACGCGAGCTTCGCGGCGGGTTCGGCAAGCTGGCGTGCGCGGTAGCTGGCGAGATCCAGCGCATAGGCGCGTGCCTGCCAGCCATGCCAGGCGAGTGCTCCGATGCCGAGCAAAAAAGCAACCAACGCGGCGGCGGAAAGCAGAGCTCGAGTGCGGCGACCACGTTGCGCGCTTTCGAGTGCGCTACGGATGCTTTGACCCGTCTGACGGAGCCGGGCGAGCACATCATCAGCGACGGGCAGGCTGTAGTTTTCAAGCTCGCGCCAGCGGCGGATGAAGTTTTCATCCAGGGCGGCAGCTTCATTGAGGCCGGGAGGTGAACCTGTCATGAGGCGTGTGCCTGCTTCCTGGGCGAAGGCGGTGAAGCTGTTCAACGTGCGGGCAAAGGCGCGCTGGCGTTCGGCGGCGGTGCGCTCGCGTCGGGCATAACTGGCGGCGTCTTCGAGAGCTGTCTTCTGACTGGCGGTGAGATCGAGATCGTGGGTCTCCACGAGTTCCTGGATGATGTCACAAGCCAGGGCAGTGGAATGCCAGTCACCGGCCTCGCGATGCTGCGCGGCGTCATCGAGCAGGGCGGGGATTTTTTCTCCTGCCTGGCGGCGGCGCAGGGCTCGGCGGATGCCTTCTGCCTGGGTGAGTTCTGGAGCCGCGGTGCGTTTGTCCGCAGGCACAGTGCTGGTGATCTTTTCCGCGAGTGTGGCGATGCGTTCTTCGTCGTCGGTCTTCAGCGCGGCACGCAGTTGATCCAGCATGTCCTGCCACTGCTTGTTTTCCAGGCGCTGGAGTTCCGAGCGGGCGTTCTCATCGCCAGGATTGAGTTTGTGAATGGTGCGGATGATGCGCAGCGCCTTGTCATCCTCACGCGAAAGCACGGCGGCTCGGAAGACCTTGTACAAAGGATGGTTGGCCGTGACGCCCTGGGCATAGAGACGGTCGAGTGCCTGCACGGTTTTCGCATCCAGCTTCGGTGCGATGGGGAGTTGGTGCGCCTGGCAGAAGTCGAGCCAGGCCTTCTCACTGCCAAAGCTGAGCGCGCCGATGAGATCGAGCAGCGGAGGTTCCTCCTCCGCCGCCTGAAGAGCCTGATAGTCGCTGCCCTTTTCCAACATGGCCGCGATGCGCTCCAGCCGCGTGCTGCATTCCTGGCAAAGGCGTGCGTAAGTCGCCGCCGCCGTCTCCACCGCGCCGGAGACGACGCCAGTCTGCAAGGTGGAACGCAGGAGGTCGATGGTGTCAGTGGGGGCTTTCACAGGGGGTGGTGATGAAGTTTTCGGAAGAGGCCTTTTGGAGCAGATTGCGGACGACAGGCAGGGCTCGGTCAAAGGCATCGTGCAGTTTCTGAATGTCAGGCATCCGCACATTGGCAAAGGCAGGCTCCATCTGGGCGGACGTGATGTAGTCGTGACGGATGAGGAAATCGACGTCCTGCATGTCCTGATCATCTGCGCCGGGCATCATCTTCGTGAGAATAAAATCGATGCTATGAGGGCGGAAGAGTTTCAGCCAGCGCGTTTGAGGACGGAGCACTGGCACGATATGCTGCTCCCAGTCTGGACGGAGGAAGATTTGGTCTTCTTGAAAGAGGGGAGTGATGTAGAGCCCCTTGGGTTCGAGTTGCTTGTTTGTATGCTCAATGGCATCCCAGAATGAGTCGTCATTCACCAAGTCCTCCAACTGAACGGCTCGAATGATGTCATCGACATCTTGAGTTGTGCCATACTCAGGTTTGGAATGATCGAATCTAAGGCAGAGTGCCCCTCGTCCGAAGATCACGAGTGACACCTTATGATTTAAGGCTGCATCGAGTGTGGAGAGCAACTCGCTTGGATTGTCTAGGCTAGTGCTCATTCTGCGGAAGGCCGTATCCATTGCATCGTGATTTCTTTACCACCGCGGCTGAGTCCGTTCATGGCGGCAAATCGGGTGACGTGAGGCAAGACATCAATTGGTGCTGGCGGCACAGGCGGGATGGCATCGAGCAAATCCTGCCAGAATGAGTTTTCCGGCTCCACCTGATGCCCGAGTTGGGCGACATGACGTGTCACGACCTCACAGCGCTCTTGCACGGTCAGCGATGACAGACGTTGTGTGGGGTTGCCAGCGGCTGACAGCATGGCTGCCCCGACTCGGATGCAGTGCTGAGAGTAAGGGTGACAAATCGACAGCAAGGCCATGGCCAGTTCTTCATTGCTTAATGAACTCTTAGGTGCGGGAGCGGCGGCACCATAGCGGGGCATCTCCTCCTGCACTCGCGATGAATCCCCGTGCATGTCGTAGTAGCGGCAGCCGCGTTTGACGGCGAGGGCGCAGAGGTCCTCTGGCGTGCGCAGGCCGAGACGCCGCGCTTTCATGAGAAGCGGGGAAAGGTGCGTCGTGGTGCCGAGCTTATGGGCCAGGGTTTCAGGGGGCATGGGGAGGATGCGGTGGAGTTCAGTTCATTTTGAGGACTCGATCTTGATCTCACAAAGCCGACGCAGCCCGGCGAAGAGGGAATACATGCCGCGTGGGAGGCCGAGGAATTGGGGAGAATCGGGGGCGAGGGCTTTGCGGTCTTCTTCGAGCTGAAGGAGTCTCTGCTGGCGGACTGCGAGGGAGTCTTCGAGGCGGCGGATGGCGTCTTCTTTTTGTTGCTTGGCAAGGTTGCCACTGGCGAGTTCGCCCCGGCGCTGCTCGTCGATGCGGATGCCCTGGCGGAGGGATTCGATCTCGACATCGAGGGCGTTGAGCTTGGACTTGTTCGCTTCGTTGCTGGCTGTCGCGGCGGTGTCGGCTTCGACGAGGACGTTGTTGCCTTCGTTTTTCAGGCGGAAACGTCGCGTGGGATCATCGACATGCTGGAGTCGAAGAGGCACTCCACCTGGGATGACAATGGTTTGCAGCCAACGCGATGCAGCGGCATCGAGCAGGGTGCGGGAGCCTTCATGACGGTCGCGGAAGGTGAAGGCTGGGGAGGGGGGCCAGGCATCGGCCAGCGGGGCGGCTTTGGGCAAAACCACGATCTCGAAGAGCACTCGTGCTCCGTTGGCTTCTCGGGCGAAGAGTCGCGTGGCGATGCTGGGATCGGGAAGTTTGGCGAGGCGATGCTGGCTGAATTCGAGGGTAAGCGGATCGTTGAAGCTCTTCCGATAAACACCCGCTGCACCGAGCGCACGGAGTCGGGTCATTTGAGATTCGTTCTGGCCTGCGGTGCCGAGGAAGACCTGCATGTCAGCCTCTGTCGGAAGCGTAGGCAGCGCGGCGATGAGGGTTTCGAGTTTCTGAAGGTTGGTCTCAATGACGATGAATCGCGGATGGGCTGACGTGGGGCCATCGGCGGCGACGAGTTGCTCGGGTGTCGCAGGAGGCATGGCCGCCGGTGTCGGCACGGCGGGTCTTGGTGGAGCAGGCGCGGCGACGAGAGGTTTGTCATCCAGGCGCCTTTGCGTGAGCTGGCGGAACCACACGGGCGCGTCGGGTATTTTGGTGAGTTCTTCGAGCTTCGCACGTTCGCTGGCTGAAGGTGGTGAGGAGAGTTTGGAAACGAAGTTCCAATGATGAATCCAGCCCACTTGTGGACTGCTGCTCGTGCGGGTGAGATTGAGGAGTTCGAGCCATTGCTCGGCCGTGCCCTGCTTCGGTGCAGTGCTGGCGGAGAGGTGTTTCAAGACCTGGTTATGAATCTCGGTGGCGAGCACGTCAGGCATCTCGGGCAGGCCACGAAAGGTAAAGACGGCCTTGCTCCAGTCTTCCTTCGCGCGACTGAGGGCCACGAGAGCGGCGGTCTGGACTTCATGCGGATCTTCGCCGGACCACTGTGGGTCACGAACGCCCTGCTGGACGGCTCTTTGCCAGGAGCGGAAGTGGGTGACGAGGTCGGTGAAGTCATTCTGCGTGCGTGGCGGCATCTCGATCTCCATCGGGCGCAGCGGCTCGCGGCTGGCGGCGAGGATCTGCTTCAGGGCTTCCTCATGAGCCTCGACGAGAGATTCATCCGCCTCGGCTTTAAGCCAGCTTTTCGTCTCTGGCAGATTCAGACGATGCTTGTGCCAAAGGTCATCGACCGTCTTGGCGATGCTGATGGCACTCTCCGCACTGGATGGGCGCACGGAGGGAAGTTTCGGCAGTAGAACAAAGGCGCCAATGCCTGCGGCGGCGATGACGAGCGCGATGGCGATCATCGGCCAAGGGGAGCTTCGAGGACGCTCCTTTGGTTCGGCATAGATGGGCGGAAGCGGGCTGCTCGGGACGGCGGTGGCGGCTTGTTCGGGCCTGGGCGCGGGGCGGAGGACGTTGGCGCTTGGTGAGGCGATAGGTGTAGCTTTGATCTCAGGCAGCTTCGGCGCTGGGAGCGACTGCGGATCGGTGAGATCGAAGCTGGTGCGCACGGCTCCTTCGACCTGCTGACGCAGTGGTGAGTTGTGGCTTAAAGCCAGCCAGCGTAGCTCGGCGAGGTCGTCGGTGGGCTCCAGATGGGTGGTGAAGCTGACGAGCCACGCGGCGGTGCCGCCGATGGTTTGCAGGGACTCTTGGAAGAGATCGAGTGCGCCATCTTCACCCGGCAGGAGCAGGAGACAACGCTGGGCCTGTGCGGGAAGCAGGGCATTGTTGGCGTTGCCGGTGACTCTTTGCCAAGCGCCGCTTGCAGTGCCGGGACGGAAGCTGGTGAGGGCGATCTCTTCACTCGGCTCGAAGAAGCGCGGTGCCTCGTTCCAGGTGGTGAGCCAGCGCATCTGCTTCAAGATATCCGCTGGTGTGATGCCTGCCTCGGCGGCAGCACGGGCTTCGCGGGCATCGGCGATGAGGTGATGTGCGAGGTGACTCGTGCGGCCTGTGTAGTCGGAACCAGCATCGCGAATGCAGCTCAGCACGTGGTAACTCGCGGCTCCGGCATGGATGATGCGATGACTCAGCACGACGCGTCGTGTGCTCAGCCCTGACAAGCGGGCGAACTGCGAAACACGCTCCACCGAGGCCACCAGCAGCCCACTCACCGCACGATGCCGCGCCACCGTGCCAAAGCCGGTGCGGCCTGCTTCGAGGAGGCGGGGGGCGGAAGTGTAAAGGAGCTGGGAGGCCATGGGGTTAGAAATTCGTCATTTCGCGATCACCACCTCAGGAGCAAGCTGCGAAAGCACCCAGAGCGAAGGCACTTCGACATGCTTCGGCTGGATGGTCTGGGGGTCGGGGCCGATGCGGACGTGGCCTTCGCTGTCGGTGAATTGGACGGGGGAGCAGCCGAGGGGACTGATGGGGAAGTAGGCGACGTTGGAGGAGATGGCCTCGGCATTGGCGACGATGGCGGGGCAGAGTTCGAGGAGGAGTTCGCGGAGGCGGTCGGAGTTTTGGCGGACGTTTTCCAGAAGCAGCGCACCTTTTTCCACGCAGGGGAGAAGAGGGGCATCGCCGAGGAGGTGCTCCCAGGTATCGCTCTTGCCGACCATGACGGCGAAGGGCGTGTCGATGGTCTGGCGGGAGTCGAGACCGAGGACGTTTTTGATGCGCACTTCGGTTTCGGCGAGGATGACGTCTTGCTGATCGAGCCGGCGGCTTTGGATCTGTGGATCACGGATGCCGCGCAGGCGCTGGCGGAACTCGGTGTTATGCAGCGGATCGAAGAGGAAAAAGATGCCGGAGGCGACGGCGATGTGTTGGGCGCCGGGAGAGTCGGCGCTGTTGCGTGTGGGCTCGAAGTGCTCGCCCGCGTTGTCGTAGAAGACGAGGGCGAAATCGGTGTCGTGGGCTCGGCTGCGGGTGAGCTTGAAAACGAAGGGCTTTGGCAAACGAACCTTTCTCCCTTGGCGCGGGAGAGTTTCGTAGAGCATGCCTTCGAGCTCCGTCTTCGCCAGGAAGGCATCCTCCGGCGTGGAGGCGGAGAAGAGCTGCGTGCGCATCTGCGTGAGGATCACATTCTCCGAGGGGTCGGCATCGCGGAAGGTGACGCCGAAGTTCTGGTAAAGGCTGGTCTGGAGGGTGCGGGTGAGCACGCTGAGGTAGTAGCTTTTGCCCGACGAAGGCGCACCAACGATGCTGAAGATGTGATGCGGCGTGTCCATGAAGCCGGGCGGCAGCTTCCGGCGACAGTGTGGGCAGGCGAGATCAGGCGCGGCGAGGCCCATGGCATCGAGCGCCTGACCGCGATCATTGAAGCGCGTGGCATGGAAGCGCTGCATGGCATCTTCACCGAGGATGGAGTCACCTCGAAGGGTTGCATGGATGGCGATGTTCATGGCATCGCCACGATCAAATTTGAACCAGCACGTCGGGCAGGTGAACTCGCCATACTCGACGTTCACGGGTTCGGAATGCACGGCCTGGACGAGGTCCTCGGCAGGGCCGGAGTCCACGACGCGCTCGGGGAAGATGTGGCGGATGTCTTTGACGAAGAAGCCGACATCACGCAGCCCGGCGGGCATGGCGATGTTGTCCTCGGCCTCTTCGGCTGACTGGCGGCGGAGGTGCTCGCCCATCTCGTTGTGATCAAAGGGGCCATACCACTGGCGGGCGCGGGCATCGTAAAAGTGCCAATGCATGTTGCCCGCGAAGTCGTTCCACTCGGCAGCATCGGCGAGGGCTTTAAAAGCGAGCGCTTCACCATTCGAGAGGAGGGTGTGTTCTTCGCCGAGTTGGAGAGTGAATTGCGTGCCCGGCGCGCCATCGACGAGAGATGCGCCCGCGCTGTCGGCATGAAGCGTGACTTCAAAGAGATCACCACGCTGCTGGATGGTGCCGAGCACGGGCGGGCAGGAGGGCGAATGCGTGCGGAAGTCGGCGGCAGCGCTCGCGCCTAGAATGAAAGGCGTGGCGGCGATGATCGCGCGCTCACCGGTGGCACAGTTCAGGATGCCGACGCGGGGAGCGGACGAGCGAGGACGAAGGCTGGTCATGACTTGGGGGGATTTATCGTGGGCTTACCAAGACCTCTCTCAGATTCGCCGTGTGGTGACGAGCCTATTTTGGATGCAACCGCATGAGTTGTCAGGGTGGGATGTGTTAAGGGAGTGTAAAAGCCGGACGGAGCGCGGACATGGATTTGCTTCGGAACCTCTGTTGCCGTCTGCCCGCTCCTGTCTTTACCTCTGAGTTCATGTGCCGCCTTTTCCTCATCCTGCTTCTGCCTGCCGCCGCCTGGTCGCAGGCGGTGACTCCGCCCAAACCTTTCTCTCCACTTCCGCCCATCATGCTGGAGTGGGCCGAGGCTCAAAAGACGATGCCCGACATGGCGGTGGCCTTTAAGCAGACGCGCACCATCCCCGCGCTGAAGCAGCCCGTCAGTGCGCGCGGTCAGTTCTGGCGCTTTCAGGATGGTGCCTTCCGCTGGGAACTGGGGGAACCTGCCGCCACGGTGCTCGTGCATGACCTGAAGGAATTTCGCGTGCGGGAGACTGCAGACTCTGCCTGGCAGGTGCTGGAGGAGGACGACCCGCGCTACCGGATGTGGGCGCGCTTTCTCAGCGGGCGTGAAGCCTCTCCTGAGGACCTCACTCGGCACTTTATCGTGAAAGAGGCCGAAGACAGCCCAGGCGTTGCCACCGTGACGTTGCGCCCGAAGGCACCCTTTGTGAAACGCTACCTGAAGCAGCTCGACCTCCAGATCAGCCACAGCACGAAGCGACTGCTCCAGCTCCGCGTCCTTCAGGGCGATGGAGCCATGATGCTGATGCAGTTCGACGAGCCGAAGTCCGTCTCCGCCGCTGAGAAGGCGAAGCTGCTGCTCAAATGATGAGTCATATCGTTGTAGAAGCCCACTGTCAGGATTCCAGTGGCCTTTTATCTCTGTAGAAGGCCACCGTCAGGATTCCAGTGACCTTCTATCTCTGTAGAAGGCCATCGTCAGGATTCCAGTGGCCTTCTATCTCTGTAGAAGGCCATCGTCAGGATTCCAGTGGCCTTTTATCTCTGTAGAAGGCCATCGTCAGGATTCCGGTGGCCTTTTATCTCTGTAGAAGGCCATCGTCAGGATTCCGGTGGCCTTTTATCTCTGTAGAAGCCGATTGTATATCGGGGTTATCGACAATTACTTCGACTCTCGTCACCACCAAGCCGTCGAGAAGTTTGGCGATGAGAGCATTCGGGTGACTGATGCTCTGCGTGCCAAACCTTCCCGACCTATGCGTGGGCGGTAGAGTTTGCTACAAGGAGGGGCTCACCTCATGTCGGCGACGCCCCTTTTCCCCCTCACTTTGTCTGCCTGGCCTAGGCCGACTTCATGAGGAAGTAGTCCAGGCTGTCCACGAGCGCCTGCCAACTCGCGTCGATGACGTTCGTGGAGACACCCACGGTGCCCCAGGTGCGGGTGCCATCGCTGCTGACGACGAGGACGCGGGTCTTTGCCGCCGTGCCACTGCCGCTGTCGATGATGCGCACCTTGTAGTCCTCCAGGCGCACCTGAGCGATGTGGGGAAAGTGCGGGAGCAGTGCCTTGCGCAAAGCTTTGTCGAGGGCGTTCACGGGGCCGTCGCCTTCGTCCACGGTGTATTCGGCATTGCCGTTGACGTGGATTTTGACGGTGGCCTCGGTGGTCTCGATGCTGCTGCCGGGATGATGGCGGTGCGTGGTGTGATACTCGATGAGCTCGAAGTTTTTCAACTCCTGCCCAAGCTGGCGGCGGATGAGCAGCTCGAAGCTGGCCTCGGCTGCCTCAAACTCATGGCCTTCGCTCTCCAGGCGCTTCACTTCTGCGAGCACCTTGTTCACTTCGGCGGAGCCCTTTGCCAGCGGGATGCCCATGCCTTCGGCTTTCACGAGCACGTTGGACTGGCCGCTCATGTCGGAGATGCTGATGATGCGCTCATTGCCGACCAGGGCCGGATCGATGTGCTCATAGGTGCGCGCCAGCTTCTGCACGGCGTGGACGTGGAGCCCGCCTTTGTGGGTGAAGGCCGCGAGCCCGACATACGGCGCACGGATGTCATGCGGCACGTTGGCGAGTTCATCGACAAAGTAGGACAACTCGCGCAGTCGAGTCAGGTCCAGGCCGAGGTCGATGCCCATCTTGAGCTGGAGCGTCGGCATGATGGTGACTAGGTTACAGTTCCCCACGCGCTCGCCGTAGCCGTTGATCGTGCCCTGCACTTGGTTAGCTCCGGCGCGGACTGCGGCGAGAGCATTCGCCACTCCGACGCCGCCGTCATTGTGCGTGTGGATGCCCACGGGCTTGCCAAGATGGGCGATGACTTTGCGCGTCACCTCTTCCACGAACTCCGGCAGTGCGCCGCCGTTCGTCTCACACAGCACGACGAGATCTGCGCCTGCATCCGAGGCTGCTTTCACGGTCTTGAGCGAGTATTCGGGATCTTCTTTGAAGCTGTCGAAGAAGTGCTCCGCATCGTAGAGCACCTCGCGGCCATGCTTCTTTAAATAGGCGACGGTGTCGGCGATCATCGCCAGATTTTCCTCCAGAGTGACCTGGAAAACCTCTGTTACATGCAGCGGCCAGGTCTTGCCGACGATGGTGACGGCGGGGGTCTGTGCATCGAGCAGCATCTGGACCTGGGGATCGTCTTCGACCTTGAGTTTGCCGCGCCGGGTCATGCCAAAGGCGGTGATCTTCGCGTTCTTCCAGGGGCGCTTGGCGGCTTCCTGGAAAAAGGCGGCATCCTTGGGATTCGAGCCGGGCCAGCCGCCCTCGATGTAGTGGACACCGAAGTCATCGAGCCGCTCGGCGACGCGGATTTTATCGAGAGTGCTGAAGGAGATGCCGGTGCCCTGGGTGCCGTCGCGCAGGGTGGTGTCGTAGATGGTAACTGGAACTGACATGGGAGATAAAGAGGTCAAAAATGGGTCAAGGATTTGTCAAAGGGTCAAGAGGTCACGGGAGGGACAGACAGGTCCATCTCGATAAACGCGGAGGCTTTTGCCAAGTCAGGCGCGCTGAGGCGCTGAGACAATGCCACGATCACGGACTCCAACGGCTGCGTTACGCGCAGAGGAGCCCGGAGCTAATTCGGATGGCAATGCTGGTGGTCTGGTAGGCCATGAACGTGCGGATTCTAGGGCGGGCCGGGCTGCTGGCAACTTGTCTTTTGCCATGGATGCTCAGGTGATCATGTGTGTTGTCCTCAGCCCCAAGCTTGGCTTCTCCGACGACACCATCTGTCCGGGCATCAGGGTAACTCGGGAACCTGAATCTGAGTTTTGCCGAGTACGAGATGGCAGTTCACGCACTGCTGGCGGAGGCTGGCGAGGGCGAGGCTGGAGCGTTTGGCGTCGTGCTTTTTCAAGGCGGTCTGGAGATCAGCGTAGGGGCCGCTTTCCCAGGCTGCGAGCAAGGGGCGGAGATCCACCTTCGTGCCTGAGGCTCCAGCCTGCACGGGGCGGCTTTCGACGGACTTTGAAACACTGGAGTGGAGCCTGGCGGACATGGCGAGCGCCTCATCCCACTGGCCGGACTGCTGGAGGCGGTGAGTCTCCTGCAACTTGCGCTGGGCGGCCTTCATGCGGTGGCTGATGAGCGTGCTGGTGCAGGAGGCGAGGCTGAAGACGAGGGCGGAGAGGATGAGACGTTTCATGGGGGAGAGTTGGTTGTGTGGGGTTACGACTGGGGTTTCATGAAGCTCTTCTGAGCTGCGCCGATCTCCTGATGCAGGGCGATGATCTCCCGCTGAAGTTCCGCCGTGTGCTCGGCATCGAGGCCGGGCTGTTTGAGCTGGGTTTGCAGACGCTGTTTCATCATGAGCAGCCGGGTGAGCTCCAGGGCGCGGAGTTCGTGCTCGGCCTCCGCCATGCCGCCGGTGGCGCGGGCCTCGTGCATGAGCTGGTTCAGGGCGGCCTCTTCCTCGGGTTCGAGCGTGGTGAGGAAGACGGTGACGGCGATGGTGTCCACGGGATCAAAGGTGCCGCGCCAGATCAGCGTTAGCAGTTCGGTGCCGGGGACATCGCGGAGGACGTCGTCATGCGGCTGCTTGCGGAGCCAGTCGAGCACCTGGGCATCGGCCAGCGCGAGGCGGGTGAGCAGCAGGGCGTTTTTATCCTGACTGGCGAGGAGCTGCTTGCCTGGGCTCTCGCCGGGCGTGGGAGCTTTGGCATTGTCACGCGGGCTGCGCGTGGGCTGCTTCGCCGCGCGGGCGACGAGCTGCCGCATGGTGTCCTCGGGGATGGAAAGACGCACGGCGGCGCGCTGGATGGCGGTCTCGCGTGCGACGGGACTGTCGAGAAGGTAAATGTTTCCCGCCATCTCTCCGGCGAAGCGTACGCGCTCGCGCATCTCGCCCATATTTCGGCGGGCGGCGGCGGCATCGACCTGATAATCGAGGAACTCCTGTGCGCTTTGCAGCAAGGCTTTAAAAGCCTCGGGGCCTTGTTTGCGAATGAGTGAATCGGGATCTTCGCCCACCGGAAGCGCGGCCACTTTCACGATGAGACCGGTGGGCGCGAGGATCTGGAAGGCTCTCTCCGCAGCTTTGAATCCTGCGTTGTCGGAGTCGTAGCAGAGCACGATTTCGTCCGCCTGACGTTTGAGTGCCTTGGCATGAAACTCGGTGAAGGCGGTGCCCTGTCCGGCGACGGCATTCGTGAAGCCTGCCTCGTGGAGCATGAGGGTGTCGATCTGGCCTTCGCAGACGATGGCTTGTCCTGCCTTTGAGATGGGCCGCTTCGCACGGTCGAATCCAAAGAGGATCTTGCTCTTGCTGAAGATGGGCGTCTCAGGCGAGTTCAGATACTTCGCCATCTTGGCATCGGCTTGCAGCAGCCGGCCGCTGAAGGCGATGACTTCGCCGTTGTCATTGCAGATGGGGAACATCAGGCGATCTCGGAAGCGCGGGAAAGCATCACCGCGCTCCTCGCTGTAGATAAGGATGCCGGCGTCGATGAGTGTCTGTTTGCCGAACTTCTGCTCCGTGGCCCACTGGCGGAGGAGCTGGCCGTTTGTGGGCGCGTAGCCAAGCTTCCAGCTCTTCGCGACCGCAGAATTGATGCCCCGGCCTTTCAAATACTCGCGTGCGGCCTCGGCGAGCGGGCTTTTCATCAGAAGCTGGTGATACCACACGGCGATCTCCTGATGCACGCGGATGAGCAGCGTACGGTGCTTCGCCTCCTTCTCGGCGTTCTCGTCCCAGACCTGCTCCTCGATGCGGATGTTTGCCGCATCGGCCAGACGCTTCACGGCTTCCATGAAAGTGAGCCCGTCATGCTCCATGACGAAGCGGAAGGCATTCCCACCGACGCCGCAGCCGAAGCAGTGGTAGGAATTCGTCGAGGGCCGCACATTGAAGGAGGGCGACTTTTCATTGTGGAAAGGGCACAGCCCCTGCCAGTTTGTGCCCGCACGACGCAGCTTCACCGAACGGCCGATCAGCTCCACGATGTCCGTGGAGGCAAGGATCTGCTGGAGGGTTTCTTCGGGGACGCGGGCCATGGTTTCGGGCGGCACGAGAGAGCCGTGGAAGGGCAGGAACTCAAGGATGGAGTTCAGCGGGGCAGGGGAGAGAAGGCGATTTCCCATTGGCGCTGGCCGATCCTCCCGGCTACAAAGCCACCCATGACACCCATTCAGGCGATTCTCCTCTGCGCATTCGGCGGCTATGTGAGCGGCGCGACGCCCTTTGGCTACCTCGCGGGCAAACTCACGCGCGGCATCGACATCCGCCAGCACGGCAGTGGAAATATCGGCGCGACGAACGCCATCCGCGTGCTTGGCAAACCCATCGGCATCCCCGTTTTCATCCTGGATTTCCTCAAAGGCTGGCTGCCCATCTGGCTGGCAAAAGCCTGGCTAATGACGATTCCAGGCGCAGAAAGTTTGCTCTCAACGGGCGCGGTCGTGACTGGTCTCGCTGCAGTGCTTGGGCACATGTTTACCTTCTGGCTGAACTTTAAAGGTGGCAAAGGCGTGGCCACCACTGGCGGCGTGCTGCTCGGCATCGCCCCCATCGCCATGATCGGTGGTCTGGCGGTGTGGCTGCTGTTCTTCTTCACCACGCGCTACGTCTCGCTGGCCTCCATGATGTCAGGCGTCGGTGTCGCCGCCACGATGCTGATTCAGATGAGCCGCTCGGGCCAATGGGACCCGGTGATGCTTGGCTTCGGCGTGCTCGTGATGCTCCTCGTCATCGTCCGTCATAGGGCGAACATCGGTCGCATCCTTGCTGGGACAGAGCCGAAGGCTGGAAAGAAAAAAACGGGCTGAGCAAAAATGGTTCTTGCTAGGTTGGGATTACGCGCGTAATCCGAGGATCACGTTTGTAATCCAAGATCATGCCCGAAGACGAAGATATCACCCCAACGCCCCGCATTTCCGACGCCGAATGGACCGTCATGAACGTCCTCTGGCAGCGCGGCACCAGCACGCTGGGCGAAGTCGTGAAGGAACTCGAAGGCCGCCTCGCCTGGAAGCCACGAACCGTTCAGTCTCTCATCCGCCGCCTAACAGACAAAGGCGCGCTCGCCGTGGAAGCTGTGGGCCGCGAGTTCCGCTACACGCCCGCCGTGGCCCAGGATCAGTGCCAGCATGAGGAAAGCGTTAGCTTCCTCGACCGTGTCTTCGCGGGTCGCCTCACCCCTTTCGTCGCCGGCATGATGGAGCGTGAAGAAGTGTCGAAAGATGACCTCGCCGCCCTTCGTGAGATGCTGAATCAGGCCGAACAAAAACTCAAAAAGTAGCCCGCCATGACTTCCGACGCTCTCCTCCACTGGCTCCTGCGCACCTCCATCGAGGCCAGCGTGCTCATATTCGCCGTGATCGGCCTGCGGGTAATGCTCGGAACGAAGCTCAGCCCTGCATGGCGCATCGGTCTGTGGATGCTCGTCGGCATGAAGCTCATGCTCCCGGCATTCATTCCAGCTGGGTTTGGGCTTGGGTCATGGATTCGCCAAGAGTCTGCTGAAGTCAGTACAGTTATCCAGGCATCTTCACCGCCCGAGCAGACTTCCATCCTTGCTTTGAGCACCTTTTCGCTCCCTGACCTTCCTGTCGAGCGCTCGTGGTCATTCTCTCTGCAGATCCTGCTCGCCTGGGTCTGGCTGACAGGATCCGTCGCGGTGCTTCTCAGCGCCTTTTTCCGCCAGCGCCGCTTTGACCGTTACCTCCTCACGCGACGCACGGCGAACGACCCGCATCTTCGATCCATCCTCCGTTCTCTCTCAGCTCTCGCAGGAGTCTCCGCGCCAATAATCCGCCTCATGCCCGCAGGCACCACGCCTGCGGTCGTTGGCATCCGCCAGCCGCAGGTTCTGCTCCCTGAAGACTGGCAAACACGTTTTGATCAGCGCAGCCTCCGCCACGTCCTGCTACATGAGCTGCTGCATGTGAAGCAGCACGACCTCCTTTGGAACTGGGCCGCCACCGCCGTGCAGGCGCTGCATTGGTTCAATCCGCTCGTGT
>CAYMHJ010000081.1:0-21879 GCA_964390165.1 uncultured Prosthecobacter sp. | reverse complement strand
CATTACCTTGACATGGTAGGGGTCACAGGTTCGAACCCTGTACCGCGCACCATCCTTCAACATTCAAGAAGGAATGGAATTTCAGGGGCAGAGAAATGCTTTTCGGATTGGCAGATGACATGTCGGCGGCATGATGAGTGCCCATGCTTTTCCAGGCTCCGATTTTCCTCGCCCTCCGCTACCTGAAGCCGCGCCGCTCCTTCGTCTCGGTTATTACCATGGTCTCCATCCTCGGTGTGGCCGTGGGAGTTCTGATGATGATCGTCGTGCGTGCGGTGATGGTGGGATTCGAGGCGGACTTCCGCGAGACGCTGATGGGTTCCAAGCCCCATGTGCTGCTGCATCAGGAGGCGGGGCAGTCTCCCAGCGGGCCTGATTGGCCAAGCGTGCTGCCTGTGGCAAAAAATCAGCCCGGTGTGCTTTCGGCCACGCCCTTCGCCGGAGGCATGCTTTATGTGGCAAATGGTGACCTGCAAACACGCGCACAGGTCTTCGGCATCCCGCCGACAGACGCCCCCGGCCATCTACGTAAGCTCACACCACACCTTTTGATCGGCTCGCTTGATCTACCTGATGGCACCATCGTGCTGACTGACCAGCACTTGAATGATCTTGGCCTGAATCTCGGTGATGAGGTCAGTGTTTATGCGGGGCCGAATGTCAACGAAGCCGTGCGCCGCTATACTGATGCGAATGAGGAGGATGACGAGGTGAATCGCCGCGCTCTTCAAGATCAGATTAAACTCCATCCGCAGAAGCTGCGTATCTCCGGCGTGTTGCGTGCGGATGCCCTGGGACTGCTGGGCTACGTCTCCCTGACCACCGGACAGTCCCTTTTTCAGCTCGGGCAGGGGGTAAGCGGGATCGCCCTGGAATTGGCGGATCCGCCGCGTGCGGCGGAAGTCATGCGGGGCTTCATGACAACACTGCCCGGCTGGAACATGGAACTGTGGTCAGACGATGAGTCCGCACGCCTCGCGGCGATGAAGAATGAGCAGACCATGATGCAGTTCGTGCTTTCCATTATCGCCTTGGTGGCGGCCTTTTCCGTGATGAACACCACCATCACCGTCACTACGCAGAAGCGGCGAGAGATTGGCGTGCTCGCTGCCATCGGCAGCAGCCAGGGGCAGATCGTCGGCGTCTTTTTATTGCAGGCCGTCGTGGTCGGTGTGCTTGGCACCCTGCTTGGGCTTGTTGGCAGCTTGCTGGTACTTTGGCTGCGCAATGACCTGCGTGAATGGCTGGCCGCCCTCACTGGAGGGCAGGTTCATGCCGTGGAGGGGGTCTTTCTCTCCAGTATTCCCGCGCATCTGGATGTAAGCCATGTCGTGCTGACCTGCACCACTTCCATCCTGCTCTGCATCATCGCTGGCTGGCTACCAGCCTGGTTCGCCGCACGCATGGAGCCTGCGGCGGCTCTCAGAGATTGAATAAAACAAATAGGGCCGGGAGATGACTCCCGGCCCATGGAAAACGAATGACCGATTTGTTTACTCAGCGCCTGCGGCGGGCTTTGCACCTTCCTTGAAGCAATACAGGTGCGTATGGGTGGTGATGTAGATGCAGCCGTTGGCAGCGACGACGCTGCTCAGGAGAGGGGAGGGGAACTCGATGACCTTCAGCTCTTTGAGTTCCTTGCCTTCGGCGAGGATGAAGAGTTCGCCTTCTTCGTTGCCGATCCATACTTTGCCGTCAGCGACTAGGGGGCTGGCCCAGATGTGGCCTTTGGTGTCGAATCTCCAGTATTCCTTGCCGGTCTTGGCATCGAGGCAGAAGACGCGGCCGGTGTAGTCGGCGGTATAGACGAGGCCATCTTTCACAGCCGGAGTAGAGATGGAGCGCTCGATGCCTTTGAAGGTCCAGACAGCTTTGCCTGAAAGGTCGCCAGTTTGTTTTGGATCAATGCAGCTCAGCATGCCGACACCTTCTCCATGCTCGGGGTCCTGGCCGATGTTCACATAAACGAGGCCATCATGCTCGACGACGGTGCCGATGATCTCGCTGGGGCCGTCGTATTCGACATATTTGATGGGCTCGCCAGCGCTGTTCTTGCGATACTCGGGCGGGTTGGCATCGTAGCGCCAGAATTCTTTGAGGATGTCGAAGTCGTCCTTCTTCTCGGTGGTGGTGTCCATGGAATAGACCCAGCCGTCGCCTGCGCCGAAGATGATTTGTTTTTTGCCTTCGATGAGCGCCAGAGTGGGACTGGACCAGGAGCAGTGGAGTACGCGCTCGGAGGCGACGTGATCCATTTCACCGAGGAGGGTGCCATCATTGGCGTCCAGCATGATGAAGCTTGGGGCCTGCGGAGCTGGGATGTTGGTGTGGGTCCAGTCCACGCCATTGCAGGTCGGGGCGAAGAGCTTGCCATCGACGATGAGCGGGTAGCCAGCGGTGGCATTGTGCTGGAAGACGCCGAGTTCTTTATACATATCATAGACCCAGAGGATGTCGGCGTCGGTCTTGCCGGGCTCGACTGGGACAGGTTTGCCATCTTTGTCAGGTGCGGCCATAAAGGCGGCCTCGTCCTGCATGCCCTGGTTGCCGTTGGACATGCCATTGACGTCAAAGCAGTCGATCTGGCAGCGATTGCCGGGGACGTAGCCTTTGTCACCGATGATGGTAGGGCTAGCGCAGACGCCGAGGTATTCCCAGTCGTTGACTTTTCCGGAGCCCATCTTCGGGGAGACGAACTGCCATTTGAAGGCACCGGTGTATTCATCGAAGACCATGACGATGCCGCGGTCGCCGATGTGTTTGTCGTTGCGCGGAGATTCGTTGTTCGTGCCGACATAGACCTGACCGCTGGCGATCATGGGGGTGCCGTAGGTCTGGGAGCCGATTTTGGCCACCCAGAGGCAGTTCTTGGTGGTCGACATGTCGATGTCTTCCGCGCCAGGGCCTTTATTGGCTTCTTCGGCGTTTGGACGGAGCCGACCAGCGATCTTCGGCGCGGCTTTGGGGCCGTATTTCTTGCCGGGGTCGATATCCATGGGCAGCCCCTTTTCAGGAGACACCATGTTTCGGCTCTGGCCGCCGCCCCATTCGGGCAAATCGGCGGCATGGATGGAAGCGGCGCTAAGCAGCGCGAGGAGGAGGGTGTTTTTTGGCTTCATTGGAAAGGGCTAGAGCTAAAGTTACTTGTTCTCGGTGATGCTGAGATTGTCGAGGAAGACGCGCTTCTGGTTCATCGGGGTGAATCCGAAGATGCCAGGGCTACCCTGGGTGTGGGCTCGGGCGACCTTGGCCTCGATGGTCCAGGCTTCGGGCTCAGCCTCGGCCTTGGGCCAGACTTTGCCTTTCACGACGCCGCTGCCGTCTGCGTTCATATCGACTCTAGTTTTTAGCGTGTACCAGGTGTTGGCGCTGACTTTGAAGGTGGCTGCCTGGGCCAGACGTTCGAGGTTCGAACTGACCTCCAGCTTGCCTGCATTGCCACGGAGGCAGATGAGGTAGCGCTGATTGATGAGGCCGATGTCGGCTTTCGAGCGGGCATTGCCGTCGGTCATGACGTCGGCCTGCATGGTGTAGTTGGAAAGAGTGGATGGGGCGACGAAGACGGTGCCGCGCTGGAATAGGAGGCGGTCGAAGCTCTTGCCGAAGACTTTGTTGCCATCTTTTTCCATGACCTGAAATTTGAAGCGGGCGCCGATCCATGGGAGCGGCGGATAGGCGAACTTGTAGGCCGGGTTGCCTGGATCAGCGGGGAACTCTTCGGTGAGGGTGTAGCCTTCGAAGTCTTCGGTGATCGGCAGGGCTTTGAGACCACGACCACGGATGGTGCCGGTCAAACCATCGGCTGAAGTGGCTTTCCAAGCTCCGGCGCTGATCTTGGCATCAGGGGCGACCACGAGTTCACCGGCGTCATTGAATGTGGCGTCCATGGTGGCTTTCACCTTGGCGGTCGGCGGGATGAAGCTTTCCCATTTCACTCCTTCGACTTTGTCACTCACGACCATGCCATTGGCATCGACGCTGCGAATGCGGAATGCTTGTTTGTTACCGCGCATGATGACGGTTTCCGCCGGGATGATCTGAAGAGCCACGGCTTTGCCTGCGGCTGGAATCTCAGCGACGGGAGCTGAATCGACCTTGATGCCGCTGTTCGGGATTGGGAAGGCATAGAACTTCTCGGTCGTGGTGACGTAAAGCACTCCATCGCAGACGACAGGAGCTCCGAGACACTGGGCGGAAACACCACCGTCGAGTTTGATCTCCTGGACGATTTCTGCATCAGTCGCGCCGGGTTTTACGACGACGAGCTTGCCTTCCATCATCGGGCAGTAGAGAAGGCCATCGACGTAGAGAGGCGAGGAATGCAGGTTGGCGTTGCTGAGCTTCTTTTTCCAAAGGTCTTTGCCCGTGTTCGCATCAATGGCGAATAGTTCGCCACCATCGCTCAACTGATAAATCGTATCGCCTACAATCACCGGCGAACTGCTGGTGGCACCGATGGGGAAACGCCAGACTTCGACGCTGGTATCAAGGACGATGGACTCTGGAGTAGGCGGTGCAGTCAGCGTTGCAGGCAGCTTGATGGCGACCATGCGGCCCTTCTCCGAGCTGTCCACATTTTCGTCGTTATGGATGGCGATGACCTTGCCCTTGTGCAGCACCACGCTGGGATTGACGCCATTTTTGCAGAAGGAAAATCTCCAGTAGGGCTTTCCGCTGCGGGCATTCACGCAGACGACATGGCCGCAGCCGGTGGTGTAATACATCACTCGTTTACCATCCCGAGTTTCGACTACAGGGGTCGAGAAGGAGCTGTCCACAGGCGGGCTGACGCCGGGCAGGCTCCACCAGACGAGTTCGCCGGTCTTTTTATCAAAAGCGTACAAACGGTCAGCAGCAGGTCCGTCAGCACCCCAGTTGGAGAAGATATAATGAACAATCACCAGATCCCCTTCGATGACAGGGCTGCCCACGCGGGAGTTAGGGAAGGTCATGCGCCCCAGATCTTCCATGAGAGGCATTTCGAAAACCTTTTTGCCATCAAGTTCATAGCAGACGAAGCGTCCTGCATTGCTTACGAGGTAGATGCGCTTCGTCTCTGGATCCACGGTTGGGGCACCAATGGAGTACCTGTTATAGATGGAGTCGGAGAGATAGTCGGCGATTTCCACTTCCCAGAGCTTCTTTCCCGTTTTCGCGTCCAGCACAGTCAGGAGTTCGATAAGGTCGCTTGTTTCACCTCGATAGCCCCAAAGGACGACTTTCCCATCCACGACTACCGGTGCACCACGGCTGCGGGCATCATAGGTCCAGGCGGGAGCATCGGCCAGTTTGCCGGCAGCTGTGTAGTGTTCCAAGCTGACACCGTTCTGAAGCGGGCCACGCCAGTTGGTCCAGTCGTTGGCGTTGGCAAAACTTCCTGAGGCGAGAAGCGCGGCTGTCAGGAGACTGACACGGCGCGAAGTGAGTGAAGATTCCATGGGGTTGAATAGAGGACTGAGAACTACACCGTCCATGCAGCAGAAGCCACTTCAAAGCCTTTATCAGCATGACTGTAATCATACGATGTGAAGGTGTACGGGGGGTAGTGATGGCAAAACGGGCTGGCAGGAGATCATCTTTCGCGCCGACGGGGAATCTCGCTTGGCCGGATGAGTCAGCAGCTCCCGGCAAGGTGAAAACGCTGTCGTTCAGTCGTTTCTTTTTGAGAGGCACCATGTGCCAGGTCTCCTTTAATTCCAAGAGAGTGGTGCTCGGGAAGGGACTCGAACCCTTAAGCCTTTCGGCACAAGATCCTTAGTCTTGCGCGTATACCAATTCCGCCACCCGAGCAGGGCTGCGTTTTTTGCAGGGCGCGAAGTATAGCTAGGCGAGGCATGATGCAACCCTGAGTTTATCTTTTTTATGTTCTTTTCTTCTCTGCGCATCAAGCGGGGGCTGGATGCCCGTCATTTATGGCACAGTTGGCGTTGTTTCTTCCAGGGCGGGCGGATGCCTGGGGCGACTTGACCGTGCCGATAATAGACTCACACAGCGGATCTAGACGAAGGTTCCCATCTTCCAAATGAATGGTTATGGCGGCAAGTGTTTCTTCTGTGAAGGAAGTCTGAACCGGTTTTTTCCAGCACTTCATTTACTCCGGCAACTCCTCCTTGACCAGTCCGAGGGCATGAACCAATCTCCGCGCCCCCAAACCAGACCCTAACTAACTCAAACATGCCCGCTAAAATCTACACTGAAAAGGACGCCAGCCTGGCGCCGCTAAAAGGCAAAACCTGCGCCGTCATCGGCTTCGGCTCCCAGGGCCATGCCCACGCTCTGAACCTCAAGGAAAGCGGCGTCAATGTCATCATCGGTCTGTATGCCAAGAGCAAGAGCCGCGCTGTCGCTGAAGAAAAAGGCCTCAAAGTTTATGATACTGCCGAAGCCGTGAAACTTGCCGACGTCATCTTCGTCGCTGTCCCGGACACAAAGATCGGTGGTGTTTACAAAACCGACATCGCCCCGAACCTCACCAAGGGCAAGACACTGCTCTTCTCCCACGGCTTTGCCATTCATTACAAGACCGTCGTACCGCCGAAAGACGTGAACGTGATCATGGTTGCACCGAAAGGCCCTGGTCACATCGTCCGCCGTCAATATACGGAAGGTAAAGGCGTCCCGTCCCTCATCGCCATCTATCAGAATGCTGACAAGAAGGCCAAGCAGATCGCCCTCGCGTGGGCTCACGGCATCGGTGGCACCCGCGGCGGTGTTCTCGAAACCACCTTCAAGGAAGAAACTGAAACCGATCTCTTCGGTGAGCAGACCGTCCTTTGCGGTGGCACCAGTGCCCTTGTGCAGGCTGGATTTGAAGTTCTCGTTGAAGCTGGCTACGCTCCTGAGATGGCCTACTTCGAGTGCTTGCATGAGCTGAAGCTCATCGTCGATCTCATGAACGAGTCCGGCATCGCCGGCATGCGTTTCTCCATCTCGGAAACCGCCAAGTGGGGCGATGTCAAAGTGGGTCCAAAAATCATCGATGCCAGCGTCAAAAAGCGCATGAAGGCCGCTCTCAAGGACATCCAGACTGGCAAGTTTGCCAAGGAATGGATCAAGGAGACCGAAACCGGTTACAAGAACTTCAACAAGCTGCTCAAGGACGGCGAGAAGCACCCGATCGAGAAGACTGGTGCCAAGCTCCGCAGCCTGATGCCATGGATCAAGAAGCGTGACATCAAAGGACAGCAGGCCAGCTACGCTTGATCAGCCCGAAGGTTTAAAGCCTCCCAAATCTGAGCGCGGGTCTGAAAAGACCCGCGCTTTTTTTGGGGGATGCCAGGCGGAGTGAGGTCACTGGTGGCTCATTTCTTTCTCAGTTCATTGCCCGAATGTACGCGAACTTCCTGCTTCAGGGCACCATCTGGCGCAAACTTGGGACATCGTCTGCCATCTTCCGAGCTGAAGTCATCACACCCAATTTCCAAAACCCATGCGTTAGCCCCGCCGGAAGGATGCTGCGGGGTAAGTAAAGAGTTGACGAACACCGCCCGCCGCAAAAAGACGTGCATTGTCCTTGCCACTTTCCCGTGGCAACGAGATCCCACGTTCCAACCCGTCCTTCATGACCTCCAAGCCCATCGCCACATTCTGCCTGCCAGCCTCCGGCTCCTTGTGGGAAGCCCTGCGGGTGATTGATAGGGCTGCAGAGGGCATCTGCCTGATGGTGGATGAGAACCAGCGACTGCTAGGCACCATCACCGATGGTGATATTCGGCGCGCCTTGCTTAAAGGGGCGGCCCTGACAGACACTGTGGAGGCATACGCGCACCGTGCCTTTGCCAGTGTGCATACCAATGCGCCGCGTGCGGAAGTGATCGACCTCATGCAGGCTCGACAGCTCAAGCACATCCCCATTCTCGACGATCAGGGGCGATTGAAAGGACTGCACCTGTTGCGCGAGGTCATCGGCACTCAGCCAAAGCCTAACTGGGCCGTGATCATGGCCGGAGGGAAGGGGACTCGACTCGGCGAGCTGACGAAGTCCACTCCAAAGCCCATGCTTAAGGTCGCGGGTCGTCCGATCCTGGAGCGGCTCGTGCTGCACCTCGTCGGCTGCGGCATCCGGCGCATCTTCATCTCTACAAACTACCTAGCAGGTGTCATCGAAGAGCATTTTGGAGATGGCTCTCACTTCGGCTGCCGCATCGAATATCTGCGTGAGACGCATGATGAACCTCTCGGCACGGGCGGCTCACTTTCCCTGCTGCCGGAAGCGCCGGAGCATCCGATCTTTGTCTGCAACGGCGACCTAGTGACGCAGGTGGATGTCTCCAGCCTGTTCGACTTCCATCACGATGGCGGACATCTCGCCACCATCGGCGTGCGCAGCTACGCGCATGAGATTCCCTTTGGCTGCTTGGAGGTGAATGAGGGCACGGTGACGAGCATCGTCGAAAAGCCCACTGTCTCTCAGCTCATCAATGCAGGCATCTACATCCTCTCCCCGGAGATCATCCAGCGCGTGCCGCGCAAGTTCTTCCCCATCACCGAACTCTTCGACGAGGCCGTCCGCCGTGGCGACCGCATCGGTGCCTTTGAGATCGTGGATGAATGGATCGACGTGGGGCAGCGTGAACAGCTCAAACAAGCGCGAGGAGGCGCTCAATAACTAACTATGGGATCATTTGAAGGTAAGAAAGTCCTCGTCACCGGAGCCGGTGGCTTCATCGGCAGTCATCTCGCGGAGCATCTGGTGCGTGAAGGCGCCAGCGTGCGTTCGATGGTGCATTACAATGCCCTTGGCAAACGCGGCTGGCTGGATCACAGCACCCTCGCCGGTGACATGGAGATACTCCCCGGTGACATCACCGACAGCGACAGCGTGCGTGCTGGTGTGAAGGGATGCGACATCGTCTTTCATCTCGGGGCGCTCATCGCCATTCCGTATTCGTATCAGGCTCCGCGCAGCTATGTGCGCGCGAATGTCGAAGGCACGCTCAATGTGCTCCAGGCCGCGCTGGAGGAGGGTGCACAGCGCGTGCTGCACACCTCCACCAGCGAGGTCTATGGCACGGCGCTCTTTGTCCCAATCACGGAGGAACATCCGCTCCAGGGGCAGTCGCCTTATTCCGCATCGAAGATTGGTGCGGACAAGATGGCGGAGGCTTTCGCGGCTTCGTTTGAGCTGGAAGTCGTCACCGTGCGGCCCTTCAACACCTTCGGCCCGCGTCAAAGCATGAGAGCCGTCATCCCCACGATCATCAGCCAGGTCATGAGAGGCAATGACGTGCGCCTCGGTGCAGTCAGCCCCACTCGCGATCTGAACTTCGTGCAAAACACCGTCGAGGGCTTTTGCGCGGCGGCTTTGTCTCCCCACGCCGTCAGTCAGACGATCAATTTCGGCTCGGGCCGGGAGATCAGCGTCGGTGATCTCGCGCTACTCATCGGAAAGATGATGGGCAAAGACGTGAACATCATCTGCGAACAGGAGCGCCTCCGCCCGAGCAAGAGCGAGGTCGAGCGCCTGCTGGCCTGCAACAAGAAGGCCAAAGCTCTGCTCGACTGGGAGTCCCGCGTCAGCCTCGAAGAAGGCCTGGAGCAGACCATCGTCTGGGTCCAACAGAACGCCGAACATTACCAAGCCAAAGGCTATGTCGTCTGAGCCTGCTTTCATCCCGCTCAGTGTCCCGCATCTCAGCGGCAATGAGTGGGTTTATATCAAACACTGTCTCGACACGGGCTGGGTGTCTTCCGTCGGCTCGTATGTGACACGTTTCGAGGGCGACCTCGCGAAGGCCGCTGGCACCTCTCATGCCGTGGCAACTCAATGCGGCACCGCTGCGCTGCACATCGCCATGCTTGTCTGCGGTGTGAAGCCAGGGGACGAAGTTATCGTCTCCTCCATGACCTTCATCGCTCCGGTGAATGCCATTCGTTACGCGAATGCCGTCCCCGTTCTCATCGACTCTGAAGCCAAGCATTGGCAGATGGACGTGAATCTAGTGCGCGAGTTCCTTTCGAACAGATGTGAACGCAAATCTGGTGGCGTTTACAATAAGCAGACTGGCCGCCGCGTCGCCGCCATCATCCCCGTCCACATTCTTGGTCATCCGGTGGACATGGACGCGCTCATATCGCTCGCCGCCGAGTATGATCTCACCGTCATCGAGGACGCTACCGAGAGCCTTGGCACACTTTACAAAGGCAGGCCAGCGGGAGGCATCGGCCACATGGGTTGCTTCAGCTTCAATGGGAACAAGATCATCACCACCGGTGGCGGCGGGATGCTTGTGACGAACCATGAAGCCTGGGCCAAAAAGGCACGCTACCTCACCACACAGGCCAAGGACGATCCTCAGGAATACATCCACCACGAGGTCGGCTACAACTACCGCCTCACCAACATCCAGGCCGCCTTGGGTTGTGCTCAGATGGAGGCACTGCCCGGCTATGTCCGACGTCGTCGGGAGATTCAGGCCATGTATCAAAAGCACCTCGCCGACATCCCCGGCATCCGCTTCCAAGGCGAAGCAGAGGGCGTCGTCAGCAACTGCTGGCTCACCACGATCTACATCGACCCCGCGAAGTTCGGCATGGATGCCCGCGCCCTGCGCAGCGTGCTCAAAGACGCCCGCATCGAAGCCCGCCCTCTCTGGCAGCCCGCCCACCTTTCCCCCGCCCATCAGGACGCCGTGAAGCTGCTATGCCCTGTGGCCGAGGATCTTTATGCGAACTGCCTCTCCATCCCTTCCAGCTCCGCCTCCACTGACGTGGACATCCAGCGTGTCATCGCAATAATTCTGGGCGCTCAATGATCAGGCTATCCTTGCGAGTCGGCAAACTCGGCCTAATCTCGTTTCATGCCTGCTGTCATACGCCTTTGGCGACATTTGATCCGCCCCGCCTCCTGTCTGCTGCTGATGCTCGGGCTCGCGGCCTGTTCTGGCTTTGAAGTTCCAGCTCTCAATAAACTGGGTGGAAGTTCCAAAAAAGAGGATCAAGGAAAGACTGGCGATAGTAAAAAAATGACCAAGGAGGAGACTGAACTGGCCATTCAGAAGGCCAGGATAGATGCCGAAATGGACGCTCTCAGCATCAGTGATGGCACTCCCACTCTGGCCGCGAGTTCAAACCCGGAACTGCTCTTTCTCCTGAGCATGAGCTTCGATGAAGCCAAGGCCATCTCCGCGCAGAGCATCGAAATGCCGATGGGCGTGAAGATCGCCGCTGACAGCATCGAAATTCTCAAACAGGACGGTGACAACAAGGCCAAAAAAGTCCGTGCCAAAGGTCGGGTCTATCTCGAGCAGGGCGGTGGGGATGACGTCGCCAAAATCCTCTGCCAGGAGGCCTACATCAGCTCCTGGGAGATCGTCCTGCGTGGAAAGCCCATCATCCAGCGTGGAGGCAGCACCATTGAGGGGCTCAGTGATCGGACCGTCGCCTACATGCTCGGCAGCCGCCTGCGTGTCATCGGCACTCACCGCCTGACCAATCAGGACAGCATGCTAGCCATGCTTCCCGATCTCGGTCCCTGGACGGGAGGTCCGAACCCCATCCTCCCGCCTTTGTCAGAAGACTCCGTACCCATGGACATCCGCAGTCAGATGCTCAAGGCCGCAGAGGCCGAGGCCGTACTCCAACAAACACGGGCTGATGCCCTCACGCAGCCCACCGGCCCTGATGCACCCTGGGTGAAAAGCGATGCGAAGGCCGATCCCTCCAAAGCTGATCCTTCCAAAGCGGAGGCCAAAAAGACCAGTGGCAAGCCCACAAAAACACCGCCACCGGCTCCAGAAGAGAAGCCCGAGGCTGCGGCGAAGAAAGATACAAAGAAAGCCTGATCAGCAGATCACATCTGCTCCAGCAGATACTTGATAAGATCCGTGGAGGTCACCAATCCCACCAGCTTCGTGCCATGCACGACTGGAACGGAGTGAAACTCCCCGCGTGCCAGGATCTCCGCCGCATCACGTACTGTCGCAGTCTCCTCCACCGTCACGGGATTCTTCTGCATCAGTTGTTCGATGGTGAACGTGTGGTCCAGCGTGGCATCCACCGCCCGCTGATCGGCATCAAAGGCATCTCCAAAGCTTACCCGTAAAATGTCAGACCAGGAGATGATTCCCACCAGACTGTCTCCATTCACCACCGGGATGTGATGCACCCCGCGTTCGGCGGCGAGTTGACGAACTTTGGAAACCGGGTCCCCGTGATGCACGGTGACGAGGTTGGTGCTCATGATCTTGGAGATGGATTCGTGTCGTTTCATGGGATGTGGTTGGGTGAAGCCCGTTGGTCGGTGGGCATATGACACTTTCCCGAGGAGAGACCTCTGCGGCTATCCCTTGCTTGTCCATCACAGGGCGCGGCTTGCAGCCCATTCAGGCTCCCATCAGCGCCACTGCCACCGAGTCCACCAGCGGCTTGCCCATGCGCGTCAAGCGGATGTGTCCCTCCACCACGAGCAGCAGCCCCTCCTCCGCCAGCACCTTCACCATCCGCCGCTCCGGCTCACGCACCATCGTCAGCGGCAGGCCGCGTGCCGTCCTCAGTTCCAGGCCGAAGCGCTCCGTCCGCCGTTGATCCTCTGTCAGCTCCTCACCGGGTTGTGCAGCAGTCTCTCCAGATTTCACCAGCTCCAGATAGCGCGTCGTATCCGCCACATTCTGCCAGCGTTTCCCGTCCGCCGTCGAGTAGGCGCTCGGGCCCAGGCCCAGATAGTCCTGCCCCAGCCAATAAGCCTCATTGTGGGCCGACCTGTGCCCCGGCTTCGCGTAATTGCTGATCTCGTAATGTTCGTAGCCCGCGCCTTCCAGTCCATCCATCGCTGCATGGAAAAAGGCCGCATCTCTTTCCTCCTCCACCCGATACTGGCCCTTCCGCAGCCGCTCAAAGAACTCCGTGTCCTCCTCGTAGTTCAGATTGTAGGCGGAGATGTGGTCCGGTTTCAGAGAGATCGTCTTCTCCACCGTCCCGCACCAGGTCTCCAGACTCTGCCCTGGGATGGAAAACATCAGATCCACATTCACACTGCGAAAACCCGCCGCACGAAGCGTGTGGTAGGTCTCCTCCGCATCTGCTGGCGCGTGATCTCGGCCCAGCGTCTTCAGTGTCGCCTCATCCCAGGCCTGGATGCCCAGACTGATCCGGTCGATCCCCAGCCGCTGCATCATCGCTGCTTTGGAAAGCGTCACCGTCCGCGGATTCACCTCGCAGGTAAACTCCCGCACGCCGGAGAAATCCAGCCTCTCCCGCAGGCCGGACAGCATCCGCTCCAGATGCACCTCGCTCAGCGCCGTTGGCGTCCCGCCGCCGAGGTAAACGGTCTCCAACTTCAGTTCACGGTTCTCGCCCGCCCGCTGCGCCTCAGACAGCACCGCCTCCACAAACTCCCCCATCGGCGTCGCCCCCGGAGTGTGCTTGTAAAAGCTGCAATACGGGCAGACGCGGTGGCAGAAGGGGATGTGGACGTAAAGATGATGCACGAGCCCCTTCCCCTAGTGCTTGATTGCACAAAAAGCGAGAGTGGCCGTCGCGTTACTGGGCGACCTCTACCACCACCGGCTTCTCGGCATTCACCCCTAGGGCAAAGAGGCCCGCGATCACGAAGGCGATGGCGCAGAGCCACACACCCTCTTGGTAGTCGTGATTCGTGTCATAGGCTCTCAGAACCGCTGTGAAGAGCAGCGGCATGAGCCCTGCTCCGATGTTCCCCCACATGTTTCCCCACCCAAAGAGCTGCGCCTGATGCCGGCCGCTGATGTCCTGCATCGTCGTCCACATCGCCGGTAGCCCGATGTCCGCAAAGAAGGCCACCAGACCAAAGGCCAGCGCCATGCCCCAGGGTGAGTCCGTCCATAACGCGATGGGATAGCAGGCAGCGGCAGCAAACTTGGTGATCGACATCGGGAGCATCCGTCCCAGGCGCTTGCCATGCTTCCGTGTCAGCGCATCCGTCAAAGCACCGCCCAGTGGCAGTGCCAGAATGCCGATGGAGAGCGCTGCGGTCGTGATCCAGCCCGCTTTTTGATCATCGAGATGCATCGCCTTCTTGAGATAATCTGAGAGCGAAAGCACCAGGAAGGCCCAGCCGATGTTAGTGAAGAACTGCACACCGTTTGCCATCCAAAGATTGCCACTCCGCCAGGCCGCGCGCAGGGGAAAGCGCCTCGGCGTATCTTTCACGGGCAGGAAGTCGCCGCGCCCCTCGGCCAGCAGCGCGACCTCCGTTTCATTGCAGTCCGGATGCTGGCGCGGATGCTCGCGGAAAACGCGCCAGAAGGCGATCGCTACAAAGATACCCATGGCTCCATAGAGCCAGCCAGCCCAGCGCCAGTCTCCGGCTGAAAGGATCACATAAGCGGTGAGTCCCGGGGCCACAGCTCCGCCCACACGACCGCCCCATGAGATCACACTGCTGGCAAACCCTCTGCCCTCGATGTGCGCCCATCGCGTCAGCAAACTACTGCTGGCGGGGTAGTATCCAGCCTCTGCCAATCCACAAAAAAGCCGCGCGAGAAAGAGTGTCGCAAAGCCAGTGGCAAAGCTCGTGGCGGCGGTAAACAGCGACCATGCAGCGATGTACAAAGTGATGAGCACACGCGCCCCGAAGCGGTCACTGAGCCAGCCTGCCGGCACCTGGAAGAGCGCGTAGGCCCAGAAGAAGGCCAGTTTCACCCAGTCCGACTCACCCACACCGAGGTGGATGTCATTTTGAAACGAGTCAGATCCAATGATGTTTGCCAGACAAATGCGGTCCAGATACATCAAAAATGCCACCAGGGTCGCGGTGACGAGGATCTTGTGGCGGACCTGGGTCGGAGGAGATGCTGACATGTGGTGTTGTGGAGGGCTCCTTCGTAAACGCCATCTCCATCGCGTTTTCCTTGGTGAATGTGACATCTCACCACTTTCACATTGTCCCCGGCCACACTGATGTCATGGGAAGAAACACTGGCAAAGCCCCGTTCTCTGCCGTCACATCCAGCCCAGTCATGAAGATCACCTCCTTCCTTGTCCTTTCCCTCCTCGCCGCGCTGACACCGCTCAGTGCCGCCACCTTCACCGTCGATAAAACACCCACGGGTGGTGCCATCGTCAAACTTGAGGGCGAGTTCCTCACCGAGCTCGTCGTCGATCAGGCCAACAAGACCTACCTCTGGCCCGTCATCGGCACCAGCGGCGTCACCATGACCCGCGCCTACCCGATGAAAACCATTGAAGGTGAGCAGCACGACCATCCACACCATCGCGGCCTTTGCTTTGGTCATGAAAACATCGCCGGTTTTGACACGTGGGCCGAGTTGAGCAGCTTTGGAAAAAGCCCAAAGACCTCCGAGCGCGTCAAGCATCTCGGCGCTATCAAGCTCCGCGAGATCACCAAAATGGAAGGTGGTGAAAAAGCTGTCATTCGCACCGTCTCCGACTACGTCGATGCCGAAGGTAAAAAGACCTCTGAAGAAGTCCGCGAGTATGTCTTCGCCGTCCAGGGTGGCAATCGCCTCATCGATGTGGACATCGTCCTCATCGCCAGTGAAGGCGATGTGCTCGTCGATGACAAAAAAGACGCTGGACTCAGCATCCGCGTGCCCACCGAGATGGCCGTGGATCGAGGCAAAGAAGGTGGCAAGGGCACGGGTAAAATCATCAACAGCGAAGGCGTCACCGACGAAGCCGCCTGGGGCAAGCGTGCCACCTGGGTCGATTACCACGGCAGCGTCGGTGGCAAGGCCGTCGGCGTCGCCATGCTGAATCATCCCAGCAGCTTCCGCCACCCCACACCCTGGCACGTCCGCACTTATGGGCTGTTCACCGCCAATCCTTTCGGACTTTCCCAGCTCAAAGTGCAGCCTGAGACGGGCGCGATGACCCTCAAAAAGGGCGAGAAAATCACTCTCCGTCACCGCTTCGTCTTCCATGATGGCGACGAAAAGGCCGGCAAGATCGCCGAAGCTTACGCTGACTACGCTAAGGAGCCCTGAGCGCTGAGACAACAGAGGCGGTGCCAGCCCGGACCGAGCGCGATCTACCGGAAAGTAAAAGTTCGGTCTTTCCTGCCATCAGCCTACCTGATGCACCATCGCCGCATCATTAGAAATGATGCGAGCGACATCTCACCAACCACCACCAAGCGCTTTTACGAGCATCACGGTGGCGAGGAAGAGTTCGCCTTTCAGACGGGTGGCTTCGCGCTCGGCGCGGAGCTGGGTGCGCTGGGCATCAAGCACTTCGTAGTAGGCCACCAAGCCGGAGTCGTAGCGCTTTTGCGCCAGCTCCAGGGCCTTCGAGGCGGAGGAAACAGTCACGTCCTGGGCGGCGGATTGACGGCGGAGGACATCGAGCGCGCTGAGTGAATCCTCCGTGTCGCGCATGGCAGTGAGCACGGTTTGGCGATAGGCGGAAGCTCCCTGCTCATAGCGGGCTTTCGTGGCTTCGTGGGTGGCTTTGACCCGACCTCCGCGCAGCAGCGGCCACTCGACGGCGGCAGGCCCGAGACCCCAGATGCGGCTGCTGCCGTTGTCGATCAAATCATAGAAGCTCGTCTGCGTGCCGCCGCGCAGGCCGATGGTGACGGTGGGGAAGTAGGCCGCCTTTGCCACGCCGATCTCGGCATTCAAAGCCGCCATCTCGCGCTCAGCAGCGGCGATGTCGGGACGACGCTCCAGCAAGGTGCTCGGCACGCTGCGGGGCAGGGAAGGGGGCGAGCCAGCGAGCGGTCCGGCAGGCAGCGTGAACTCGCTCGGCATCTTCCCGAGCAGCAGTGCGATGGCGTGCTCCAGCTCGGCGCGCTGCCTTTCCAAACCGATGGCCTCAGCTTGCGTCTCTGCCAGATCCGTCTCCGCCTGCGCCACATCCATCTGTGCGATGTCGCCCTGCGTGAAGCGCTTCCGCGCCATGTCCACCGTGCGCTGCCGCACCGCGACGGTGCGTTTCAGCAATGCGATCTGTGCATCCTGCACACGCAGTGCGTAGTAGTTCATCGCCAGCTCGCTGAGCAGGCCGAGGTGCGCGTTTTGCAGATCAGCCTCTGCAGCATCAGCGCGGGCATTGCCAGCCTTGCCTTGATTGCGGATGCGGCCCCAGAAGTCCACCTCGTAGTCGAAGTCGAGTGTGTTCAGCAGCGTGGTGCGATTACGTCCGCCTGCGAACTGAAAAGCCATCGTCCCGGTGCTCCGATCCCGCTGCGCGCTGTTCGTGATGCTGGCAAATGGAAACAGCCCCGCCTTGTCAGCGCGAGCCTGCGCCCGTGCTTCGACCACGCGTTGGCGGGCGATCTCCAGCGTCGGACTCGCCGCCTCCGCCTCACGCATGAGCTGGCTGAGCCGCGCATCGCCAAACAATCGCCACCAGTCTCCACGCGCCTCCGCATCACTCGGACGCGCGGTGCGCCACGGGCCCTGCGTCTTGAACTCCGTGGGCAGATCGGGCTTCGGCGCGAGATACTTCGGCGCGACGTTGCAGCCGGAGAACAACAGGCTGCAAAGCAGGGGTATGGAGATCGTTTTCGTCATTCGGGTTTCGTCATTTCCAAAGCCTCATCCAGCTTCCGGCTCGCATCCAGCGGGGAGCCCGTCCGCTGTCCGAGCAGGGCATACATCATCGGCACCAAGATCAGCGTCACGACCGTGGCGATGCTGACGCCGAAGACGATCACCACACCGACGACGCGGCGCGTTTCAAAGCCAGCACCACCGCCGAGCATGAGCGGCAGCGCGCCCATCACGGTGGCGAGCGCGGTCATGACGATGGGCCTCAGGCGCTGCTCGCTGGCGGTGAGGATCGCCTCGCGGAAGGCCACGCCTTCGTCGCGGAGCTGATTGATGAACTCGACGATGAGGATGCCGTTCTTTGCCGCCAGACCGATGAGCATGATGAGGCCGATCTGACTGTGGATGCTCTGATTCATGCCCATGAATTTCAGGCCGAGCAGTGCACCAGCCACGGCCATCGGCACCGTCAGCATGATGGTGAAAGGATGCACGAAGCTCTCGAACTGCGCCGCCAGCACGAGGAAGGCGATGAGCATCGCAAGGCCAAAGACGAGGCCGATGTTTCCCTGGTTCTGCTTCAACTTCAGTGAGTTGCCTTTGTAACCTACGATGGCGCTACCGGGCAGGGTTTCACGGATGAGCTCCTCCATGTAAGTTACTGCTTCGCCAAGGCTGTAGCCCGTCGCCAGTTCGGCATCGAAGGTGATGCTTCTCATGCGGTTGTAGCGGTTCAGCGTGCCGCTGTCGGCGAACTCCTCGGTCTTCACGAGGTTCGCCAGCGGGATGAGCTGCTTCGTGCGCTCGCTACGGACGAAGAGGTTGTTCAGATCCACCGGCGTGCGTTTGTCCGCGTAGCTGCCTTCGAGCATCACGTCGTATTCCTCGCCCTCATGGATGAAGGTGGTCGCACGTCGGCCCCCGAGCATCGTTTCCAAAGTCATGCCGATGTCCGCCGTCGAGACACCGAGGTCAGCGGCACGCGATTGATCGATGGTGACGCGCAGTTGCGGCTTCGTATCGCGGTAATCGCAGTCGAAGCCGAGCAGCTTCGGATTCAGCCGCCCTTTCGCGAGGATGGTATCACGCCACTGAGCCAGCTCTTCAAAGGTGGGACCGCTGACGACGATCTCCAGAGGCTTGTTCAGCCCGCGCAGGATGGCCTGACGCATGACCACGGAGACCTTCGCTTCCGTCATGTCGGCCGTCTTGGCGCGCACTTCTTCCATGATGGTGAAGCCATCGCGCCGCGTGCCGAAGGGTGTCAGCGTCAGCACGGCGATGGAGTCATTGAAGTCCGCAGATGCGCCGAAGCTTCGTGGCGCACGGGCATTCACCCGCGAGGCTTCCTTCGTGTCTTCGACGAGATACATAACTCGATTCGTGAGCTTATCCAATGTCTGCACGGCATTGCCATAGGTCGTGCCCGGCATCCCGGTGGCGACGACGAAGAACGAGCCGCGGTCTTCGCGTGGCATGAATTCATCCGGGATGTTCATCAGCAGCCAAACGCACAGCGCCGTGATGCCTGCGACGATGGGAAAGGCCGACCCAGGAAAGTGCAGCGCCTTATCCAGCACCCAGCGATAACTCCGCTGCACGACGCCAAAGACGCGATCCAAGATGCGCGCGATGAAGCCATCGCCCTCGCGACCACGCAGGATCTTCGAGGCCATCATCGGCGAAAGCGTGAGCGCCACGAAACCGGAGAAAGCCACGGCAATCGACAGCGTGACGCTGAACTCGGCAAACATGCGCCCAGTGTCCCCCGGCATGAATGCAACGGGAATAAAGACGCTCATCAGCACGAGCGTGGTGGCGATGACGGCGAACCCTACCTGACGCGTGCCTTTAAAAGCGGCCACGAGCGGGTTTTCCCCCTCCTCGATGCGGCGATGAATGTTCTCCAGCACGACGATGGCGTCATCCACCACGAGCCCGATCGCCAGCACGAAGGCAAGCAGCGTGAGAGTGTTCATCGAGTAGCCGACCGCCTGTAAAACAAGGCAGGTGGCGAACACGCTGACCGGCACCGCCACGATCGGGATCAGCACCGCGCGGAAGCTGCCGAGGAAGAGGAAGATGATGACCACCACCAGCGCCAGCGCGATGCCGAGCGTGCGATACACTTCATGCAGGGATTCCTCAATGAACTGGCTGATGTCGTAGCTGTTCTCCAGCTTCAAATCCGGCGGCAGGGTCTTGCGGATCTCATCGGCCTCTGCACGCACGGCACGCGCGACTTCGAGCGGATTTGAACGCGACTGCCGGATGATGCCGACAGACACCATGAGCACGCGGTTGCCTTTGAAAACCGTGCGCGCTTCCTCCGCTCCGAGCGCGAGTTTAGCGACCTCGCTCAGCCGCACCTGATAACCATTCGCCCCACGCGCGATGACGAGCTTCTCGAAGTCTTGGACAGTGCGATACTGACGAGTCAGCCGCACCGTGAACTGCCGATCCAGCGACTGCACCGTGCCTGCTGGCGGGTCCACATTTTCACTGCGCAGCGCCTTTTCGACATCGATGGCCGTGAGCCCGCGCGCCGCGAGTGCCTCACGATCCAGCCACACGCGCAAAGCATAACGCGAGCCGCCATTGATGCGCACGCGGGCCACGCCGGGCAGGCGCGAGAACCGATCCACGAGGTAGCGCTCGGCATAGTCATTGAGCTCCAGCGTGTTCCGTGAGTCGCTGGTGAGGTTCAGATACATCAGCACCTCGGCGCTGAGTTCCGTCTTGCCGACGCTCGGCGGGTCCACCTCCGTGGGCAGCGTGGCGAGCACGGGACTGATGGCCTCGCGGATGTCATTCGCCGCCGCATCGAGATCGCGCCCGAGGGTGAACTCGACGGTGATCTCCGACTTCCCATCCACGCTGATTGACGAAATGTTTTCGATGGACTCCACCTGCGCGATGCGGTCCTCCAGCCGCTGCGTGATGCGGCTTTCCACCACGCTCGCCGAAGCCCCCCGGTAGAATGTCTCCACGGTGACAATCGGCGGCTCGATGTCCGGAAACTCGCGCAGTGGCAGCCGCGTGTAAGCGACGATGCCAAAGGTGACGAGCACCAGGTTCATCACCAAAGCCAGCACCGGGCGGCGCACGGATGTATCAGAGAGCCACATGCCTTACTTTATGCTCTCCCCGCTGCTTTTTGACGAGAGCGCCTCGGGATCGAAGGCTTTCACGGGACCGGCGACCTGGCCGATGATTTTCACGACCATGCCATCCTGCAAACCGACGAGTCCATCGGCGACGACGAGTTGGTTTTCTTCCAGGCCTTTCAGCACCTCGATGTAACCGGGCTTGCGGCGACCGATAGTGACCTCGGCCCGCTTGGCTTTGTCATCGGCGATGGTGAAAACAAAGGTCTTCGAGCCGATGGGCACGAGCGCGCGTTCGGGAATGGAAAGCGAGATGCGTGGCTCGACCCGCAGCGAGGCCGTGACGAGCATTCCGGGCTTGAGCAAAAGATCCGCATTCGGCACCTCCGCACGCGCTGCGACGGCTCGTGTGGCGGGATCAACACGCGAGTCGAGTCGGGAGAGCTTGCCTTTGAAAACACGGCCGCGAGTCGCTTCGGTGCGCGCTTCGATCTCGGTGCCTTCTTTGATCATGCCGAGGTAGGTCTCCGGCACGCTGAAGTCGATCTTCACGACGTCGATCTTATCCAGCGAGACGATCACCGTGCCCGGCGAGACGAGCGCGCCGACGCTGATGCGTCGCAGACCGAGCCAGCCATCGAATGGCGCCACGATGCGTCTGTCGGCGAGACGCGCTTCGGCTTCGAGGATGCTCTGCTTTGCAACCTCAGCCAGCGTCCGCCGCTCCTCCAGCCGTGCTTCAGGTGCTGCGCCATCTTTGACGAGACTTTGCAGGCGCGTGATCTCGCGTTCGTGCTCCGTGAGCTGGGACTTCGAGGCCGAGAGCGCCGCCAGTTCTTCTGCCGCGCTGAGTTCCACGAGCAGCGCGCCCTTTTTCACCTGCTGACCATCTTCAAAATGCAGCGCCGTGACCGTCTCGGTGACGTTTGCGCTGAGGTCGATGGACTCATCCGCCGCCACGGTTCCGATGGCGAGCAGATCCAGCGCGTAGTCCGCTTTCGTCACCTTTGCAGTGGAGACGGGCATGGCACCTTTGGCCTTCGCAGCAGCGGCAGGAGCCTGCTTCAGGGCCTTTTGCTGCTGCCAAAACAACCATCCTCCACCAGCGACTGCGGCGCTGATGATGAGGAAGACGATGGAGCGCATCCAGGGCGCGGGACGGGAATCGGACATGATGGGGGGCAGAAATAAACGCCGCCAGATCCCTCCGCTAGCAGCCAAAACCAAGCTGGACAAGTCGGCATCCGACTCTAGCATTCGCTCCTCATGACCGCGCCAGCTTCGGCTTTGCTTCTCCTCTCCCTGCGACTTACGCAAGGGTAGGCGGCCCGCGTTTCCTCGTC
>CAYMHJ010000080.1:0-22102 GCA_964390165.1 uncultured Prosthecobacter sp. | reverse complement strand
TGTCGCCGACGGTGAACAGGTCTTGTTTGTTCATCCACCGGTCGGCAGCGAGCGCCAATGACGAATGCAGAACAATAAATGACGCAAGGAGTAGGGCGGTTTTCATGGTCGGGTGGTGAATTGCAGGGCGTAGAGGTCGGCTTGGCGAAGGGAGACCTGCACGCGCAGCGGCCTGCCAGCGAGAGCTGTTAGGTCTGCTCCTTTCTTCCAGCGGACTTCATAGTCGATTTCGTCGGCGTTGATCACCTCGCAGGGATCGGCGGAGAAGCCAGGAAGCGGACGGCCATCCGGAGCAAGCAGGGCCACGCGCACCTGACCGGCACCATCTGTGTGCACATTCAGTTGCAGGCGATTTCCAGTGAAGGTGATGGGCTTCGTGGTGAGGACGCCTCCATGCTCATTCGCAGTCATGGACACGAAACCATCAACACGCTGCGTGGCGCAGTAGATGCCGCCGAGATCGTGCTTCAGCCACTCGGCGCGATTTGCGAGATCTTTGTCCCACACGACCGGGCGGCCGTGCGTGTGCGGCCAGCCGATGAAGTATTGATGCAGCACGCGCCCGCGCCTCACCATGCCCTGGCACATGCTTACAAGACGCAGGTCGAGTCCGTCATGAAACCCCGCTGCGATGTAGGGCTCACGCCGGCGGTCCCACTTGATGCCGTCGCGGCTGGAGGCAAACTGCACATCAAAAGTACCGTCGTTGGAATTGAGCGCACGCGACTTCCATTCTTCGCCTCTGAAAAGCAGGTAAGCGGCAGGAAAGGCGAGATACACCTCCGGCGCGAAGGGATAACGCATGGCGGCGCTGGTGTAGAGCTGGACATTTTCAGGATCGCGCGAGTCAGGAGCCATGACCGTGGGCAGTTCGCGACTAGGCGTGGGAATTTTTTCTTTTCCCCACACATGATGCGGAGGCACCGAGGCATCGTAAGGCCAGGGTGCCTCCAGATCACCGGTCTCCAAACGCGCGACGCAGCGCACCGGGTTCCAAGCGCGCAGGTAGATGACATACTTCCCGAGTTTCTCATCCCACAGGCCGGTGTGCTGGCTGTCGGGGGCGAAGGGCAGCACGCGGTTCTCTCCGGCCGTCCAATGAATCCCATCGGGTGACGAAGCCACATACACGCCTGCTTTTTCCGGATCGGGCCAGTGCTGCGTGAACAATAAGCGATAACGCTTCTCCACGGGCGCATGCGGATCGAGAAACACACCCGCTTCGACGGCATGGACCGGAAGGATGTTGTTGGCCGTGTTTCCGTGATATTCCGTGAGCCCGAGATCGGGCCGTTCAAAGTGGATGCCGTCCTTGCTCGTGGCCAAGCTGAAATGCTTCTTCTTGTCCGCATCGTAGCTGCCGTGAAAAAGCTTCACCGTTCCGCCATCATCGACCACGCTGCCGTAGAAGATGAATCCAAGTGCTTCCGATGGGCGCTCGGGCTTCAGCACGCGGCGAACATCGGTCGGAGAATGGAGTTCGCGAGTGACGTCCTTCGTTTGCGCACGATCGATCAGGCGATCATCGAGAAACAACTGCCGGTCGCCGCCGATGGAGATCGCATCGTCAGCCGCCTGCAATGTCCACGACAGAAGCGTGACCGCCAGGGCTTGGACAACGGTTCGACGATGGAAGCTAGGGATCATTGCGAAGCACTTGATTGCCACTGAGGCTGGTTTGAACGCCATAATCCCGTATGGACGCGGACGTGACATTGTTTCGAATGATGTTTCCCTTGGCGGCGGCATCAACCTCGATCGTGCCGGCTGTATGCGTGTTGTTCGTCCAGATCCATGCACTGCTCTTGAGCACCTGATCGCCTGCGTGGCGGAACATGTTGCCGCGCACGGTGATGCGACGCGAGACCATGTCAGCCGCAGGCACGGTCAGCAACTGCCCTTCGCAGATGTTGTCGGAAAACACGATGCCCTGAATCTTTGTCACTGCTGGGTTTCTGCGATCATAAAACTGCAAATCGCCATCAAACACATTGCCCGTCAGGGTGATGGCCTCATAGGTGCAACCGAGCGATTCCGGACGCGTCTCGAACCGCAGGGCATGCTTGAATTCCGTCGTCTGATTGCGGAAGACATTCCCGGAGACGCTGACGTGAGAGACAGAGGTGGCCAACGGCAGTGGCTCGGTGCGGAAGACAAGGCAAGCGCCCAAGCGGTTCAATTTCACCCCTGGCGCGGGCTCGACGACGTTTCCGGAGACGGTGATGTGATGGGAGCCCTCGGTGATGTTGATGCCGGTGCGGATGAAGAACACCTGATTGTCGCAGATGCGGACATTGCGTGAGCCAAAAATCACCTGCGGACCGTCCTCGCAGTTGATGATGTAATTGTCCGCGATCAGGCCACCGTTGCATTCGGCGAGCTCGATCGCCTTGTTGCCGCAGGTGTCGATGAAGTTGTGATGCACCTGCCAGTTCTTGAACTGCGACGCCATACGCTCCGGCGTGGTGTAAACCTCCGCGCCAGCTCCCTTCTTGCTCGCGGCCTCGGCCTCCGCCGCCGGAATGACATGCTTCGCCAGATACATGCTTGCCGCTGGTTTGGTGCAGCCCGCGGCCTGTTTCGCATCATAGATCCAGCAGTTGCGAACGGTGACGTTGTCACAGGACAGCAGCATCGACTCGGGCTCGTCCAGACGCGCGTTGAATCCCATGATGGACCCGCCGCCGATCGCTTTGTCGTTGCCGGTGTAACGCAGGTTCTCAATCACGACGTTGTTTGCAGGCACTTTGGCAGATCCGATGCGCACGGGAAAGTAGCGCAGGTCATTCGGCGGCGTCTTCGGATCAAGATAGATGTGCGTCGCATGCCCCTGCCCTCGCAGCGTGACGTTGCTCTTGATGATCACGGTTTCATCCCCGCTCTTGCGCGAGAGTTTGAAATCACCCGCGCCGAGAATCACCACGCCACCGCCTGCTGCCGCTACTTTGTCGATGGCATGCTGGAGTACCTCGTCCGCATAGACGTCTGGTCCGGGTGCGAGAACCTTGAGACCGAAGGCCGTTTCAGCCGTCGGTGAAGATGGCCCTTGGGCGAATGCTCCCATCCCCAAGCATAGGATCAATCCAACAACGGCTGTTTTAGTGGCATTCATGGCTGATTCCAGATGATTTTGGAGAGCAGCACGCGGTTGGACTCGTCTTCGCGACCTTTTGGAAAAGCCATCTCGCTGCTGATGACCCAGGTCTCGCCCGCATTCACATCGACAGGCGCGTAACCGCCACCGAGATCGACGCCCGTCTCCGGCATGACCACTTGTTCGGTGGCACGAATGAGGTGCAGCTTGTCGGGATCGACGCGTGCGATGAAGATCGGCGCGCGGTTGCGGAAAATGTGGTCGTTGTTCGCGCCTTTGCGGGTGTAGATGAGGTAAAGACCGTCGCCATGCGTGATCCAATGCTGCTGGGTGTTCGCACTGAGCAGAAGCTTCCCGTCGTCGAATTTCCACTCCACGGTCGGCGTGTAGTTCAAACCATCGTCACTGCGGGCTACGTGGCCGTTCTGCTCGCCGCGCATGGTGAGAAAGAAGCGACCTTGGAAACCGCACACGGATGGTTCATACAGGCCACGTGGAATGCTGATCGTGTGCTCGCTGCCATGCTCGACATAGGCCAGCGTCTCGCCATCGAAGGTGCAATGCGTCACGACTGTCGTGTAAACACGTGTCTTGGGATCAGCTCGATAGCGCACCGGCAGGAGCACATCGCCATTCGGCAGGTCCCAGCGTTGATTGCAGCCCGCATTCGGCTCGATGATCGGATGACCTGCGTGATCCTTCTCGGGCATGGCCATGATCTTCATCTCCGTCCACTCATTCGTCTTCGGATCATACACCGCGTAGGCCACGCGCTCCTGCGAGCGGTCGTCCTTGGCCGCGGTGTCCTTTGCGTTCGCGAGAAAGCCGAAGCATTTGCCGGTGACGAGCAGTTTGCCCGTCTTCGCATGCCACTGCGGGCAGATGTCGCCCATGACACGCTCGACGCCATCAGGGAAACGCTTTCGATTGAGCGCGTCGATGCGCTTCGGCGCGCTCCAGGTCTTTGCGCTGTCGGTCGTCTCGGTAAAGTAGATGTCGCGATAGCCATGCGAGCCGCGCTTCTCGATCTCCTGTGTCGTGACGATCACGCGCCCGCCGGGCAGTACCGCCGGCCGCGACTGCGACCAATGATACGGACCCGAACTGGTGAGCACGGTGCCGTTCTCGATGCGGAAGTCAGCGGCAACAAGCGAACCTGCGGCGAGCAGGGCAAAAAGGATGGTCGGCTTCATGACAGGTATTCACGCAGAGAATCACGTGCAGCATCCCACGATGTTGCTGGTCAAGCAACGTGACCACCCCCTCTCAACATCTTTTTTCCAACTCAGCGGAACACCGCAGAGCAGTGCATTTTATCAGCGGCGACGACGGGAGCTCAATGTCACCAAGCCAATCAGCAGCAACAGGCATCGGGCAGGCTCCGGCACGACAATGGCGATGATGCCGTTCGTGGTGAACATCGAAAGATCCCAAAAGTAACCGCTGCCGCTGATGTCCGGCAGGTCCCAGTCGGAGCCGTTGTCGGCGGAACCGTCGCGCAGGAGATTGGTGGTGAACTGGGCACCAAAGGTGGGACCGCTGGCCAGCCCCGACCAGTCCAGCAGGTCAAAGACTTCCGCGGAAACCGGAGTCATCAAATCCGGGCCGATTTTGAGATCGCTGTTAAACGTCAGTGTGTTGCTGCCTGTGCCGGAGAAGACGAGCTTGTCGGAAGTGCCGCCAGGGTTGATGCCGAGGATCACGGAGCTGCCGGATTGGAAATCGAAGCTGCCGGAACCCGATGCGGGAGTGAACGTGAGTGTGCCATAACCGCCCTGCGCGGTGCTGTCGCCCGCGTGAACGGTGGAGCCGCTTTCTGCGGTGAAGCTGCTGCCCTGAATGACTCCCGATCCTAGGATGGTGCTGCCGGTCTGCACCGTCACGGCTCCGGTTCCCGACTGGCCCGATCCGCCGCTTCCGACCTGCAAGGCACCGGCGCTGACGGTGGTGGTACCTGAGTAGGTGTTGGCACCGGAGAGTGTCTGGGTCCCCGTGCCCAGCTTGGTGAGGCTCAGAGTGCTGACAATTTCTCCACTAAAAGTCCCACTGCCATTGGCGGAGCCTACGGCCAGCACTTGTGCCGCATCGCCGCCATTTCTTCCGATTGTGCCTGAGCCATTGAGCGCATTGATCGTTTCCGTGAGACCGTTGGAACTCAAGGAGAGATTCAGGGATCCGTTCACCGTGACGTTCGAAGCGTCCGGGATGTAGTTCTTCAGCGTGGAGCTGCCATTGACGCCGAGTTGGAGAACGCCGGTCGAATCCACGAGCACATCACCAACAAAGGTGTTGGCGACGGTGCCGTTAAAAACGACCCGTGCACCAGCCGAGTTGCCTGAGATGGTGAGCGTACCGACGTTTCCTGAAATGATTCCGGTGAAGTTCAGCCGGTCTGCTGCCGTGTTGGTGAGCGTGGTGGCACGGTTCAAGGTGACCGAACCGGAGAAAGTTCTGTTGTTTTCGGTTCCAGAACTGGTGCCAATGGTGGCGGTTCCCGTACCTTGGGAAGCAACAACGAGGTCATTCGCCACGGTTTGACCGTTGGCAGTGGGAGCAAAGAGCAACGACACATTGTTCGCCCCGGTGTTGACATCTCCAAGGGTGATCGTGCCGGTTCCCGCTCCAGAGACGTTGCCAAGAATGATGGAGCCTTGCGAAATGAGTGCACCTCCCGTGTAGGTATTCGTGCCTGTGAGGGTGGTGGTGCCGCTGCCCGCCTGAGTCAGGCTCCCGCCCCCGGAGATGTCACGCCCCAGGGATGTACCGTCCGTCTGGTTAAAACGGATGATGCCGCCGTTGACGATGCTGGCGCCACTGCCGCCGATGGTGCCCGCCGTTCCCGCATTGGCGGTGGCTCCGCCAATGTTGAGCGCGCCATTCGCGTTGATGTTGATCACAGCACTGGAATTCAAAGCGGCTCCGTCCGAAAGATTGACCGTGCCACTGCCTCCGCTCCCGCCATAGGTTCCCGAGCCAGCAGTGCCGCCGATGGTGAGGGCACCGCTCAACGTGACCGCCGTGCTCTCCCCCGAGACACTCAAGGCGCCATTGCCACCGTTGCCACCGCCGCCGAGGGAGGAAGAGGTGGCGCTTGTGCCTTCACTCCCGCCCAGGCCTCCGACTTGGATGTCCGTAGCCGTCCATGTGGCGGCACCCGAAACTGTCATCACGCCGACTCCACCGGCACCACCCTGTCCGCCTCTTCCCGTGCCGGAGGTCCCCTTGTTGCCGCCGCTGCCGCCACTGCCACCGATGAGTGCGCCATGGGTGGTGAGTTGGGCTCCGATCACCACGCTGAGCGTTCCCGCCCCCCCTGCGCCCCCATAACTCCCATTACCGTTCCCGAACGCGGCCCCCCCGCCACCGCTGCCGCCGCCGACGGTGAGGTTCGTCGCATTGATCGGAGCGGAGGCGCCATTGACCGTCCAATTGGCTCCGGTTGACAAAGTGTAGGTGCCCGCTGTGCCCGCGTTGCCAAGGCCATTGAGAGAGCCCCCACGTCCACCTCCACCGCCACCCCCGAGGGCAAAGGCATCCGCTGTCACGGAGGTCGTGCTCGTGCCACCGTCGATGAGAATGGACAAGGTGCTCGGACTCACGGTCGCCGTCGGCCCGTTGCCGATGATTGGCGTGCCTGAATCGATCACTCCGTTGGCTCCGCTGCCTCCGGGGGATTGACCACCCGAACCGCCCGTGCCACCGGACCCCGCCACACCCGCCGCGCCTACTTGATTGTTGCCTGCGTTGCCAGCAGAGGCGGCACCTTGGTCTCCGACGACCTTGATCTCGCCTGCAATCAATGGTGAGACGAGCGGCAGGCTGAGCAAACCTGCCATCAACACGCTGAAACGGCCAAGCTTGATGGTGATGGAAACACACTGGCGAACATCTCGCCGGTCACGCATCATCACTGAAGGTTGAGTTTGTCGTTTGAAAAACATCGTCACCACTGTGGGTGACATCCCGGAATCATCATGTCGGCAAAACTACCGACACGCCCTGTTGGCAGCGCTCAGTAGTCGCCGAGGTATTTGGCGACCGCGTGGCTGCGGGAATGGACGTGCAACTTCGTGTAGATGCGCTCGATGTGGGTGCGCACGGTGGAATAGCTCACCGAAAGCTGGCCCGCTATCTCCTTGTAGGCGAGCCCTTGCGCGAGGAGTTCGAGAATTTCACTTTCCCTCGGTGACAGGCACTCTGCTTCACTAACCGCTGTGGGCGCTTTTTTGAAGGACTGCACGACTTTGCGGGCGATGTAGGCGCTCATCGGCGCGCCGCCGCTGAAGACATCGCGGATCGCATCCAGCAGCTCGGCGGCACGGGGTGGCTTGAGCAAATACCCGCTGGCACCAGCGGCGAGCGAATTGAAGATGGCATCCGTGTCTTCATGCACCGTGAGCATGACGATATGCGTCTGCGGCAGCTTGCCGGCTAGACGTCCGACACACTCGACGCCGTCCATGCCGGGCAGATTGATGTCCATCAAGATCACACGCGGCTTGAGTGCCGGCAGCGCGGCGAGCGCCTCCTCACCACTGGCAAACTGGCCCACACAGCGCACCTCCGGGGCGCGCGCGAGAGTGGCGGCGAGTCCGCGACGGATGCCCGGATCGTCCTCCACAATGGCCACGCTGATCGGATTGGCTGCTTTGTCAGGCACGGCGCTTTCTCGCACAAAATCCGGGAACAAACGAGCGGAGATTTCACGCAGGGCGGGAACGGGACGCCAGAGATTGTTCAGCCATCGGCACACGGAAAATGACTTTCGTTCCTTGCCCGGCTGTGGTGTCAATTTGAAGATCGCCACCGATGGCCGACATGCGCCGTTTCATGTTCACCAGCCCGTCTGCATCGGAATCATGCGAGGCATCGGCAAAGCCCCGGCCATCATCCTCGATGATCAGGGAAAAGCCCGGCGCATCATCAAACGCCAGTCGCATGGCAAGCTTCTGAGCACCGGAATGTTTGGCGGCATTGTGCAGCGCCTCCCGCGTGGCGAGGAAGAGATGATGGCGGAAGGTCGTCGGCAGCTCGATGTCCGGCAGCGGATTCGGAACATCGAGGTGGCAGGTCATGCCCGCAGCGAGAGCCAGATCCTGGGCCTGCTTGGAAAGGTAGGCCGCGAAGTGGTCGAGCGAATCGTTTTGGGGATTCGCCGCCCAGATGATTTCGTCCAGAGCGCGGGTGCTATTGCGCGCCGTGACGAAGATGTGCTCCAGATGCTCGGAGGCCTCGTCTGGTGACGCGAGATCGGCCTTCGCAAGATCGCTGTAGAGCGCGATCTCCGTGAGGCTGGCACCCAGGTCGTCATGCAAATCCTGAGCAATCCTCGCCCGTTCCGCATCCACGGCGAGCTGCTTTTCGAGGTGAGCCATCTTGCGGACAGAGCGCTGATGCATCACGGCCCAGACCGCCATCCCGACAAGAATCAGGGCGGCGAGAATGCCGCACGCGAAGAACCAACTCGTCTGCCAGTAGTAAGGACGCAGCACGAATGGCAGTGCGGCAGGAGCAGTCCATGCACCGCCCGGTGCTTTTGCGGCGACTTCAAAGCGATAACGTCCGGGAGGCAGTCGATTAAAACTCACCTCGCGCTGGTTTCCCACACCATGCCACTGGTCATCCACACCGGTGAGCCGGTAGCGAAAGCGAATCTGCGTGGGAGTGCTGAACTGGGCGGCCGTGTAACCGATGTTGATCCGCGAAACCCCAGGGGCAAGATCGGCGGTGGACGGCGGCGTAGAATCAAACAAGGTGAAACGATTCCGATCATCCGCGCTCAGGCTCTCAATCGAGATGCGCGGTGTCTCAACCCCGAACGCCTCACGTCGTGGATCCACGCGGACGAAACCTCGGCTAGTGCCAAAGCACAGCCAGCCGGACGAATCCCGAATCGGCTGCATCTCCAGAAACTCCGACGAAGCCATGCCGTCCGTTTTGCCAAAGCTGCGGGGATGCACGGTCATGGAGCGACCGGCAAAGACCTCCTCCAATTCCGCCTTGGGAACCACCGAGAGTCCACGCAGTCCTCCGAGCCAAAGCTGCCCCTCCCCATCTTCGATGATCTGATTGATGGTGTCGTTCAGCAGGCCAGTTTCTTTCCCGATCGATTGAAACCGACCGTCGTGCCAGCGTGACAGTCCGCCGCTTTGAGTCCCCACCCACAGCGTGTCTTGCGCATCCACATACAACGCGTTGACGACATCACTCCGCAGTCCGTCGGCCATCGTCAAAAAAGTGTCTTCATCAGCGCGCACCCTGCGAACGCCTCTTCCCGCCGTCGTCGCCCACACCGTCTGGTCTGCGGTGACCGCCAGCGACCAGATGACCCCGGAGCCCTTCGGCTCGGCGACAACCGTCATGGTTCCATTCTGCAGTTTCAATATCCGGCCGCTCGCCGTGCCAGCGAACACGGCATCCACACCTGCGACCAGTGCTGGGATGGATTCTTTCCGTTGCGGCAGTTCCAAGGTGGCGACCAATTTGCCGTCCATGTATTGACGAATCACGGTGCTGGCGACGAAGATGCTTCCGTCATGACCGCGCACGATGGCATGTGCAAAGTTTTCTTTGCCAGTCTCGGGATCGATGTCGAGTCGTTCATTCACGCCTTGAACCCGCCGCCACAGTCCCATTCCCTGCGTGCCAATCCACAACTCGCCCTGCTTGGCTTCAAACAAGGCGCGCACAGGATCGGCATTGGTTTTGGGATCGAGGCGAATCGTTTCCACCCGTCGTTGCGAAAGACAGAGCAGCCCGCTGGAAAAACTGCCCACCCACAATTGCCCGAGGCGATCAAAATACAGTCCCTCCACCAAGGCCTCGCCGCTGCCGTCATTGACGCTAACGGGCTCGAAGGTCTTGTCTTTCAACTGCCAGAGCCCAGCGCCGATATGACCGACGCAGACCTCGCCTTTCGGACTGATGGCAATCGGGCGAGGATTGGTTTTGGCCGGAGGTTTGTGCAGCAAAAATGGCTCCCATGCGTGGTCGTCAAAACGCAGGACAGGCCCTGCATGGGAAACCGCCCACAATGCCCCTTGCGGATCTTCCGCCAGCGAGGTCAACCGTGCGAGCTCACCCGGCGGCTGTAGGGCGGGTTCACTCCACTCGTTGCCCTTCCAAATGCGCAAGGAGCGAGTCTCAAAGTTCACCCACACCTCGCCATTGCGTCGCGCCAGAATCGCCAGCGTGTCGCTGAGACCGGGCGGATTTGGCATCGATTCAAAGCCTTGTCCCGTCCACCGCGCCAACCCTCCCGAGGTGCCGACCCACAATGTGCCATCAGGCCCTTCGGAAATGGAACGGATGGTGTTCGTCGGCAGACCTTGAGCAGTCGTGAACGTCGTGAACTCGTTGTTCTTGAGACGGATGACTCCATACCGCCAGTAGCCCACCCACAGCGCACCATCGCCGCTCGCGGCCAAGGCGCTGACAGCCACCGCAGGCACGCCCTCGCGTGGGCCGAACGCGACAAAATTTGATCCATCAAATCTCGCCAACCCCGCCTCGCTGCCCAGCCACATGAAGCCGTCGGTCGTCTGCGTGATCCAGCGGATCGTATTGCTCGGCAGCCCGTCCTCCGTCTGCCAGGAGCGCACCAGCGGATTCGCCTCCAACGCCAGCGCCGCCCCGCCCAGGGCGAGCGTCATCAGGCAGAGCAGCAGGCGCAACATGGGAGAAACTCGGTGGGAAAGCGCCGGGAGACAAGCGGCAGTGCTGTCGGTAGTATTTCCGACAGGAAGCCACCCCGGTCCGTGCGTTGAATGGGGACGATGCATCATTTTTTTAAAACAGCCTCTTTCTTTGCCACCACGCTACTGGCCATGTCACCATCGCTCCACGCGGGCGAACCGACTGCCGTTCCGGTGGCTAGGGCGTTCATCGATGGCACCGGCCCCGGCTTTCGCGACCTCACAGCGGCGGACTTCACCAAGGTCAACAGCGCGGACGACACCTGGACATGGAAAGACGGTGTCCTGAACTGCACCGGCAAGCCGCGGAGCGTCATGCGCACGGTGAAGGAGATCACCAACTTCGAGATGACCGTGGAGTGGCGGCATCTGAAGGTCGGAGGCAACTCGGGCATCTTTGTGTGGGCGACACCCGAGTCCATCAAGCGCCTCACGGACGCAGGCAAACCCGGCCTGCCGCATGGCATCGAAGTGCAGGTTCTCGATCTGGGATATACCCAGGAGTATGAGACACGCTTCAAAAAGCCTTCGGACTGGTTCACCACCCATGGCGATGTGTTTCCGGTGGGGGCAGTCAAGATGACGCCCTTCCCACCGGTGGCACCCGATGGCAAACGCAGCTTCCCCAGCAAGAACCTGAGCAAGGGAGTGAACGAGTGGAACCACTACTACATCCGCGCCATCAACGGCGAAGTGCGGCTCTGGGTGAACGGCGAGGAAGTTAGCGGTGGCACCGGCATCACCCCCGCGACCGGCTATCTCTGCCTGGAAAGCGAACTCGCTCCGGTCGAGTTCCGCAAGCTGCGCATCCGCGAACTGCCTTGAGCCAAGTCACCTCTCCATCCTTTCTCCAACCTTCATGAATACTCGCATCCCAACCCTCGCCTGCCTGGCTTTTGCTTCAGCGGCCTTCGCTGCCGAAATCAAGTCCAGTCCTGAGCGCGAAAGTTTTGCCCGCAACAACCCGACACGCGAAGGCGTGCCGGTAGAGGCCTTCCAATTCGACCCCGCGCTGGCCAAGGACTTGCAAATCGAAGTCTGGGCCACCACCCCGCAGATCTACACGCCGGTGGCCATGGATGTGGATGCACAAGGTCGCGTGTGGGCGACGGAGGGCATCGACTACGGTCAAAAGCCTCGCGTGGCAGCGGGTCAGTCGATCATCGTGCTTGAAGACAAGGATGGCGATGGCAAGGCCGATAGTTCCCATGTCTTCGTGACGGAAAAGGGCCTGCGCGCCGCTCCCCTGGGCATTGCGGTCTTTGACAACCAGATCGTCTTCTCTGCCACGCCTTCGATCATCGTTTATACCGACGTCAATCGGAACGCCGTCTTTGATCCTGACACCGACAAGCGCGAAGTCTTTCTCACCGGATTCAACGGCGGCACTCACGATCACACCCTGCACGCCGTGATCGGCGGGCCAGATGGCTCTTGGTATTTCAGCCATGGAAACAAAGGCCTCGACGTAACCACGACCGACGGACGTCATTTCTTCTCGGGGTGTTATTACGGATCGCCCGAACTGATCGGCAAACGCAGCTCCGATGGCCGAGTCCACATGGGTGGCATGTCCTTCCGCATCCAGCCGGACGGCACCGGTCTCCGTGTCATCGGCGAGAACATGCGCAACTCGCACGACATGTTCGTGAACTCCTTTGGCGATGTGTTTCAGAGCGACAACGATGATCCCGCGCACTGCCGCATCACCTGGCTGATGGAGCATGCCAACATGGGCTATGCCGACATTCAGGATGGCTCCAAGTCTTGGGAAGAAATCGCCAAGAGCTGGGAGGAACCTGGCATGGGGAAAGATTTCCGCCGCCGCTCCTCCGCCTCGCACTGGCGCGAAAACTATCCCGGCACCACGCCTCCCGGCAACGTCTATGGCATCGGCTCGCCAACGGGCAATGTCTTCATCGAGGGCGATGAACTCGGTGAAGCGATGCGCGGGCAGTATCTCGTCTGCGACATGGTTTTGAAGCAAGTCATGGCCTCGCACCCGCAGCCGCGCGGAGCCGGAGTTGCCATCGGCAAGCTCAGCCCCTTCCTCTCGCTCAAGTCCGATCAGCAGCATCAATTTTTCCTACCCTCCGATCTCGCCCTGCTTCCCGATGCCAGCCTGTTGCTCGCAGACTTCTACAACGACACCAGCCGCCGCACCGAACAAGTCTCCGGCACGATTTATCGCATCTCTCGTCGCGACACCAAGATGCCCGCAGTCGCGAAGATCGACTTCACCACCGCCGATGGTCTCATCGCCGCGCTGCGCAGTCCCGTCATCAACGTGCGCTCGCATGCCGCGCAGCTTTTGAAATCCAAGGGCGATGCGATCACGCCTACGCTTATCACCTTCTTCGAAAAAGAAACCAATCCCTTCCTTCAAGCTCGCGCCATCTGGCCGCTCGCCCACGCTGCACCAACTGGCCGCGCCTGGGTGACAAAGCTGATGACCAGCGGTGATGAAAGCCAGCGCATCGCCGCCTTCCGCGCCCTGCGTGAGGCTGATCCTGCAGGCTTGCTCGCCGTGGCAACAATCGCGGCCAAGGATGCCTCGGCCGCACTTCGACGCGAAGTCGCACTGGCGCTGCTCGATGCGCCGTTCGATCAAATGAAGGACGTCGCAGCCCAACTGATCTCCGGATACGACGGCAAAGACCGCTGGTATGTGGAAGCCCTCGGCGCAGCTGCGACGGGCAAGGAGACGCAGTTTTATGATGAACTCGTGCGCCCCGCCGTCGCCTCCCAATCGCCCGCCGAATGGCCAGAGTCCACGCTGAATCTCGCCTGGCGGCTTCACACGCCTGCCGCCTGCAACGACCTGCTCACCTATCTCAAGACCAGCAAGCCGGACATCGCCCCCTTTCGTCATTACCTCATGGCCTTCGCCACCTTCCGCAGTGACAAGGAACGTGAAGCCAACCTCGCCGCACTCAACGGTTTGCTCAAAGAACCAGCCTTCAGCGGTCCTGAGTTTCAGGCCACGCTCAATGAAATCATTCAGCGCGACCTCACCGCGCTCGTCGCCGCGCCGTTGACCACGACCTCGCTCGTGCCGCCAACCTTCGGAATGAAATCCAAGGCGTCTGACATCGCCACCATCGCCAAACTCGAAGGCAATGTGGAGCGCGGCAAGAGCGCCGTGATGCTTTGCACCGTGTGCCACCGCATCGCCGGTCAAGGCGTCCCTTTTGGACCGAATCTCGATGGCTGGGGCAAGGCCCGCACCATCGACCAGATCTTGAAGGAGATCATTCTTCCGAACGACGGCCTCGCCCACGGCTTCGACAAGCCCGCCCGCATCACCTCGCCCAATGGCAAGCACGTCGCCGAAGGTTTCATTTCCAACTACAGTTTTCATGCAGGCACGCTGAACCTGAAGATGTTCGGTGGCGTTACGCAGAAGATCCTGTTCCGCAAAGGCCGACACAAGGTTGAGGAACTGAAGACCTCGTGGATGCCCTCCGCCGCCGACATGGGCCTCACCGACCAGATGCTGCGCGACATCGCCGAGTATCTGCAAACTGTGGAATAACCCGATGGATCTCCAACCCAAGCACGTCTGTCAACTCAACGAACCATGAAGCATTTATTCGCTGTTGCCGTCCTTTCTCTCGCCCCACTCGCGGTCAGCGCAAAAGCTGCGCCGCTCGTTTTTGAAGGCTCCGATGGCCCCGGCAAGGGCAAGCACATCGTCTTTCTTGCCGGAGATCATGAGTATCGCTCGGAGGAGACGCTTCCGGCGCTGGCCCGACTGCTGGCGAAACATCAGGGCTTCAAATGCACGGTGCTTTTCAACATCGATAAGGGCACGGGAGAAATCGTCGGCGGGAACTCCAACATGCCGGGTATGGAGGCGCTCGACACGGCGGACCTCGCGGTCGTCTTCCTGCGTTTCCAGAATCTTCCGGAGGAGCAGATGAAGCATTTCGACGATTACCTGAACCGCAGCGGTCCGGTGATCGGACTGCGCACGGCGACGCATGGCTTCAAGATGAGCGCAGACGAGCCCTTCGCGAAGTATTCGTATGACAGCAAAGTCGCGGGCTACGAACTCGGCTTCGGGCATCAGGTGCTGGGGCAGACTTGGGTCGGGCATTACGGGAAAAATCATGATCAGAGCACCCGCATCACCCTCGTGGACGACAAGAAGGCGCATCCGATTTTGCGTGGTGTGAAGGACGTGTGGGTGCAGGCAGGCGGCTATGTGGGCAAGCCGGTCGATGGCGAGATCCTGACGATGGCGCAACCGCTCAATGGCATGACGCCCGACTCGCCAGCCGATGAAAAGAAGCCGCCGCAGCCCTCGGAATGGACACGCACCTACAAGTCCGCATCCGGCAAAGAAGGCCGTGTTTTCACCTCGCTCTACGCAGCCTCGGAAGACATCACCAACGAAGGTTATCGGCGCCTACTGGTGAATGCCTGCTTCTGGGCGCTTGGCATGGAGGAGGCGATCAAGCCGGACTTGGACATTGCCTTCGTCGGACCCTACAAGCCAAACACCTTTGGCGGAAACGGCTATGCGAAAGGGGTGAAGCCCGAGATGTATGTAGGCTTCAATAGCCCGATCCCAGCGAACCACAACGTTGCCAAGGCAGCGAAGAAGTCCAAGGACGCCAAACCGGTAAAACAACCTGTCAAGGAGATCCCAGGGGATGCCGCGCATGCCTTTACCGACGAACCGGCCACAGCAACCACGAAGCGACCACAGATCGTCGCCCCGCCTGCGAAGGGCGAGCGCATCGTGCTCCTCGGCAATGGCCTAGCCGAGCGTGATGTTTACTACAGCCGCATCGAGACCGAACTCGCTCTGCGTTATCCCGAGCACGACCTCTTCTTCCGCAACATGGGCCGTGTCGGCGACACTCCCGGTTTTCGCCCGCATCCGTCACGCAAGTCGCAGTGGGCTTTTCCGGGCGCCGAGAAGTTCCATCCCGACAAACTGATCCATCGCGGCAACGGCTTCTTTCCCACGCCTGATCAGTGGCTCACGCATTTGAAGACCGACACCATCGTGGCGTTCTTCGGCTACAACGAGTCTTTCGACGGCCCGGGCAAAATCTCCAACTTCGAGGCTGAACTGGACGCCTGGGTGCAGCACTCGCTGAGCAAAGCCTACAACGGTCAGGCCGCGCCGCGCATCGTCCTCGTCTCGCCTATCGCTTTTGAAAACCAGTCGGCCAAACGCGACCTGCCCAAAGGCGAAAAAGAAAACGCCAATCTCGCCCTTTACACCGCGGCCGTGGCGAAGGTCGCGCAGAAGAACCAGCTCACCTTCATTGACCTCTTCAAGCCCACGCTCGACCTTTACTCGAAAGCCGCCAAGCCGCTGACGACTGGCGGCTTTGTCCCGAATGACGAAGGCTACAAGCGGGTGGCGGAGATGCTGGCCACCGGCATCTATGGCCATCAGTCCCGAGTTTCAAAGGCTGATCCCGAGCTGGTTCACGCCGCAGTTCAGGCGAAGGATTACTTCTGGAACAACGACTACAATCTCGTCAACGGAGTCCACGCTTACGGGGGTCGCTACCGACCTTATGGTCCGCAGAATTATCCCGCTGAAGTCGCCAAGACGCGAGAGATGACCGCGCTGCGTGACACGCTGATTCACGATGTCGCCGCCGGCAGAAAAAGCGATCTCGTGGTGGACGACAGCCAAACGCTCCAGCTCCCTCCCGTGCCCACGAACTATGCGCCGAGCCACAAGAACGGCAGCGAAACCTACCTCTACGGCGACGACGCGGTGAAGGCGCTCACCGTTCCCGAAGGCTACAAAGTCGAGTTATTCGCCAGCGAAAAAGAGTTCCCGAACCTCGCCAATCCCATGCAACTTTCCTTTGATAACCAAGGCCGGCTCTGGGTGGCGACGATGCCGACCTACCCGGCCTATCGTCCCGGCGATCCGCTGCCCGACGACAAGATCCTCATCTATGAAGACACCGACGGGGACGGCAAAGCCGACAAGGAAACCGTCTTCGCCGATCACTTGAGTTTACCCATCGGTTTTGAGTTTGCGCCCGAGGGTGTCTATGTCTCCCAGGAGCCCAATCTCGTGCTGCTCCGCGACACGGATGGCGATGACAAAGCCGACAGCAAGGAGATCATCCTCGGCGGTTTCGACACGCATGACACCCACCACGCCGTCGGTGCGTTCACTGCTGACCCGAGCGGCGCATTCATGCTGTGCGAAGGCGTTTTCCTTCACAGCAATGTGGAGACGCCCTACGGCCCCGTGCGTTGTGTGGATGGTGGCTTCTTCCGCTACAGCCCGCAGCGCGGCCAGCTCGAGCGCACCATCCAGATGACCATCCCTAACCCTTGGGGCTACGTCTTCGACCGCTGGGGCCAGGATTTTTTCCTCTTCACCTCAAGCCAGTCGATGAACTGGGCGCTGCCGGTGCAGATCAAGCCCACCTTCGGCAGCAAGGCGCCGCCCACCGTGGATCTCATCCCCGAAGGCCAGGGCGGTCGGCCCACCTCAGGCCTCGAGATCATTTCCTCGCGCCATTTTCCGGATGAAGTCCAGGGCGACATCCTGCGCTGCAACAACATCGGATTCCTCGGCATCAAGCAAATCCAGATCGAAGATGATGGTACGGGCTGGAAGACCACGCACCGCCAGGAATTGCTGAAAAGCAGCGACGGAAACTTCCGCCCCGTTGATCTCGAGTTCGCACCCGACGGCTCGCTCTATGTCATCGACTGGCACAACGTTCTCATCGGCCACATGCAGCACAATGCCCGCGATCCATTGCGCGATCACGTCCACGGCCGCATCTATCGCATCACCTACCCCAGTCGTCCGCTGGTGAAGCCCGTGCCCATCGCCGGAGCGCCCATCGCCACGCTGCTCGAAAATCTCAAGGAACCCGAGTCCCGCACCCGCTATCGCACCCGCCGCGAACTCCGTGACCGTCCTGGCAGTGAAGTCTTGCCCGCCGTGCAAAAGTGGGCCGCCGAACAAACCGACTCCCACGCTAAGCTCGAAGCGTTGTGGGTCACGTGGGGTCTCAATCAAACCGACGAATCACTCCTCCGCGAACTGCTTGCCAGCGACGACTACCACGCCCGCGCCGCCGCCGTGCGCGTGCTACGTTACAACACCGACCGAGTCGCCGACAGCGCCGCCCTCTTGGAAAAGGCCGCCGCCGATCCCCACGGACGTGTTCGCCTGGAGGCCACCATCGCCGCATCGTGGTTCCCCGATACCACCGCCGCGAAAAAGATCGCCACCATGGCCTCCACACAATCCCTGGATGTTTGGAGCAAAGATGTGGTGAAGACGATGCTCAACCGACTCAACGGCGTCGTTGAAGTGGAACGCCCCGAGTTCAAGGCCACTCCCGTCCCCGCACACCTCACTGGTGCTGCCGCCAAGCAATACAGGCTCGGTGAGGAAGTGTATCATCGTGACGCCCATTGCGTGACCTGCCACCAGCCGAACGGCAAAGGCCTCGACCCCGCCTTCCCGTCGCTGGAAAACAGCCCGTGGGTCACCGGTGATTCAGAGCGTCTCATCAAGATCGCTCTCTACGGTCTGATGGGTCCCATCGAGGTGAACGGAAAAAAATACGACGGCCAGGTGCCCATGACTCCGTTTGGCGGACTGCTCAATGACGACGAACTCGCCGCCGTGCTGACCTATGTCCGCAACAGCTTTGGCAACCAAGCTCATCCCATCAAGCGTGCTGCGATCAAGAAAGTCCGCAATGCGAACCCCAACCGCGCGATGCTCTACAACTCCGCCGACCTGCTCAAGGAACACCCGCTGAAATAGACCTCTCATGATGAAAAATAGCATGCCGTTGGGTGTTGGCGTGGTGGCGCATGGGGATCAAATCGGTGCCGCTGGGTGAGGTCGATCCGCGCTTAGGAAATCGCTGCCAGCCCCTGAGGGCGCTGCGGATGGGGGCGCCGCCGCTGATTTGCACCATCAACCGCCACGGGTTTTCATCGTTAACCAAACTTTTTTCGGCAAATGAGGCGGGGACCGGCGACGACTAAGTTGTAAGCCAACCATGTCCCTGCCATCCGAACACGAGCGCCATGCCCAGTTTCTCCGTCACTACGCGGAGAGCGAGGTGGCGTTGCACACGTTTGTAAGGTCGCTGGTGCCCACGCGGCAGATGGCTTCGGAGGTGATGCAGGATGTGATTCTCGTGCTGTGGGAAAAGTTCGATGCGGCGGCTGATTTCCAGGGCTGGGCGTTTGGCGTGGCAAAGAATATCGCCCTGCGTCACCTGCGCCGGCAGTCGCGGGACCGGCATGTGTTTGATGATGATCTGGTGAACCAGCTCGCCGACGATGCGGTCGCCTTGGTGCCGGTGCATGACGGGCATCGCGAGGCATTGGAGCGCTGCCTGGACAAGCTCCCCGCCGCGCAACGTGAACTGGTGCTCACCGCCTACACGAAGGGCACCCGCATGGATGAGCTGGCCACCCGCCGTGGGCAGACGCCGATGGCTCTCTACAAACTGCTCCACCGCATCCGGCAGGCCCTGCTGGAGTGTGTGGAGCGCACACTCGCCAAGGAGGAACACGCATGAACCCCGACTCACACGATCGCATCCAACGCCACATGGCCGGAATCCTCACGGACGATGAAGCTGCCGTCCTGCAAACCCGCCTGAAGGCCGACAAGGACCTGCGGAGGCTTTACCTGCACTACATGAATCTGGACGTGGCTCTGGAAGCACAGGCAGGATCAAAAGATCGGGTAAATGATCTGTTGCGGGCAGCCCCGCTGACTGAAAACAAACACGCTGTGCGATGGTTCTCCTGGCGTCCGCTCACCGCCGCAGCAGCGGGGCTCGCGTTCGGGATTTTCGGCGCATCCATGGTATGGGCGTATGCAGTTCCCATCGCCAACCGGGTGGTGAATCGAACCATTGCCGTGCTGTCGGAAGGTTTTGAAGATCCGCAGTTCACGCCGAATCGCCGTTTTCCGACCGAAGCCAATCAGTGGTCGGGTGATCTGGTGGCGTCCGTGGAAGCGGAAGCAGAGGTGACGCCGGTGGAAGGGAGCCGCATGATGCGGTTGACCCTGAAGCCCAGCAGAGAACTCAGCCACTCGTGGCGCATCGTGGATCTGGCGGATTTTCCTGAGCTTGCCCATGCGGAGACGCGCCGCTTGGAAGTCTCAGCGGCATTCAATACGCCCAAGCCAACGGGGGAATTGCGGTATCGGCTGCGACTGGCCGCATTCAGCCAGGAACCCACGGCGTTGCGCGAAATTTGGAGTGATGAATCCGTGATCTTCGACACCATGATTGAACAAGTCGTGCGCAACGTGTGGACCCAGCCCGATGACCGCGGCTGGCAAACCGTGCAGGCGAGTCTGGAGATTCCCCCCGGAACGCGCAGCATTGTCATCTCGCTGGCCGCAGGCGCGACTGATCCTGATCAACCGCCAGAGGTTCATTACGTCGACGAGGTGAGCGCACGCTTTGTGATTGCACCGACACAGGCGGAGTGACCCCGCCACAAGCAACTCCGAACGCCATTGCATGAAATCCCCGCAATTACTCATTCTCATGCTCGCATGGGCGATCTGCGCTGGCTTTCAGCCAGCTCTCCGTGCGGACATCACACAGGATCGCATCAATCAGGTTCTCGACGCCTACATTGCCAATCCGCAGTCGAATCCGAACGGGGCCAGTGATGAGACCAAGGTTTGGGGAAGAATCAGTTGGGCATTGGCCGCGCTCACTCGGAACCGTTCGCAAGCTGAGATTGATCTGTCGAATACTTATCTGCAGTCCATCCCGGGCCTCGCCCCCATTCCGGTTGGAGATCCGGACAATTTTGAGTTCGGGGCGTTTTTCTCGATGCCGCTTATCATCCGGGTTTACATGACTTTCAAAGACAGTCCTCTGCTCACGCAAGCCACGAAGGATGCCCTCGAAGGTTACATGTGGGATCTGGTGTCCAATCGTCATGTGAACGTGAACCTCGCGCCAGTCCAGCGATCGGCCTGGTATCAGTTCAATTCCGAAAACAAGGACACCGTAGAGAAGCACGCTCTGCTGCTCGCCTGCCAGGGGTTGATCGAATCACCCAATTACGGAGCGAACACCACTTTGTCGAACGGCAGAAAACTCCACGAATACCGAGACTACCTTGAGGCCTACTACGTGGAGTATTTCCGCCAGCGCGCCCGTGAGGGGATGACGTATGAGGTGGGCTCTCCGGCCTACCTGCGCCTGACCTTGGGGACTTACTACAACCTCTACGATTTTTCGCGCTCATCCTCCCTGAGAAAAGTGTCCGGTGATTATCTCACGCTCTATTGGGCACTGAAAGTGCAGGACTTTCTGCCCAATTCAAGGATGTGGGCTGGCGGTGTGATTCGCCACGAGAAAGACTACATAGAGAGCGCGTCTTCCGAGTCGTATTCACCGATGCCCTACATTTATGGATGGATTGACGTGTTCTCGCGCTCCCATCCGGCAATGCTGGGTTTTCTAACCTCCAGTTACCGCCCTCCCGCGATTGTCAGCGCCATTGCCCGGGATGGCGACAGGCCGCAGACCGCCAATCAAATGTTGGGAACCACGGGCTCTGGCTATCTGCTCACCAGCCGGATCTGGGGCCGGGGAACGAATGGAATCAACAATGACAAAAACGCGATCTTCGAGTCTGACAATTCCGCAAACACACGCCGAGATACCTGGGTCCATCCGAACTACAACATCGGTGGATTCACTTTCGACCTCACCGAGGGCAACAGCGATTACATCGATGGAAACAAGCAGAACCGTTCCATGGGGATCTATTTCAACAGCGACCGGTCAGCGCGGATCATCTTTCACGGTGAGGGTGCCGCCGACGACAATAAAAGCTACATGGATATCAATGGGGTCGTTGGCAAGGATGTGCTTGTGGGTGCGCGTGCATTGACGGCATACAATAGCAGCGATGACACATTCATCTATATCTCCGCCGGTGTCCTCAGGAACAACATGATCAATGACAGCGGCTGGATCTTTACCCGGACCGCAGACACCTACGTGGGTATCTATATTGCCAATGGAACGTATAATGATGTCCAGAGCCAGTTGGGAAACACGATGGTTGAATTGACGGATGAATGGTCTCCGGTCGTCTTCCAGCTCGGGGCGGCCGTCGAATACGGGAATGATTTCGAAGCCTTCAAGACCAGTCTGAAAGCGAACACCGTCAGCTATTCAGGCGGGAAACTGACCTACACGTCGGAAGCCGGTGAGACTTTTGAAATGTGGGCGAACTCCACCAACGTTCCCAAGGTCAACGGGGTTGCCGTTGATCTGAACCCGGCCAAGACCTACGAAAG
>CAYMHJ010000079.1:17039-22262 GCA_964390165.1 uncultured Prosthecobacter sp. | reverse complement strand
TCCAGGTGGACAAGCTCAACGCCCGCACGGACGTGAAGCGCCTCAACATCAAGCCCCAGGTGGACAAGTACACCTTCCCGGCTGGCAACAGCATCTTCATGCTGGCTGAAGGCCGCCTCGTGAACCTCGGCTGCGCCACCGGCCACCCGAGCTTCGTTATGAGCAACAGCTTCACCAACCAGACGCTCGCTCAGATCGAGCTCTGGGAAACCAAGGACAGCCGTCCCATTGGCGTCACCGTCCTGCCGAAGAAGCTCGACGAAGAAGTCGCCCGTCTCCACCTCGCCAAGATCGGCGTGAAGCTCACCGTCCTCTCCAAAGATCAGGCCGACTACATCGGTGTGCCCGTCGAAGGCCCATACAAGACAGATCACTACCGCTACTAAGCGCCGGCGAACACTCACCCCCCAAAGCCCAGAGCGCGTCCGGTCGAAAGACCGGGCGCACTTTGTTTGGTAAATTCGCTCAGTAGTTGGCGAATCCCATCCATACCAAAATCCAAGCCAGGGCGGCGTTTTTCTCTGAATCAACAAACCCCTTGCGCTTCCGAGGGTCGAGCCTATTCTCCGCGCCCTTTTTCCAAACCTCTTTCCAACACAGATTATGTCGCAACATCGCAGCCTCAAAACATCCGGTGGTTCCGTGGGCACCAAGCGCAGCGTCCTCAAACGTGGCGAACGCATCAAGCTCATGAAAGCCCGTGGCCAGTGGCAGGAAGGCCGTCTCCCGACGAGCCTCCCGAAGACCAAGTCCGAGTAGTAAACCCATTTTGAGCCCGGTGGCACGTTCCGCCGGGCATTTATTTTGCGCCTTAATCGCTTCCTCAGCCAGTGCGGCCTGGGTTCACGCCGTGGGTGTGAGCAGATCATTTTAGAAGGCCGCGTCTCGATCAACGGCAAGACGGTGACCGAACTCGGCACCGTCGTGACCCCCGAAGACTCGGTCAACGTCGATGGCAAACCCACCCGCGCCGAGACGCCCATCGTCATCGCCCTGAACAAGCCGAAGGGCTACATCTGCAGCCGTGCGGATGAGCGGGATCGCATGACGATCTACGCCCTGCTGCCCAGACAGCTCCAGACCCTCCATCACGTCGGTCGTTTGGACAAAGAGAGCGAGGGCCTGCTGCTGATGACGAATCGTGGCGATCTTTCCCACCACTTGATTCACCCAAGCAAAGGCGCGGAGAAGGAATACGAGGTCATCGTCGATAAGCCGCTGGATCAGGCCATCATGGGCAAGCTCGTCCACGGCATGCTCACGGAAGAAGGTCACGCCAAGGCCGAGCGCGCCTGGATGATCACCGAGTATCGCTGCCACGTCGTCCTGAAGCAGGGTCTCAAGCGCCAGATCCGCCTCATGTTTTACCAGCTCGGTTTTGAGGTCGAGCGCCTCGTCCGCACCCGCATTGGCTGGCTGGAGGTCAAAGGACTCCCCAAAGGTGCCTGGAAACAGCTCACCGAGGCCGAAGTGCAGCGCTTCTTTACCGAAGCCGGCACCACGGGTAAACCCGTGAGCGATGACAAGCCGCGCAAAAAGCCCGCCGCCAGGAAACCGGGCTCGGACGATGAAGACGAGACTCCACGCCGCCGTCCGCCCGTCCGCCGCCCGTCCAAAGGCACAAGCACCAAGCCAACAGGCCGCGCACGCTACGCTCTGCCCCGCCCGGAACCCACCGAGGCCCCTGCCACTGCCCCACGCCGTCCACGCTCCGGTCCGCCACGCCGCGCAGGCTCTCCAGACCGCTCTGCTCCACCTCGCCGTGGCTACGGGGGAGACCGTGAAGACTCGTCCGAACGTTCGGGACCACCCACACGCCGCGCAGGTCCGCCAGATCGTTCTGGCCCAAAACGTCGCGGTTACGGTGGTGATCGTGAAGAATCCCCTCAGCGCTCCGGCCCGCCACGTCGTCCGAGATCAGACGATCATTTTGACGCTCCTGAACGCTCGGGGCCTCCACGCCGCTCGGGTTTTGGCGACCGCTCCGGTCCCCCGGATCGTTCAGGGCCACCCCGCCGTTCAGGCCCTCCTGGACGCTCTGGCCCGCCGAGTCGTGGTGGACCGAGAAAGCCCGGTGGCGCAGGTCCGCGCAAGTCACGCTGAATGGGAAAGCCGGTTCGCCGGACACAGCAAAAGGTAGCTGTCATTAGTCGGGCAGGATTCCCGTCTTCCTCCTTAAACAGACCTGATTGCAGGAATGCCAATGCTCTTCGCGTTCCCTTGCGCCCATCCCAACCATGAAACACCTCGTCCTCGTCTCCCTCCTTCTCACCCCCAGCCTCCACGCCGATGTCTGGCAGCCTGAGGCCGGCTTCAAAAGCCTCTTCAATGGCAAAGACCTCACCGGCTGGTGCTTCCGTGAAAAGACGAAGAAGGACAACCCCAGCCCAGGTGTCATCCTCGACAAGCACGATGGCAAAACCGAGGCCGCTGATGCCGGGCGCTACATCGTGAAGGACGGCGTCATCGCCGTGACCTTTCCTACGGAAATGGACAAGCTCACCGGCCAGCTTTACACCGTGGAGGAGTTCCCGAAGAACTTCGTCCTTAAGCTCGAATTCCGTGCCAGCGTGAACGCAGACAGCGGCGTCTTTATCCGCAAACCTCAGCTCCAGTGCCGCGACTACCTCGTGGCTGGCCCCTACAAAGAATTGAAGCAATACAAGCCTCAGGAGTGGAATCAGATCGAAGTCACCGTCAAGGACGGCGTGGCCCACTGCACCTGCAATGGCGAAGTACTCGAAGCCGCGCTTCCCATGCCCGCCACCGGCCCCATCGGCCTTGAAGGCGACCGCGGCGTGATGGAATACCGCCACATCCAGCTCAAGGCGCTCGAGTAACCCGCGGCCTGACAGCATCCACTCCGGTGAGGTTTGCACATCATCCCGGTGAAGCCCCCCAGATGGGGTGTATCGCCAGATGATGTGCGGAACCCATCGGCCAAGTGCCAAAGCTACGCCCCTCCTCAGCCCAGGGCAACGCCCTGGGACCCGACGACGAACGCACCCCCATCACGGGAGTCAGAGTCCTGAAAGGACGCCCCTCGACACCGTGCATCGACCGACGAAGCGCGCGCGGAGTCGAGGAGCGCGCCTTCGGGGCTCTGGGAAAGAAGAGGCGGTGAGGCGGTGAACCCCAGGGCTGGCGCCCTGTCTAAGGAAGTTTGTGCCCTTGGCACATCAATCCGGCGACACACTCTGCTGCTGGCTGCTCTACGCCAAGCACACTCGGCCTACAGGGATTCCGCACCATTGCGTTTCTAAGCATGACTCATCACCAGCAGTAACTTGAGCCATTCATGTAACCCTGCAAGATACACATACAGCAGTACGCTAAAGCCCGCGCTCCAAGTTACACTTTAGGCTTGTCAAAAAAGCACAATCCTGATTTAACAGTTTTAATTCAGCAAAAATCATGCGAGCAACCTTTCCATGGCCAATGCGCCAACCATCCTTCGGCACAGCCATGTGCCTGAGCATCGGTAGGGGAGCCGCTTCGAGTGACGAGGCAGTGGGCAGTGGGCAGTGGGCAGTGGGCAGTCAAGCGGAGGCATTGCTCATCTCGCGCGGATTCAAGCTCGCATTTGGCCTGCCTCACTGAGTCATCTACTCCTAGGCGGCAAGACTCCGCGCAGGAGACTCATGGCCAGCGCGGAAAAAGGGGGCTTCCCCGTTTTTTTCGGGATGGGCCCTTTTTCTTTGGGGGGCACCCCCAAAACATTTCGCAGCGCCCCCATTTTCGGGAAGACCGCCCCCTTTCTTTCCGGGACGCATGCCGGAGAATTTTCCGCCGCCCCCATTCTTTCCGAGGTCGCCCCCGATTTTCACGGGGTCGCCCCCGTTTTTTCCGGGATCAGCCCCAGAGAGCACTTCTGCGCCACCTTTTTCTCAGGGAAGACCCACTTGGTCTCAAAAACAGCCCGGAAAAAACTCAAACACTCCTTTTTCAGCCAGCAGCATCTCGCGGAAATGCTTCCCGGCGCAGCACCAAGTCTCCGCGTCTGCCCGTCTCCAAATGCGCCTTCTCCACTGGGACGACATCAATCCCCACAGCGTGCCCCCAGGCCAGCCCTACCTCTGGGACGATCCCAATCTCTTTTTCGGGGCCGATGGCAAGGGCTACGCCCGTGAGCCGGGAGATCCCGGTTTCCAGCCTTACGGCAGCACAGAACCCCCAGTTTCTCAGATAAAATCCAAACACCACCGCCGCACCATGAAACGCCAAAACTATTACCCTACACGCCAAGCCGACCAGGCAGTCTGGTTGGAGAATTTCCGTCTCAAGCTCGCCCTTTATGCCGAAGCTCTCGGCATCGACCCGGCGCGTCTGGCAGACATCGTGGCAGACTCACGCTGGCTGGTCTATCTGCTCGTCACCTGGCTGGAGGCCGTGCGCACGCATGGGAAGGCATCCACCACCGCCCTCGAGCAGGCGCAGAGCGGGGAGGGCGCACTGACCCTGCCCGGCTTCACCCAGCCGCCGCTGCCGGTTGGCGTCGTGGCCCGTCCTGCCGGCGCCCTTCGGCGCATCTTTGATCTCGTGGCAGAGATCAAAGAAAACGACGCCTGCACGGAACCGATGTGCATGGACATGGGCATCATGGGCACGCCAGAGCCTGCGCCAGACTTCAACCTCCTACGCCCTGAGATCACCGCCACCGTCACCGCCGCAGGCGTGCAGATCGGCTGGGGCTGGCAGGGCTGGGCCAAGTACCTCGATCAATGCGAAATCCAGGTGGACCGCGCCGATGGCAAAGGCTGGACCATCCTCACCTTCGACACCACTCCCGGCTACCTCGATACCACACCTTTCCCCGCCACCCTCACCAAGTGGAAATACCGCGCCATCTACCGCATCGACGACGCCCCAGTGGGCCAGTGGAGCGCCGAGGTGAGCGTGACTATGGGGGGATGATAAGGATGATTTAGCCAGCAATTACGAGAAGCGCTCAATACCTGAAACTGCATGACATCGTTTTTAACAATTTGGCCAAAAACAAGACGATGAAACAAAAAACGAACCGCACTGAATACATCCATTTTCTGGCACGCTTTCGTCGCCCCTTATGCGTTTGGGTAGCTTATCTAGCGCTAATGGGGCAGATGTTAACGCCTATCCAAGGGCAGGTTTGGGCATCTGATACAGCCGACACCACGGACACGACTGACACCACGGACACGACCGATACCACGGACACGACTGATACCACGGACACGACTGATA
>CAYMHJ010000079.1:0-16939 GCA_964390165.1 uncultured Prosthecobacter sp. | reverse complement strand
CTGATACCACGGACACGACCGATACCACGGACACGACTGATACCACGGACACGACACCTCCCCCAGAGCCTCCCGAAAAGCCTGCGGATTCCAGCCAGCCTTGTGGAAACAACAAATCAGGCGGGCCTTCAGATCCCCCCAAAGATCCAGATTGCAACGGCTCCAATCATTTCTCCACGTACACAGGTAACGCCCACCGTTCCATTGCCGACCTCACTGTTTTTGGATCCGTTGGCAGGCAGGCCCTAAAGTTCATTCGCCATAGCAATACACGCCGAGTTCCACAAAATGGAATTGCAGGCCCATTCGGACGTGAAGGCGTGTGGACGCATAACTACCAGTGGCTTATGCGGGATGCTGGCACCATTACCCAAATGGTTTTGGTTACTCAAGAGGGCATGCAGGCAGAGGTCGAGCAACATTTTCCAGTGATTCGTGTGACCTATCCAGATGGCAGCGACTATGATTTCGTTCGCTCCTTCAGTCTTGAGGATGAAGACGAAGCTCTGGCCGGAAACAAGGACATGCCATACGCGTATTGGAACTCCCAGTCGGGGTGCCAAAGTCAGCTTTCTGAAGATCCGCAGTCCAGCGTGTTCACCCTCAGTCACGCCGATGGCAGTTTCTGCACGTTCATCAACACCGTCCCCCGGCACAAGGATAAAATAGTCGGGGGAGAGAACCTGGGGCTCAAGCGTGAAACTAGGCGCCCTGAATTCAGACTTCTCTCCATCAATGATGGGCAGGGCACCACCTATGGAATCGATTGCACGAACTTTGGTCCTGACCATTCACTCATCAGCAAGGTGACTGATCCCAGCGGCAGATACCTCGAATTCACCTATTCAGGAACGGGCGCGGGCTCTGCAAGACGCATCACGAATTATGCCCAGGTGCTTCATCCTGAAACTGCGCTCGGCTCATGGCATGAGATTGATCTGGGGTCAGATGGACCGTCCGCCAAATTTCTCACGCTGATCGTCCAGAATCGTGAGTCAAACACTCCCGCGCTCAAAGTGGCTGAACTCGAGTTCTACGATGAGAATGACGGCTTGATTACAGGCACCGCCTTCGGGGCCTTGCCCTATGCAAATCCATCGTTTGATCCAGAAAAAGCGTTTGATGGAAACACGTCCACTTTTTACCAGCATGAAGTTGCTACTACTGGTTATGTCGGCATCGAATGTAGCGCACCCACCAAGGTCTCCAAAATCCGCTATTTCCTGCTTGGTGATGCGGGAACAAGGATTGTTTTTGATCTCGCTGGCCTCGCTCAACTAAATGGTTCTGATCTGGCCATCACCAAAGTCACCTCCAGTGATGGACGTGAGGTGAACTACACTTACACGACCTTCAGCGATCCTACCGGCTGGTTTAACTGGAATGTCCTCACCGGAGTGCAGTACCCAGACGGCACCCAGGCCAGCTACAGCTACATCCAGACAGCGCCTTTTGCCCGGCCTTTGATGCAGCATTGCACAGATCCACGCATCATCGGTAATGGCACTTCCATTACCTACGAGTTCAATGAATTGGGCCCAGTGGGCTTTGTGAAATCAGAAAAAAGTGCACTGACGAGTGAGGTTATCGCCAGCACAGGGCATACCGGCCCCCATAACACCCGCGCCATTTATCCCAGTGGGCGGTTGGCCAAGTTTGCTTATGATCCCGTGAAAGCCCAGATCACGGCAAAGGAGGACAGTTATGGAAATGTCACCACTTACGCTCACGACGCTAACGGCTTTCTCGTCTCGGTCACGGATGCGCGAGGCTTCGTTACCAACTACATCCATGATTACGCGGGACGCCCCCTTCACATCACTCACCCGGATGCTTCGATCGAAACCTTTGTCTATTCCTACACCGGCCTGCTTCTCAGCCACAGTTTGTCCGGGCCTGGCATATTGACACGCACCACATATTATTCCCGAGACTCTTGGGGCCGCGTCACGCAGGTCTATCATCCTGACGCCACCACAGAACACTGGACCTACAACAGCTTCGGTCAGCCCCTCACCCACATCCGCAGAAACGGTGAGGTGGAGAGCTACACCTATGACACCTCGGGCCGCCTACTCACCAGCACAGATGCCCTCGGCTCCGCCACCACCTACACTTACAATGCGCTCGACCTCGTCGCCACCATCACCGATCCCCTCGGGCGTGTGCAGAGCTTCCTTTACAATGATCGCGGGCAGGTGACTCGGCAGACCTTCGCCGACGGCAGTTTTGTCGAGTACGATTACGATGACTTCGGCAACCTCATCACCCAGGTCAATGAACTGGGCCACTTCTGGGCCACGACCTATGATGAGTTCCGCAATCCGCTGACCAAGACGGACCCGCTGAACCGCGTGACTACCTACAGTTATGGTGATGGTTCCCCCAGCGCTTGCGGTGCCTGCCGAAGCTCTGGAAAACCCAGCGCCATTACCAGCCCCGGCGGACGCACTGTGAGTTACACCTATGATCTGGAGTGGCGGCTGCTTTCGGAGACAGACGCCTTCGGCACCGCTCACGCGGCCACCACCTCTTACGCTTATGATGCCGTGGGGAATGGCGTCCAGATCACCGATCCCAGCGGCTCCGTTACCGCGCGTGCTTTCGACGGGCGTGACCGCGTGGTCAGCGTTACGGATGCACTCGGACGCACCACGCTCACTGCCTATGACCGTGCGGGCAATGTCATCTCCGAGACCCGCCCTGACAACGGCGTGACTCTGCACACCTATGACAAGCTGAACCGCCGACTCACGACCCAGGACGCAAAGAACCAGACCACCACCTTCACCTACGATGCGGAGGGGAACCTCGCCAGCCTCACGGACGCGCGTGGCAAGACCTACAGCTGGCTTTACAATGCCCTCAGCCAGCCAACCCGGAAGGACTACCCCGACAGCAGCTACGAGCAGTGGACCTATGATGCCGCCCATCAGCGCCTCACCGCCCGCAGCCGGAATGGAGCCGTCGCCACCTCCAGCTATGACCTGCGTGGTCGTGAGACAGCGGTGGACTGGAGTGACAGCACACCAGACATCACCCGCACCTTCGATGCCGCCGGGCACCTACTCAGCTCCAGCAATGGCCTCAGCACCAGCAGCTACACCTATGACGTGGCCGGGCAGCAGCTCACGGAGACGCAGAGCCTGCACGGCATCGCACCCGCTCTGCCTGCCTACACCGTCAGCTACACCTGGGATGCAGATGGGCGAAACGCCACCGTCACCTACCCAGGTGGCACCGTCGTCAGCCGCACCTACACCGCACGCGGGCAGGTGGAGACCATCAGCGAGGGTGCACCACCCCCGCTGGCTGCCTACAGCTACAACCCCAGCGGCACCCGTGCGGGCAAGGCGCTGGAAAACGGCATCGTCACCTCTTATCAATACGACGCCGCCCACCAGCTCACCAGCCTGAACCACAACCTCGGCAACACCCCTGTGCAAACCCGCGCCTACCAGTACAACAGCGTCGGCAACCGCAGCGCCATGCAGGTCGATGGCGGGACCTGGGATGTCTATGGCTTTGATGCTGTGGACCAGATCACCAGCGTGAAATATCAGTCCGCCACCAGCACCGGCACCAGCCCTCAGAAGACCACCACTTACTACTGGGACCCCGTGGGCAATCGCCAGCAGGTGCAGACCACCCCAGCCAGCGGCTCCATCGTCACGGACACCTACGGCACCGCGAATGCCGTGAACCAATACGCCGCCATCAACGGCCAGAGCACCGGTTACGATACCAATGGCAACCTCACCTCCGCCCGCCTCCAAGATGCAGGCAGCGGCCCCGTGTCCACGCTGGCTTATGATTCCCATAACCGTCTGCTCAGTGCCAGCGATGGCACCCACAGCGTCACCAGCACCTACGACACGCGGAACCGCGTCACCAGCCGTTCGATCAACGGCGTGACCACCCTCTTCCTCTGGGATGGCTGGGACCTCATCGAGGAGCGGGACCTGAGCGGTGCCCAAACACGCCGTTATGTCCACGGAGCCGCCGTGGATGAGATCCTCCTCATGGTCGATGCCACCGGTGCCAAATACCATCTGCACGACGCCCTCGGCAGCGTCACCGCCCTCACCGACAGCACCGGAGCCATCCTCGAGAGCTACCAGTACGACGTCTTCGGCAAAGTCACCGTCACGGATTCATCCCTGATCTCTCATCCCTCATCCCCGCTCGGAAATCGCTTCCTCTACACCGGCCGCGAATGGATCGCCGAAGCCAACCTCTACGACTACCGCAACCGGGTTTATTCTCCCGTGATCGGCAGGTTCATGCAGATCGACCCAATTCGGTTCAGCGCGGGGGATGTGAACATGTATCGGTATGTGGGGAATGGGGTCGTCTTGTACCGTGATTCCAGTGGGCTTAAACTCGAAATTTGCGGTTCTTGGAAATTTAAACGTAAGGTCAAGGCTGCTTTGAAAAAGCTCGGTAAAGATCCCGAATTAAAAAAGATGATAGATGAATTAAAAAAATCAGAAAACACCCACGGAATATACGAAAACGAGGAGAATCGAAACGATAGTCCAGCAGGAAGTGATCATAAACCTTCTGGTTCTATGACAGGCTGGGATCCAGATGGCATCATTGGTGGTGAAGATGCTACCGGCAACGGAGTTCGTGACCCAATCGCTGGGTTAGCTCATGAGCTTGGACATGCGAGCGCTGCAGATAAAGGTCAGCAATCAACGGATATGGGCAGTGGAAAACCTGGAACTACACCACCAGCCGAGAGACAGGCTGTAGAAGCCGAGAATCGTGCACGTGCATTGACTGGGGACAATCCGCGCGCTGGTTACTATCCTCGTGGAATCAACAAATGATCATGAAAACCATTATCTTGTTTTTATTGCTGATGGCAATCCATGCATTCAGTGCGGAATACTGTCCCTTCAATCCTCAGCTTGAAAGCGTTCGGCAGATGTTCACCGCGAACAAAATCAAAAAGCTAATCTTATCTGAAGAGCAGTTTAGGGACCTCAAAAAGCTAGTTCTCATGCATCTAGATGAAACTGACTCTGTGAGTCAATCTGATCGCATCAAAATCCGTGCAAACATTGACAAGTATTTTGTTCAGGGCGTTACGATTATATCCGCCAAAACACATCACGAGTTTAAATGGCACCTTCTGAGTCCCAAAGCTGAGCCTCTAAAGGCGCTGTTTCGTAGAGGCGAGGCGTGGGTCACTCACGATGGGGGTTATACATGTTTTGTCATCCGTACAAACGAAGCACGTACTAAGATCACTTTTTTGAAAATAAACGGCGTTGGTTAATGTGCATGAATAGGTTTATCACTTTTTATCTCATCGCCGCCTACAGCCTCTTCATGCTATGGTGGTTCCTGCGTGAGGATGCGCCGAAGCTGGGGACTCCCCAAGCGGTAGGCGCTTCCACGACGCCGAAGGCCAAGAAGGCCGAGCCCGTGGCTTTTGTCAGCAAAGCAGACGGGGCAAACTCACGTTTGCCTCTACGGGGCGAGGCCGCGCTGCCTTCAGGTCGGGTGGTGGCGCAGGCTTCGGCGCAGCACATCCAGCCGGCGGAGGTGGGCGGCTTTACGCCCTATCGCTGGCCGGGCAGCCCACCCGCCTACCCTGGGGAGCCAGTGATGGCCTATGTGCGGGTGCCGAGCACGAAGAGTGCGCAGGCCCTGACGGTGAACCAGGTGGGCGAGTTCCCCCGGATGATGACGCAGCCGGGGGAGACGGTGCAGGTGCGGCTAGCCTTTTCCCAGACGGAGCCGGACACGCCCGTGGCCCTGACCTCCGAAGACGGCGGTCTGATCGAAGGTGCCCAGCGCAGCACCGCCGGGAAGCTGGACGCCGCCCGCCAACTGGCCTTTGCCTACACCGTCTCCCAGAACCCCGGCATCCACCGCGTCTCCATCCGCACCCCGTCCGGCGATGCCAAAATCCTCGAATTCTGGGCCGGAGCCCCCATCCCCTTTAAAAAGCCATCCACTCCTTAACCGCACATTCTGTCCCAACCCTTTTCAACCGCTGATAAGACGCTGACGAAACGCTCATCCCAAGCCATCATGTTTCTTCTATTAGCGTCTGATTACCGTCCCATCAGCGGTAAAAAAACTCGCCGAAAAACCACTCCCATGAAGTCCCTGCTCACCACCTTCCTGCTCCTGACCACGAGTCTGAACCTTTTTTCCCAAGCCGCAGAAATGCGCACCTGGACGAACCAACAAGGCCGCACGGTGCGTGCGGCGCTGGTGGAGGTGACGGATGGGGTGAATGTGGTGATCCAGCTCGAAAACGGCACCAAGAGCACCGTGCATCTCGGCACGCTCTCACGGGCAGATCAGGACTACATCGAGAAGCAGAAAGCTGCTAAGTCGGCGTCTCCAAGTGGAGGGGAAGCTACGGCCAGCGGGGCGATGACTTGGCCCAAGGAGGTCTTTTCCATCGACCCGAAGACGCTCGAAGTGACGGAAGGTGTGCAAGACAAGGTGGGGCGGCAGTTTCATTATCAGATCGGGCAGTTTGAGTTCATTTCGAGTGCTCAGTTAGCAAAGTCGGTGATGTCCGAGGTGGCTGCCGATTTCCTTCTGACGCATCAGGTGGCGACACGGATGCCATGGGGCTGGGAGCCGAAACCCAAAGACGGAACGCACTTCAAAATTCTCATGGCGGAAACTAAGGACGACTATGTGAAGCTCTTTGGCGGCAATGATGTGACGACCTCCACCACGGTGAATGGGAACTCGCTGCTACAGTTTTCAGTCATCGGTCTGAAGCAGGTGGGACCGCGCTACCAGTTCGATACCAAACGGAAAGACCCTGGTGGCGTGACCTTCATCACCGCCTACGGCATGTTTTATGACATCCGCGCCATGATGTTTCCTTGGACACGCTATGCCTATCCACATGTGATTTCCAAATTTTGCTATCAGGACAATGGGAGCATTCGGTTCACTGATCTCGAGTCGTCGCTGAAAAAATATGTCAAGCTCTACACGGAGGACTACAAGGTGGAGATGGATCTAGCCCGAATGATCAAGACCATGAGATCCAAAGAAATGCGCACGGATGCCACGGAGCTGAATCAACAACTGCATTTTGATTCGACCTTGCTTGGCTACTACTTCGGCTTCCTGGATGGAGATGGCAGCGGACGTGCGCTGCATGAATACTACCGCAATGTCCTGATCAGGACGGGAAAAGTTCAAGCCACCCCTGAGCCGGGCATGGAAGGAGCGACGGCGGAAGCAATGGTGGAGAAGATTTTTGGTGGGCGGAGCGATCAATTGATCGCCGCCGAGATGATGGAGAAGTTTGCCAAAGTCGGGGTGAGATTCAAAAAGTAAGCTGGTCCGATTTCCTAGAGCGGCCGCATTGACAACTTATGGAGCCAAGTCATCGATCTCTCACCCGCCGCCGTGGTTATGTGGTCTTTTTCTGGATTGTCTGTCTGATTTTCTGGCTGATACCGTTCTTCAACACGGGCTGGAGTCGGAAACGCTGGAACTGGCTACCACGAATTGTGAACTACCAACACAGTGCCTCAGCGCTGTTTACGACGGAGATCAAAGGCTGGCGTGATTACCACATCGAATGGAAGCGGCAGGATGGGAAGTGGTTTGAGATGAAGGAGCAGATTCTCTTCCCCACAGTGAGATATGGGCACCGAACGAGGTATGACATCATCTTGAGTCGTAATGACCACAGCAAGGGAAGGGAATCATTGTTTCTGCGCCTTGCCAAGCATGCCATCAAGGAGGGGCGTGCGGCAGGAGTGCTGAACGATGTCACTGGCGTTCGTTTTGTGGCAGTCTCCTGGCCGATGGGTAGTGCAGAGCTGACCGAAGCCAAGGGAGCCTGGAAAGATACCAGGGTGTCTGCCCTTCCGGCTAAATGGCAAAGGGTGGTGGCTGAATTCGAAATTCGAGGCAGTACCGTCAAGGCCGTGAAAGCTACGCAGGTTTCAGGACGCAGAACGCTGAAACCATCTCTACCTGCCACAAAGTCGATGGCACCTTCAACTGCGGTGCCAGGGACACCAGTCAAAGAAACGCCTCAACCTGCTTCCCTGTTACCACCTCCAACGCCGCCGCCAAGTCGGGCACTGCTACCCAACCTGCCACCAACGGTAGATGTCCCCAAGTCCTCCTTACCATGATCTTATCTGAACTACGGAAGGTAATGACACAAACGGATTGGCGTGGTCATCTGGAGAGCCAATTCATGGTTGAGCAAGATGCCCTGTCAATGCGCGTGTTTGAGTGTTTATTCACGGCATCCTTCCTGGCGTGGATGGGCTACTGCTTTTGTGCTTGGGAAGAGTGGCTTACCGCCGCTGGTTTTGATCTCACCGAAAGTGATCTTGTCAGGATGGGTTACCCAACGCCCTGGCCACTGCTCACACCATGGCAGGTCCTTTGTTTTGCTGGCTTGATGCTGCTTGGGGCCGTGCTGGTCATCTGGCCTCTTCAACGCAGCGGAGTGAGGAGAATTCTTGGCGCATCGTGGTCACGTCGGCTCGGCTTCGTGCTGCTTTTTGCCACGGCTCTTTATGCTCAGCGCGTGGACTTCATGATGACCTTCGCAGGCAATAAGCTGTTTGTCTGTGTGTTTGCGGTTCTGATGGTTGCCCCCGCCATGACTAGAAGCCCGGAAACAGGCAAGCTAGTTCAATCATTGGCTCCATTGCGGCTGCTCCAAGCCTCTCTGCTGCTGAATTACTTTGCATCCGGTTTAGCAAAAATGGAGGGGGATTGGCTGCAATCGGGTGACGTGCTTTGGTCCGTCGTGCAGGGCATCCACCGCACTGATTTTGGAGCCTGGGCCTTGAGCGCCTGGCCGAAGTGGGTTTGGACGTTCCAGCAGCATATCTCTCTTGCTTTTGAAGTGGGGGCACCCTTGTGGTTCTTGATCAGATCCCTGCGCCCATTTGCTATCGGATTTGGTTTAATTTTTCACCTAATGATCGCGCTCCTGATGCATGATCTGATCTTTTTCAGCCTGTTGATGTGGTCTTTTTACGCGCTTTTTGTCACGCCTGAGCAGTGGCGGTGGCTGGGCGGGCGGGTTAACAAGGGAACGCGATGGATCACCTCATGATAACGCGGCGCTGAGTGGATATGCTACGCGTCATCACTGAGGTGAAAATGACTCGGACTGCCTTTCCGTGGCTTTTCAGACCAAAAACGGATTTCGGAATTGGCTCAGCCACATCTTGGCAAACCGCCCTGCTGAATTCACAGCTCCAAATGGCCCAACGGGGCGTGGCAGCAATGCCCAGGGCAAGTCCGCGCGCAGCGAGGTGCCGCCAGGGTGCCAGTACGGCCAGTGTTGCCCCTGCCCAACGGCATGAACTTCCATCACTCGCCCAAAAGCTGTCCATGAGTCTCCGCCTTTTTGATTTCGTATCCTTCATCCACGATTAAGCCTGCGGACTTCGAGGCCGCGACAGCAAGTGCGTCGCAGCGGTTGTTGCCAGGATTTGAGGCGTGACCTTTCACCCAGACGAGCTTCACCTGATGTCGGGCGGTCAGGTCGAGGATGAGCGCCCAAAGGTCGGCATTCACTGCCGGCTGTTTGTCGGCCTTTTTCCAGCCACGTGCCTTCCAGCTCTTCGCCCAGCCTTTCTCGATGCCATCGACGACGTAACGCGAGTCTGAGTAGAGGGTGACGGAGCACTGACGTGTCAGGATTTTCAATCCGGCGATCACTGCCATGAGCTCCATGCGGTTGTTCGTGGTGCGGCGGTAGCCCTGGGCGAGTTCGCGCTCGTGTTTGCCGCTTTGCAGGATGGTCCCGTAGCCGCCGGGGCCGGGATTGCCAGAACATGCGCCGTCGGTGTAGATGGTGACTTGGGTCATTCGTGAATCAATCCGCCATAGAACGGAGGCACTGACTCAGCGAGCCAATTTGAAGCCAATCGCAGCGATGGAGTCCTCCTTGCCAACGCAGGTCGGAAACTCACCCGCCCACGCTCATCGTCCCCTCATGCGTGCCGGCCTTGAGCTTCACGGTCGAGGTCGTGTGATTGTGGATGACCGCATCACCCTTGAACACAACGCCTTCACCACATTCGACGGGGCCGTGGACGAGGAGGCTGCGGCAGTGGAGGAGGCTGGGGGTGTGAGGGAAGTTCTTCTCCAGGCCGTCAACGAGTTTGCAGAGCTTCTGGTCGAGGTGGAGATGCGGCGGCTGGCCCTGGCGGCTGGGGTGGAGATGCAGGCAGAAGTCCTCGGTGAGCTCGTAGGCATCGGAACGCACGGCGAGCAGGTCGCTCGTCGTCTTCACCGGGGCAAAGCGCACGCGTGAGACCTCGATGGCACCCGCACCGGCAAAGCACTCGATGGCAGCGCCCATGGCTGTTTCGAGCTGGATGACGGCGGCGGAACTGGCATCGCGAGGATCGACGGTCTTCTTGTTCATGATCGGTGGCAGTGGGATGAGGCCGTCATTGGCGGCGAGCGCGGCTTTCAGCGCCTGAAGGTCGATCCAGAGGTTGTTCGTGTTGAAGTAGCGATGGCGCTCGATGTCCTGGAAGTGCTTCTCGTCGTCCTTCGGGCACTGCGCCGATTCACGCAGCAGGAAGCGCCCATCACGCAACCGCACCGCGAGATGGCCACCCTTTTTGTCCGACTCCGTGCGCCGCGTGACCTCCATCGCGAAAGGCATGCCGCTATCGGCGAACCACGCGAGGATCGCCGGATCGAGCGTGGCACCGAGGTTGTCGGAGTTCGACACAAAGGCATAGCGCACGCCGCTGGCGAGCAATCGCTCCAACCATCCCGAACCAGCGAGGCAGGCGTAAATATCGCCATGACCCGGCGGGCACCACTCCTGCTCGGGATTTGCCGGCCAAAGCGCGGGCTCCAGCGTGCTGGCGAGCACTTTAGGCACCTTGTTCTGCATCAGCTCCCACACCTCGCGACCACCGAGCTGAGGAAACCGAGCCTCCAAATGCGCCGCAGTATCCGCCGACGTGCTGAAGCTATTCATCAGCATGAAAACCGGCACCTCGCTGCCCGTCTGCGACCGCAGACGCAGGATCTGTCGGGCGATCAAATCGAGAAAGGTATCGTCGCCACGCACCGGCAGCAGCGATTTCGCCTTCTCCAACCCCATGCCTGTGCCCAGACCGCCGTTCAGTTTGATGAGGACCGTTTGTTTCAGCAATTCCGATGCCCGATGAGCCTCCGGAGCCGTGAGAGCCTCCGCCTTCGGCAAATACTGTGCGGCCTGGATCGAGGCCTCGGGAATCATGCCCGTCTCACCGGCCAGCAAGGCCGCGTAACTCCCCCGAAACGCCCGGATGGCCGATTCGCTCAGGCCCTCGGCCTGCATTTTTTCACGAAACGGGGCAAACGAAGTCTCAAGTCGGTCAGATGGGGAAAGTTGGCTCATGCGTGCTCAACGCTAAAAGCACGCTCAAGCCTGAGCAAACGCAGATTCGCCCTCTAAGGCATCTTACCGCTCCAAAGCCTTCATTAGCGCCGCCGCAATGGCCGCCATGCCCTTGTCGCCGGGATGGTTGGCGACACCAGCGTGTTTGAACTCGCGCTCAGCGCGGCCGTAGAGGCTTTTGTCCGCGCTCAGGGCACTGAGGTCCACATAGATGCCGCTGACGGCATCGCAGGCACCGCGCAAAGCCTCGTCCTTCGCCGCGTTCGCCCAGAAACAACTACGCACGAGGATCACCGGCTTCCGATCACCTTTGAGCGTGGTCAACAGTTTCGTGACAGCCTGCTGGAGCTTAGTCTTTTCTTCCGTCGTTTTCAAAGCGGGCACGTTTTCACCAATGGCGAGCACGATGAGGTCGGCTTGAAAGTCGATGGCTTCCTTGAGCTTCGCGGCGAAGTCATAGCCCTGATGCGCCCGCTCGAAGTCGGCGATGTTTTTGACGAGGATCCCCGGCGTGGAGCCTTGTTTCTGCGCGAGCGAGGCCGTGAAGACATGCACATAGTCCTTTGCTTCCGCGCTCGCCGCCATGCCCCAGTTGCCACTCCAGTCGATGTCGGCTTTCGGGCCGTGTTTGGTGATGCTGTTGCCGAGAAAGAGGACTTTCTTGAATGGCGTCTGCGCGAAGGCCTGGCTGACGAAGCAGGCGATGATGAGGATGAGGAGGCGTGTCATGAAAGTTGTTTAGCGTGCTGTTTGGCGCATTACCCAGTCCCAGCGCTCGCTGGCTTGCTTGAGCTGCGGTTCGAGGTCGGCGTCGGTGAGAAAACGTTGCTCGATGAGCTTTTGCACGGCGGCTTTCACCTGGTCGAGGTAGGCGGCTTTGTTGCCGTAGCGTTCTTCGACAGACGGGCGCGGATCATTCAAGGCTTCGCGTTCCGTCTTGGTTTTTGCAAAGGGCACCCAGGCTCCGCGCAGGAGGTAAAACTCGTGCGGTGAGCCGAACTGCGTCGGGCGAAACACCCAGCCTGTGCCCGTGCCGAGTGGCACAGCGACATCCGGCACTCGAATGCCGCCGAGGTCATTGCCATCGGCATCGCATTGCGGCACGAGCAGCGGCAACTCGGTGCCTTCGCCCGCACCGCCGGGCAGTTGCGGATTGCGCACGCGACCTCCGGCCTTCACGGCATTCGGTGTGGCCAAACCGGGCACTTTTGGCCAGCGCACGTCGTTGATCGGCACGAGCGTGGCGTCGCTGAGCTTGGGATGAACACTCGGCGGTGGAGCGATGCCTTCGCTGACCCAGCGATGCATCGCCAAACGCAGCGCGAGAATTGCGGGATTGGCGTTCACCGGGTTCGCCAAGGGCGAGCCTTTCACCTGCGAGGTTGGTGGGAAGGACGCAGGACCATGCGAGGTGCTGGCGAAGAAATACGAGCGCACATTCTCCGGCAGCGCGATATCTTGTTTGCCATCCGGCGTGGTGTGCGTGAGCGCACCGACACGGCCCGCCCCCCAGTATTCGGCGGCCATGTTTGTGTAAAAAATCTTCGGCGCATGCTTCACACGAGGATTGGCGAGGATGCCTTCGCTTTGACCACTCACCGGGTCCTTTTGCGCCGTGTCGGCGAAGGGATACGAAGCGGTGTAGTAACCGGAAATGGCTCGGGGTGTGGACCAGCGCTGATTCAGCACGAGTCGGCCCGCGCCAGCGACGTGCGACATGATACCGTCGAGGGCCATGCGACGTTGTTCGTCCGTGTTGAAGCCGAGATAAACAAAGTCGCGCAAGAAGCGGCCGCATTGCGAAGAGCCGAAGGCGTAGGCGTGCTTCACCTTCGCGGGCGAGGCCGGATCATGCTTCAACCACGCCACCGCATCGCGAATCGCCGCGTAGCCAAGTCCGGCGACGGGCGGCGCCTCGGAGAGATAGAACACCTCGTAGGTCTTCCCCGGCTCAAAACCGCCTTTGAGTCGAATGCGTCCGTTTTCGAGGCTCCACCGCTCTCGCGGCACTTCCTGGCCTTCCGGGTAAGCAGCGCGATTTCGCACGATGAGTCGGCTTTCAGATCCTGCGATGTCCACGGGCGGATAATCGGTCAAATCGGTGATCGGCTGCTCATCGAGCTTTTTGTCCGGCGTGAAGACAGCGCTCACCACACCGCGAATCGGGCTGCCGTCCTTGTTTTGAGCCCGTGGCACTTCCAAGCGCAGTTTATCCGCCGCCACATCGAACTCCCAGCCCACATTCAGCATGGTGAAGCCCTGCTCCATCATGGAAGTCGGCAGGCTCGCCTTCCCGCCGCGATTCGGAATCTCCACCCACGCCGCGCCATTGCTGCGCGAGTCGTCTTTCGGTTTCCACAGCCGCAAATCGGCCACAAAGCTCACTTTGCCCGCCGCATTCACTGGAGCCAGATCGACATCCGTGATGACTGCATTGCCCGGCAACTTCGGATCAATCTCGAAATGCAGTTTGCCGCTGATCTGCTCGTAGCCCGACTTGGGAATGTTCGAACGCTCCGTGATCTCGACCCGCACGACGGCGGCATGGGTGGTCAGTGAGGCGAGGCAAAGGCTGGTTAGAAAGCGGGAGAGAAAAGGCATCAGGTTCACTACGTTGAAGAGCGGTCGATTTGGCAATGATGATGTTCCGTAGCATAGGCTTTCTAGCCTGTGTGCTTGGGTCCTGCTCCGGAAATGAAAGCACAGGCTGGAAAGCCTATGCTACGCCAGCCCCACATGCTTCAGCGCTTCGATGGGAGGTCCTTCAAAGGTCGCACTGGGCACGTTGCCGACATATCCGATGGCCTTCATGCCTTCCGGCGTGGTGTAGTAGCCTCCGGCGGTGAGATCGCGATAGCGTTTGAAGAACGATGCGGCCTTCTTGTCCTTTGGTTTGCCGTTGGCGAGGTCATCGCAGATCGCCGTTCGTTGTTCGAGGGTGAGATCAGCGAAGCTCTTCTGAAAGCGGCGCACCGCTTCCTCGTCGATCCACTTTAGGCCATCGAGAATGATACGCCGGTCACCGGCCTGCGCTGGATACGGCGAGCTGATCCATTCATCAATAAAGTCGGGCACACCGACAGCGGAAGCGCTGGGTGAAGCATCGTCAGATGGGATGATCACATCGCACAGAGCATGCGCAGTGCGCCTCTGCGGCTCCGTGAGCGTGAGCGGCCACACGTCGCCGGGTTGGTAGATTTTGACCATGCTAGGATCGGGCCCGTAGCCCTTGGCCGTGATGGGAGCCTCAGCGGCCCATGCCCGTGGATCGCGCACGGCGACAGTGGCTGCGGCGCTGAGCATCCATTGGATCGCCACGCGGCGGTCGATGCGGGAAAGGTTGTCGGACGAGTGCATCAGATGTTTTGGCGTTTGAGTTCGTCGATCAGATGATCAGCCATGCGCCAGGCAAGCGCCATGATGGTGAGCGTGGGGTTCTTGTCCGCCGTGCTGGCAAAGGGCGCGCCATCCGCCAGAAACAGGTTCTTCACGTCCCAGGTCTGGCTCCACTGATTCGTCACCGAGGTCTTTGAATCAGCGCCCATGATCGCGCCGCCGACCTCGTGGATCACGCTGCCGCCGGTCTTGATGGCCTTGGCGGGATCGGCCTCGGCTTTCGCGGAGATTTTGCCGCCAAGCGCCTCCAGTAGCTCGCGGATTCGTTTTTGCTGATGGCGCACCTGATTGAGTTCAAACTCCGACCACTTCCAATGAAAGCGCAGCACGGGGATGCCCCACTGGTCCTTCAAATCAGGATCGAGCTCGGCAAAGCAATCGTCATTCGGCAGCATGGTGCCCTGCGCACCAAAACCGAGCTGGCAGCCGTAGAAACGCCGCGCCTCCTCCAAGAGTTTTTTGCCAAACAGCACGCTCGGGCTGCCTGCGCGGCTTTCGATACTGTTCACGACATTCATCGAGGGCATTTGGCGGCCGGTGGTGAACTCCAAATGATAGCCGCCAGGGAATCCCAGCTCGGCCTTGCGGTTCAGATCATGCAGCGCCCACGGCACATAGGCATGTGGTCCGCCCGCGCCGTCTTCGTTGTGAACCGGCATCCCTTCAAAGGCGGGGATGTGCGCACTGAGGCTGCTGGAAACGGAGTCCGTGATGTATTTGCCGACCTTGCCGCTCGAGTTCGCGAGGCCATCGGGGAAGAGCTTCGACTTCGAGTTCAGCAGCAGCCGCACCGACTCCTGCGAACTGGCCGCCAGCACCACGACGCGGCCTTTCGCATGACCTTCGCGACCCGTGGTTTTGTCGATGAAAGTGATGCCGGTGGCTTTGCCGTCCTTGTTGATTGTCACTTCGCGCGCCATCGCGTTTGGGAGGATGTCGAGATTCCCCGTCGCCAGAGCGGGGCGCAGATGCACGGTCTGTGAATCGTAGTTCGCACGGATGGCGCAGCCGCGATGGCAATCGGTGGCCCAGAAGCACGGCGCTCGCGTGCGCATTGACTCGGCTAGAATGCCCTGCGCCTTCGTATTGTCGGGATGCAGCTTCGCGGGGATCGTTTCGGCATCCTGTGGCTTGGTGAGCACCGCGCGATGAATCGGCACGATATGCGCATCCACCTTCTTCCCGTGCTTCTGTGCATACAGCTCGCCCACGCGCAGCTTTGGCGCAGGCAGCAGCACGCCGGGCGAGGAGTCGGGCGAATTTTCGAGGCCTTCATTCGTGCCAAAGACGCCGACGAGCATCTCCACCTTGTCGTAGTAGGGAGCGAGGTCGTCATAGCTGATCGGCCAGTCAAAACCGAGACCCCAACGCGTGCGCGGTTTGAAATCGTGTGGTCCATTGCGCAGCGAAATGCGGCCCCAGTGATTTGTGCGACCGCCCATCATGCGCTGACGCCACCATTTGAACTGGTTCTCTGTTTCCGCGTGCGCATTGGTGTAAGGCTCGCCCGGAATCTCCCATCCGCTGTGGATCGAGCAATCGTGGAAGCCGTATTGTTTGTCCGGCGTCTTTTCACCACGCAGCGGTGCGTGGCTCGGCCATTGCAGCATCGCCACCTCCGTCTGCACATCAAACGAGCGCCCTGCCTCCATCACGAGCACCTTCACGCCCTCCATCGTCAGCGTGTAAGCCGTCTGCCCACCGCCCGCACCGGAGCCGACGATGACGACGTCGTAGGAAGATCGAAGTTTGTCGGCGGTGATGACTGGCATGGCGATATTCGGATCTATGCCGTCTCCGGCATGAAGGTCGGGAAGACGATGCCTTTCGCGCCAGTTACCGGTGCGGTGGATTGCGCGACGTGGAGTTCGACATTCCGAGCACCCCACGCGTAAGCCGTGCGCACAAGCTTGGAGGCCGCGCAGGGGGCGAGAAAGACGAGCGTCTTGCCGTGGAGGCAGTCGAGGGCTTTCCAAAGCAAGGCGATGGCGGTTTCCTCATCCGCGGCAACGCCAGGGCCGATCATCGTGCATGATGGATGCGTGCTCATGCCGAGGAAGCCGTTCACGGAGCCGTCTGTGGTCTCGGAGACGAGCAGACGCCAGGCACCGACCTCGTTGCGCACGAAAAACGCGAAGTCCTTCTCGCGGCGGATGCCTTGCT
>CAYMHJ010000078.1:0-22379 GCA_964390165.1 uncultured Prosthecobacter sp. | reverse complement strand
CACCGCAAGGATCAGCAGGCAGTGTATAAATCCATGCTAGAGCATCTAAAGCGTGACAAGGCCAAGACCCAGATCCTCCCCATCAGTCAGTTCGGCCTCATGGAGATGACCCGGCAGCGTCTTCACGAAAGCCTCAGCAGCGCGCTTTACGAGCCGTGTCCCTACTGTAAAGGCCACGGTCAGGTGAAAACCACCTTCACGATGAGCGTCGAACTCCAGCGCACGCTTAGCTCCATCCTCGGTCGTGGGAAGCCTGAGCAGAAAAACCTTGTGGTGGTCGTGCATCCTGAAGTAATGCAGCGTCTGAAGACGGAGGATGGCGAGCTTCTCGTCTCCCTTGAACGCAAGTACGAGGCACGGCTCACCTTCCGCAGCGATCCCTCCCTGCACCGTGAAGAAGTGAAGATCACCAGCACTCAGACTGGCGAGGAAGTCCGGCCTTGAGCGCCGCATCTGATCCGCCGTCTTGATTGAACACACCCACTGCTTTTCCTTGTCCCAGCGTCCATGTCTTCTCCCAATACTCGCCTGCGCAATCTTTTCATCGGAGCCGGTTTCATCTTCGTTGTCGCCCTGTACTATGGCTGGCAATGGGCAGGGCAAGAGGCCACGCCGCTGCCTATGGTCAAAACAGACTCGGCGAAAGGCAGCCAGGAAGCTATAAAATCAGTGGAGCCGCTTGCTTCCGGATCACCCGGTCAATCTAGCATGACGACTGGTGGTCCCGACCGTCTCATCACGGTCGAGGAGGGGGACGTGATGATCGATGAAATCCTCCGCTCTAACAAGGAAATCCCCGAATTGGCGCGCGACCTCCACGATTTGGTCAAAAAGCTCAATGGTGAGGCTCAGGTGAACGCCAGCCGACATCTCGTCAATCTCACCAGTGACGAGGATTATGGCCTGATCGCCGGTTACCTCACGGATGCCAAAATGAATCCTGATGTGATCGAAGTGCTGTTCTCGGACCTCATGAACCGGAACCGCGTCCTTCAGATGCCGCTCTTTATGAACCTTTTGAAAAACCCGGCTCATCCTCAGAACGAGCAGGTGCGCAATGTCCTCACGATCCTGGCCGGTGAAGACTTCGGCACGGACTGGGCCAAGTGGGATCAATGGGCTCAGCAGGAGATCAAAAGCCAGCAGTCTGGCAACTGATGGAGTCATGTGGCTTCTTTGACGGATAAAAAAGCCTATTGGATTCTTCCCTGGGGATTGACTGGGATGAGGGGCTGTCCACTCTCGCCGTCGCATTAATCATGGAACACGTTCTCGTCATCCCCCGCCTCCTTCTTGATCAACTCGGCAGCTTTCAGGGCTTTCAACCGGAGGTGGAACGTTACCTGAGTGCGATGCTGTCTCCTGGGGCGAACTTTTTCATGGAGCGCCCAAAAGCGGAGTTGGACCCGACGCACAAGCAACTGATCCCCTACTCGATCCTCCATCACGCTGGACGCTATCTGTGCTACACACGTGGCGGAAAGAGTGGAGAGAAGCGGTTGGTGGCGAAACGCTCCGTTGGCATTGGTGGTCACATTAATCCTGTGGATCAAAGCCATGACGGTCTGGGGGAGTCGATGTACTACAACAGCATCGAGCGCGAAATTACCGAGGAACTGGTGATCGGCGGAACACATACGCAGGAGGTGATCGGCCTGATCAATGATGACTCCAGCGAGGTTGGCAGCGTGCATCTCGGCGTGGTGCATCGCTTTGAACTGAGCACTGATGAGGTGAAATCCAACGAAGACGCAATACAGGATCTGCACTTCCACACGCTGGCTGAGCTCAGGGCGATGCACGATGAACTGGAGACATGGTCCCAGATCATCGTGGATCACCTGAAAGGATAGTTGGCCTCAGCCCACCTCTTTGGGGAAGTAATCCTCAGGCATTGGCGTCAGCAGCCCGGCGGATGCTGGAGATGACATCGCTGATCTTCAGGTCGATGCGTTCGCGCTTCTTGAAGTAGCTGACTTCTTCGAAGCCAGCCTCTGCAAGGTTATTCAAGGCGGTAATAAAGTGCTCACCGACACGAGGCGCACGATGGGCGTCGCTGCCGAGAACGATGGGGATCTTGCGCTCGGCCATCATGCGGAGCATTTCGTTTCCGGGATTCATCTCGGAGTAGCTTTTGTTCAGCCCGGAGGTGTTCAACTCCATGGCGACACCGGTTTTGGCGATGCGGTCGAGCACGGTGTTGACAGTGTTTTTGATGATGGCGAAGCACCAACTGTCCGGGTGGTAGTTTTTCACCAGATCTGGATGGGCCAGACAGTCATAGAGGCCAGTCTCGGCGCTTGCGGCGAGGTGCTCGAAATAAGTGCGGCGGAAGCCTTCGATGGTGCCCAGTTCGTAACGGTGGAGGTATTCTTTGGCCTGCCAGTGAAGTCCGCCGAGGCAGTAGTCGAACTCGACGCGTTGGTGCAGGGTTTCGATGTACTTCTCGTATCCCGGGAAGTATTCGCTTTCGATACCGAGGCAAACGTCGAGCTTGTTTTTAAATGCGGCCTTGGCGCGCTGAACGAGGCTGACATAGAGGTCGAACTCGCTTTCAGACATGCGGACGCTGGGCCAAAAGCCATCGGGCATCGGGCAGTGGCAGGTAAAGATGATGCCTTTGAGGCCGGATTTCACTGCCTGGGCGCAGTATTCCTCTGGCTCACCCCAGGCGTGTTTACACAGCGGGGTGTGCATGTGGGAGTCGTAATACAGGGCACCGGTTTTGGTCGGAACTGGTTTTTCGGTCGAGACGACTGGCGGCTTTGCCGGAGCGATGGGCTCGGAAGGAAAGAGAGGGATGTTGACCTTTCCTGGAACAGCCTTGGCCGTCGTTTTGGGGGCCGGCTTGGGCGGAGGTGGGACGGGGGTCGGCGCGATGATTTTGAGCAGCGCGGGCACTGGGGCGACTTGGGGGGGCGGTACCAGTGTAGCAGCATTTGGTGCAGCCACTGCGGTCGGTTTGATCGGTTGTGTCCCAGCTTTCGGGGTGGGCACTTTGTGGGTAGTTTTGGAAGCTGGAACCACTTTTTTAGCCGGAGCCTTTGGCAGGTCTGTCTTCTTGGGAGCAGGATTGGCGGGCTTTTTTGACGGCGCTGTTTTTTGGGGCACTGGTTTTGAGGCTGGCTTCTTTGGCGCGGGTTTTGCAGGGTGCTTTGTTTTTGGAGCTACCTTTTTTGCTGCTTTTTTGGGGACCGGCTTTGGGGTCGTTTTTTTGCCTTTGGCCTTGTTTGATGCACTCTTTCTCACGGTTCAGCTCCTCCTATGTTGAAGTATTATCCAGCCCTTTCCTTCGACGCTTGTAATTCGGACCGACTGCGTGTTGGCAGTAGGCCCGGGGTAACAAAGTCGCAAGGTTAGGGGAACATTGGTCCAGTTGCCAAGCTTCAATTGCTCCAAGAGAGAACGAAATTGTGGGTCATCACGGTTAAAGTAGGCATAAACCGTGCCTTGCTCGGCGGGATGTTTGAGTTCGATGACCTCCTGTTCTCCACTGGCGGTCAGTCCGGAGGTGGCACCCGGCTTGGATGCGATGACTCTGAAAAGGGTTGGCTGGTCGGGACGCTTGGAGAGGAATTCCTTCCAGTCGATTTCGCTGTAGCGGACGCTGCTTTCCCAATCCACACGGAAGTCTCCATCGTCGGATTCTTCAATGATCACACACACGGGGTCCGCTCCGATGAAGAGGGTTTGAGCGTAGGCGAGCCGGTGGCCGGGCTCATCCATGGGCAATATCCACCCAATGCCCTGCCACGGTTCAGAGGTCAGCGGATGTTTTTGATAATAGACCTCCATCAGACTGCTCACCCGAGCACTGTCCCTGGAGCAGGCGGCTTTTTCGGCGATGGTACTTGCCGCGAAAAACTGACGTACTACAGCCTCGATCCTGGGGCGCTTTTCCTCAACTCCTCTCCCTGGAGTTACCGACTGAGTGCCAGACGGTTCTGCCAGCGGGAATCTCGCTGGCGCGGGAGGTAATACCGGGCGTGCAAGATTCAGCCGGGCATCCTTGGGCTGGGAGTCAGACCCTGACCAGCGGTTGTCGGCCAGGGGAGACGATGCCTCTTCGAGGTAGCTGGGGTCGATCCTGGGGCCTTCTTTGTCTAACTGGGTGACAGCGACATAAAAAACGACTGCTACAGTGACGACGAGCGCAGTGCAGCCGACGAGTTTGGAAAGCCCATTGAGCACGGCTTCGCGATGCCGCATGCGGCTGGTGCGTGACTGTACGGGGCGGTTGGTCATAGCTTTTTTCCCTGGAATGGAGCCGAAGGCGGGAATCGAACCCGCGACCCGCGCATTACGAATGCGCTGCTCTACCGCTGAGCTACTTCGGCCCGTGCCATGGAACGCGAAGGTCACGATATAGCGGCTGGGTTTAAAATTGTCATTTTCTTTCTTCCCATCAATCGGAGAAAAATGTCCCTGATGTGTGAGGGGACTTGCATCATTGGGATGTGAGCGAGACATTCGTACCCCCGCTCTCACATGCCCGCTGTAGCCTCAAACTCTTCCCCCTATGCCGAATTCCAGGCTGAACTGGCTGAAATTCATCGGCATAAGTGGCTGGTCAGCGAGCGGGAGGGCAGGGATGTCGGCTTCGAGCGTGCGCTGACGGAATGGGCTGAGGAGCATCGCCGGAACTGGCGTCGCCAGCGTAATTTGCGCCTTTGTGGCAAAAAGCAGCCTTGAGTGTCGATTGAAGCTGGCTTTGTCCATAATCCCCATGAACCGACTCTGCCTGCACACCATCACGACGAAACCCTGGAGCACGGAGGAGTGCATCCGCAGATATGCCGCCGCTGGTGCGGGAGGGATCACTTTCTGGCGTTATAATCTGGAGGGGCGTGACCCGGCTGGGGTAGGGCGGCAGACGCGCGAGGCTGGACTGGATATTGTGAGCCTGTGCCGGGGTGGTTTTTTCCCGGGAGCGACGGCCTCAGCTCGCCAGCAGTCCATTGATGACAATCGCCGCTGCATCGAGCAGGCCCAGGCACTGGGAGCACCACTGATCGTGCTCGTCTGCGGTGCGGTGCCGGGGCAGCCGCTGGCGGAGTCGAGAAAGCAGATCGCCGAGGGCATCGCAGCCGTGCTGCCAGACGCCGAGTCGGCAGGGGTGAAGCTGGGGATCGAGCCGCTACACCCGATGTATGCGGATGACCGCAGTGCGGTGAATACGATGCGTCAGGCCAATGACATCTGCGATGTTCTGGGCTCGCCCGCCATGGTGGGGATCGCGGCGGATGTGTATCACATCTGGTGGGATCCGGAGCTGGAGCATCAGATCAAGTTCACGGCGGCCCAGCAGCGTCTCTTTGCCTTCCACATCTGTGACTGGAAGACGCCGACGATGGATCTGCTGAATGACCGTGGTCTAATGGGCGAGGGCTGCATCCCCATTCGTCAGATCTCAGACTGGGTCGATGCCACCGGCTTTCAGGGACTTCGCGAAGTGGAGATTTTCTCAAACCGCTACTGGTCGATGGACCAGAACGAGTGGCTGAGCAAGATTACCACGTCTTATCAAGAGCTGTACGACTGTGTTTAAATAACTCAGTCGTTCACGAGGATGCGGTCGAGCATGCTTTTCAGGCGCTGGCTCAGCTTCGGCTTGGCGACAGGAATGCGAGCTTCAGCCTGACTGACACGCTCGAGATTCATCGCAGCGCGGGCATCTTCCGCATCCGGGCTGGAACCGGGTGAGTCATAGATGCTAGGCGGCAGATCATCCATGCCGCGAACGATACGAGGCTGGATGAAGATGAGCAGCTCACTGTTTGAAATGGCCCGCGCACGTGAACCGAAAACTTTGTTCAGACCGGGAATCAGGGAGATGATGGGGGTGCCAGTGCGTGTTTTCGTGTCGTCGGTGCGCACCAGACCGCCGAGGAGGACTGTAGAGTTGTTTCGGCAAGCGACGATGGTGTTGAGTTCCTGCTTGGTGATGATGGGGTAATTGTTACCCGCAATGACTGTATTGCCGGCGCGCTCGCTGTTCTGTTGGGAAATCTGAAGTGTCAGTTCATCATCAGAATTGATCAGCGGGATGATGTTAAGGCTCAGGACGATGTCCTGATACTGGACGTTCGAGAGGAAGCTATTGTTGTTGATTCCATTCTGGAGGGAACTCTGGGTGGAGGAGGCGATGGGAAAGGATGAGCCGCTGGTCAGGGTGGCGGATGTGTTATTCTGGGTGAAGACACTCGGGCGTGAGATGACCTTGAATTTGCTGTCGGACTCCAGCGTTTCGATGATCAAATCAAGTCCTTGATGCACGCCACCGATGAAGGTTAGGCCGTTGCCGCTGGCAAAAGCAGTTGCGGCGCTCAGCGCATCTCTGGGGTCAAATGAGGTGGTTGTGGTGCCGGATCCTGTGGTGGTGCTGGATCCTGGAAGACCGTTGCTGGAACCTGCCTGACCGAAGAAACCACCGCCGCCGCTCGAGCGTCTTCCCCTGAGGGCGGTTTCCAGTGAAAATCCACGCCCTTCGCTGGTCTGGTAGTTGCCGATCAGCGCCGAGATCATGATCTGCTGCGGGCGGTGATCGAGTTCATCCATGATTTCATTCAGGATTCGCAGATGTTCGGGCGGCCCGGAGGCGAAGATGGAGTTCGCCACGGGATCGGAAATGAGCAGGGTCTTACCGACGAGCATGGATGTCGGACCATTGTTCTGGCGCAGTGGGGTGAGATTTCCCCCGCCGCTGCCGATGCTGCCACCACCACCGAGTCCGCCACTACCGCCGAAACCGCTGTTCAGGCCACTATTGCCAAGTGAGTTGCTGCTGTTGTTTCCAAAGAGGCTGTTGCTGTTGTTATTTTGATTGTTCCGATTCTGGTTGTTCTGATTGTTTGTTCCGGTGCCAGCAGTTCCTCCACTGCTGCCACCTTCCCCATCGCCTTCGGTGCGGGTGATGGCGTCGCTGATGATCTGCATGGCGGACTCGACAGCCAAGTATTTGAGAGGTCTTGAGGCAAAGTTCCGCAATTCGGAGGCAGCATCGAGTTCCTCGATGAGCTTGCCGATGTATTCGATCTGCTCCGAAGTGCCGATGACGAGCAGGCAGTTGCGTCTTTCGATGGGGATGATCTTCGCCGGGGCAGCCTCGGAGGCGGTGCCGCCGGAGAGGCCGGAGCCTGGATTGATGGGGATGTTCGGCTGTTGTGCCTGGACTGGAGCGCCACCTGTGTTGTTTTGCGGGATATTCGGAACGCGACCAGAGCCTGAGCCGCCTTTTTCTTCGTTGCCGAGGATCTCATCGAGAGCTTCTTTCACTGCGGACACATCTGAACGGGTGATTTGAAAGGTTTTCTGGATGGTTTCGGAGGGTTTATTGTCCAAGCGTTCGAGCAGGCTGATGATGGAACGGATGGTGTTGCTGTTCTCGGTGATGACGAGAGCCTTGGCATTCGGGACAGGGGTGATGATTCCGTAGCTGTGGCGAGGAATGACCTGATCGATGGCCTTGGTGGCGTCTTCGGAGTTCAGGTATTTCAAATTCACCACATGGCTGACGACTTGATCCGTCATTGGCAGTTCCATCGCGGAATCGATGAGAGGCGCGCCTTCCATGCTGGGCTTTTTGGCATCGAAGGCGAGAATTTTGACCATGCCTTCGCCCGCTGGCGTGAAGGCGTAACCATTCAGCAGGAGGCTTTTTTCAATAAACATGATGGCCTTGTCCTTCGGCAGGACGCCTGTGGTTTCGATGGAGACGGTGGCCTGCTCGGCATTGGCATCGCGGATGATTTTCAGTCCGGTCAGATCTTCATAGAGCAGCAAAATTTCAGAGATGGGTGTGTTTGGGAACTGGAGTTCCACGCCTTCATCTGAGATCGCGTCATCCACCTTGATGGCCTGCTTTTCAGCACCACCCGCTCCAGCATTTGCCGGTGCGGCAGCTCCAGGGCGAGCGGCAGTGCCGGGAACCAATCCAGGACGTTGAATCGGACGAGCCGCAGCGCCGCCAGCCCCAGGCGGTGGAATGGTGTTTGGGTTCCGTCCTGGCTGAGCCGGGATTTGGGCTGAACTTTGGATGGCCAGGAGCAGTGAGCCGAGCAGGCAGAGTGTTAGTTTGAAATGAGTCATGCCAGGAAAAGGAAACAAAGTTGGCGGGTAAATAAGCGGTTGAGCTTCAGGGATTGCTCTGAGGGCTGACGACCGGGGCAGGGATCAATTGGCGCCGGCGAGAGATGGTCGGCGGCGTGCCTGCGGCTCCGGCTGGCAGGGTAGGATTCACGACTCCGCCCTGAATGGCTGCACCACTATTGATCATGCCACCCTGTGGGTTGCCTCCAGCAAAACCGGGCTGTCCAGAAGACACGCCGCCCTGCATGTTAGGGGCATTGAAGACCCGACCACTCTGATTGGATGTCACGGGTCTGATTGGGTTGACGATGCCTGGACGATTCCCGCTCACGGTTCCGGGTGGGTTGATCATGCTGGTAGGGGAGACTCCCTGGCCGGCTCCACTTGGTGGGCGCATGGTGTTGTTCACGGTCACTGGAGCCACGTTTTCGTCATATTTCAGCTCGGCTTCTTCAGTGCCTTTGGCGATTTTGGCGGAAGCTTCCTTGCGGCTGCGGTGGAAGTTTGCCTCAACGAGGCGGAATTCATCGCCTTCCTTGGGCTCGTTGTAGATGCGTTTGATTTCGTTCGTCTGCTTGTTGCGGATGCTGATGCGGATCTTGCCGCTGTATTTGGACATGCTGGCCAGAGCCCAGTCCTGGCCCCAGTTCACTTGCGTCTGAACAGGAGGTATCGTTTTGAGATTGAAGGGATTTTTGTCCCAGGTGGAATCGTAGCGGGAAATATCAAAGGCCACCGGAATCGCCGGGCCGGCCTCTTCCGAAAGGGCAGTGTCTGTGGCAGCTGCAGGTTCATCTGACTCGGTTGGCATCTCTTCTGGGGTGACTTCGCCGCCATCCACGGGAGTGACTGAATCCTGAGCTTGGCAGGACAATGAGATCAGAAAGGCTGTGAAGACGAGTGCTTTCATGTGGGGGGCAGTCTGAACCATTTCTCGACGCGCATGTTCACTTCGATTTTTTTGGTCTCCTCATCGTTCGGTGTTATTGTCATGGCAGGGACGACGATGAAGCTGCCTGGCTGCTGGAGTTCGTAGAGCCAGTTCATCACAGGCTTCATTTCGCCCACCACCCGCAATGTGACGACAGCGGAGGTCATGCCCGCCCGTTCGGTGGCCTCATTGGGCTGTTTTCCAGGCACGCTGATACCGTGCTTGCTTGCGAGTTCATCGACGATGTTCAGAACGTTGGTGATCGCCTCACCGGGTTTAGTAAAGGGCGGTTGTTTTTCCTCCAACCAAGATGAACGCTGTTCCCAGAAGTCTTGTTTGGCGAGCAGTTCGTCCGCCTCTGCGCGACGCGTGGCGACATCGGAGGCAACGCTGTCCACACGCATTTTCCAGGCTTTGAGCTTGGTCAGCCCCATGAAAGCACCGCCACCGATGAGGATGACTCCGAGGGCAAGGGCGAGACGTTGTTCGCTGGCGGTCATAGGGAAGTCACCTCCTGGGCTGAACCGTCTTCATTAACCGATTCCTGCGGTCTCGCTTCTGCCCGGAAGGTGGCGCGGCCGTCTGGCAGGCTTGTGGGGCTGGGGAATTCCCACTGCCAGCGGTTGAAGGCAGGTGAGGCGACAAGCTTGTCTCGAAACTCAATGCCATGGCCGAGCGAGGATGCTTCTCCATCAATCACGATGCCATCCAATTTAAGTTCGAGGCGGGTGACACGGATGCCCTCCGGCGGTAGCAGCAAAATGAGCTGGTAAATCGACTCGACGGGATACTGCGTGGGTGTGAGCGCTGGCCGCAGATCTTCCCAGCTTGCTTTGGCATCTCGGATGGCGGCAAGCTCAGGCTCCAGGGCATCGAGACGCTGACTTTCTGCCACGAGCTGGCGCTCACGCATCATCACGCGTGCGGCAAAGGCACCCAGTGCGGCAATGAGTACAAAGGTGAAGGCGGCCACGCCCATCATCACCATGCGGCGCTGCTGCCGTTCCTGGCGAAGCTGCACCACGGGAGCAGGCACGAGACGGGAGGTTTGCGAGGGCAGGATCGGTGGTCCGGCGCGACGCACAGACACGGGCAGATCGAGCCCATTTTCAAAACTCAGTGGCACGATGTCCTCGGACTCATTCGTGCTGGAGAGGCAGATGCTTTGCAGATCAGGCGAAATGCCCGCCAACTCCAGAGCGGCGAAAATGCAGCGGATCTCCGCTGCCGCATCGGCATCCAAGGCCCGTGCGGCCAATGCCTGACAGTGCAGGGGGGAGCCATGGTCATTCGGGATGGCGATCACGAGTCCACCAGCCTCATACCACATCAGGGCCTCGCCCGGTTGGAGTTGATGAAAGGCGACGGAAGGCGCGAAACGGGCATCGTCGGAAGCCTCCAGAATGCTGGCGGGAAGGGAAGAAACTTGAATGATCGCCGAGATGGGCTGATCCCGCTCCTCCGGTGCGCCAGTGACGACGATCTCGAAGTTGTTCGAGTCCGAGGTTTCATTGCTAAACCCTGCCGCCTCAAGTTCTAGTTGGGCGGCTGAGTCGCGTCGGGCTCCTTCGACACCTTGAAAGCGCATCGGCACACTGACGGTGGAGCGTGCGGGCAGCGCCACCCACTCGGCACCACGCCAGGATTTCGCCTCGGGTTCACCGGGCTGCATCTGCCCCGCCTTGGTCCGCCAGGCGCGGAATCCCTCTTCGTGTGGGATGAGCAGCAGTTCGTCGGTGGGTTTCATTAAGCAAAAATTCAGATCGGAAAAGGGCCGCGATACTAGAGGACTCCGCCTCAAGTGCAAGGCGGGAGACAGCCTCTGCGCGAATCAGGTTCAAGATTCATGATTTTAGATGATCAACGTCGATGGATCATTGCAGATCAGGTAAAGCCACGCCAAGCAGTGCGAACTCGAATCAATGTCCACCAACCCAGACACGCGTCGCACCTTCCACAATGAGTTGTGGCGGTCGCTGCCTTCAGGAGTGCTGGATGCCATGTCTTCGACCTTTGGCATGTTGATCGCCGTTCGTGTCTTCCATCTCGGGCATGTCGAGAAGTCCATCTTTCTCAGCGCCACCAGCGGAGGTCTGGTCACCAGTCTTTTTGTCATCCCATTGCTATTAAGATTTCGCAGTACCATCGCCCGCACGGCGGCAAAGGTGCAGATGCTCGGCGGTGCATTCATGGCGGCGGCGGCGCTCTTTCCGCGTGAGCCGTGGATCTTCATTCTGGGGCTGAGTCTGGGGTTGTTTTGCTTCTCCATGCAGATCCCGCTGCTGACGCAGATCTACCGGCTGAACTACCCTGAAGCACAACGCGGCAGACTTTACGCCATCGCCGGTGTGACAAGATCGGCAACTGCCGTGGGTTTCGGCCTTTTCGGCGGCTGGCTTCTGGGATTGGACCTGGAAAATTACACCTGGCTGCTCTGGTGCTTCGCCGCCAGCGGCTTCCTATCCGGCTGGTGGACTTATGGTCTGCCGGCAGTTCCCTGGGAGGCTTCCGAGTCGGGCAGCGCGAGTCTCTGGTCTTCGCTTCGCTGGGTGCGCGCCGACCGTGACTTCCGCACGCTGCTCATTTCCTGGATGATGATGGGCATTGGCAATCTCGTGGCTGCCAGCCTCTTTGTGGAATACCTCGCCAACCCAAAACACGGCATCAATCTGCCCGAACGCACCGTCGCCTGGGTGGTCGGTGTGGTGCCGGTGACACTACGCATGCTCAGCTCCTACCACTGGGGCATTATTTATGATCGCGTGGGTCTTTTCATGGTCCGCTCCATCCTCAATGTCATCTTCGCCGTGGCCATCATGATCTTTTACCTCGGGTATGGACTGCCCGCTTGGTGCATAGGCATGGGACTTTGGGGAGTGGCCAATGCGGGGGGCAATGTCACGTGGGGACTCTGGGTCACGAAACTCGCCCCGAAGCACGCCGTCGCCGAATACATGAGCGTCCACTCCTTCCTCACGGGCGTCCGTGGTCTGCTGGCACCGCCGCTGGCTTTCGCGGCCATCGAGGTGATGTCCTTCCAAAATCTCAGCCTGATCTGCGGCGCCTTCATCCTCAGCGCCAGTGCCTTCATCACCGTCCGTGCACGTGGGAGCAACGACGAAACCCGCCGCCGTCTGGGGCCTGGGGAGCGACTTTAGGCCGGAAAGGGCAGGGGAGTTATTGGGAAAGTTATGCTACATGTGAACATCTAGGATTGTTAAGATGTTAAGATCTGCTAAATAACTCGCGATTTTCCAGAATGTCCTCAAACACCTACCGACTCAGCGCCCGCGAGCGAACCGACCAGAAATTGGAGCGGTCGAAGCCTGCGAACACGCGTCGGCATCCTGTGGCGAAGCAGCGGAAGAAAGTCCGCACTTACAAGAAGCTGATCGCTGGATTCCTGCTCCTGCCCCTGGCGCTGATCACCGCCTTCACGCTCGGAGAGATGCTCTTCCGGGCGCTCACACGGTCGGACTTCTGGCGTTCGGAACAGTTCATCTTCTTCACCACTGGCGGCTTTGCCTGGGCTGCCGCCTACTTGGCCGGCTGGCGTCCCGTTCATGCCTATGTACTAGGGCATGAACTCAGCCACCTCGTCGTTGCCAGAGCCTTTGGCGGCGAAATCTTCGGCTGGAGCGCCTCGCCCACGGGCGGTTACGTCGAGACAAACAAATCCAACACTTGGATCACTCTGGCCCCCTACCTCATTCCTTTTTATTCGGTGGCCGTCATGATCCTCTTCGGGCTGCTGGGCATGTTTTGGAATCTCCACGAGATGGTCGCCCTGCCCATCGGCAGCCGCGGTGTCAATTTACGGCCCGTCTGGTTCTTCTATGCCCTGCTCGGCATGACCTGGTGGTTCCACGTCACCTATACCATCAAGACCGTCCTCACCCATCAAAGCGACCTGGAGCGGAATGGCGAGTTCTTCTCCATGAGCCTCATCTTCCTGGTCAATGTGCTCATCATCGTGGGTCTCTACCTCAGCGCTGCTCCGGCTCCCGGCCACGAGTTCATCGAGCTCGGCCGTTGCTGGTCTGGCAACGCCGCTTGGGTCTGGAATGGCTTCCGACTGATCCTTGGCTGAAGCCCGCCCCGTCATGCTCAGGTCAAACATGCGCATCGTTTTGAGCTTCCCCGCTGATGCGGCCTGTGATTAAACGGACACTTCCCAACCTCATGACCGACTCCGCCCCCAACCCTGCCCGTACCGCCTGGACGGTCGTCGCGCTGCTGTTCCCCGTCGCGCTGCTGAATTACCTGGACCGGCAGATGCTGGCCACCATGCAGAAGTCCATGGTGGAGGACATCCCCAGCATCACGAACCAGGAAGCCTGGGGTGACGTGCTCGCCGCCTTCAAGTGGACCTATGCCTTCCTCAGTCCCATCGGCGGGTTCATTGCAGATCGCTTCAGCCGACGTCGTGTCATCGGCTTCAGCCTGCTCGCCTGGTCCCTCGTCACCTACCTCACCAGCCATGTCACCACCATGGATCAGCTCGTCTGGGCGCGCGCCGCCATGGGCATCAGCGAGGCCTTTTACATTCCCGCTGCGCTCGCGCTGATCACCGACTTCCACGCCAGCGGCACACGTTCCATCGCCGTCGGCGTGCATCAGACCGGCATCTACCTCGGGCAGATGCTCGGCGGACTCGCGGGGTATGTGGCAGATGCGCCGGGCTACGGCTGGCAGTGGATGTTCAGCACCTGCGGCATGGTCGGCGTGATCTATGCACTACCACTTTTGGCTGCTTTGAAAAATGCCCCGCCGCGTGCGGATGCGATACCCTCGGCATCTCCCGCGGCGAGCCTTCGCGAACTCCTCTTCAATCGGAACTTCCTCCTCCTCGTCGCCTACTTCACCCTGCCTGCCATCGCTGGGTGGGTCATTCGTGACTGGGGCCCGAAGATCCTGCGGGATCAATTCGATCTGGAGCAGGGCCGTGCGGGCATGATCGCCGTCTTCACTGTGCAGATTGCCTCACTCTTCGGTGCTCTGCTCGGCGGCTTCCTGGCGGATCGGCTCATGCGCCGTTCGCAGCGCGGACGCATCTTTGCCAGTGCCCTCGGCATGGTGCTCTTCCTGCCCGCGCTCTTTGGTGTCGGTCATGCTCCCACCATCACGCTAGCCGTGCTCGCACTTGCGGTCTTCGGCCTTGGCTGGGGCTTCTTTGACTGCAACAACATGCCCATCCTCAGCCAGATCACGCGACCTGAAGTCCGCGCCACCGGCTACGGCATCATGAACATGGTCAGCATGACCTTCGGCGGCCTCGGCGACAAAGGCTACGGTGCCCTCCGAGATCGCGGCGTCGCCATCGACTACATCTTCGGCGTCTTCGCCGGCATCGCCCTGCTCTCGATCATTGTCGTCCTGCTCATCCGTCCAAAGGAGAACTGATCCCTTTCGTTCAGAGCCGCTTTGTGATTTTCGTTCGGAGTGATGAAGGCGGCTGGCCAGTGCCGTAATGCTGACTCGTCGCATCCAATCACCCTGATGAAAAACACGCTGATTCTCCTCGCTCTTTTCGGCACCACGTTCGCTCATTCGGAGGACATCCGCCTCCAGCCGCCGAAGGATTTGAACGGCTATTTCCCCTTCAATCCGCCATCGTCCTTGAGTGAATGGGATGTGAGAAAAGAGCAGGTGCGGCGGCAGATCCTCGTCTCGCAAGGCTTGTGGCCGATGCCGACGAAGACGCCGTTGAATGCCGTCGTGCATGGCAAAATGGAAGGCGATGGCTACACCGTCGAGAAGGTCTATTTCGAGAGTTCTCCCGGCTTCTTCGTCACCGGCAGTTTGTGGAAGCCCAAGGTCATCTCGGGCAAGGTTCCAGCCGTGATGTTTGCCCACGGGCATTGGCAAGACGCGCGGCTCTCATTGGGCTCGGATGACAAAGTGCGCGCGGAAATCGCCGCAGGTGGTGAGCGCTTCGAGCGCGGTGGGAAGAGCATCTTCCAGTCGCTCTGCATCCAGCTCGCCCGCATGGGCTGCATCGTCTGGCAGTGGGACATGCTCAGTGATTCGGACTCCATCCAGTTCTCGCGCGAGATCGTGCATACCTTTGCCAAACAACGGCCTGAGATGAACACGACGGAAAACTGGGGCCTCTACAGCCCGCAGGCCGAGGCTCATCTGCAGTCCATCATGGGCCTGCAAACCTGGAACGCCGTGCGCGGGCTCGATTTCCTGCTTTCGCTGCCCGAGGTCGATCCTGAGCGCACCGCCATCACCGGTGCCAGCGGTGGCGGCACGCAGACGATGCTCCTCGCAGCCATCGACGACCGCATCAAACTCTCCTTCCCATGCGTCATGGTCAGCACCTCCATGCAGGGCGGCTGCACTTGTGAAAACGCCAGCCTGTTGCGCATCGGCACGGGTAATGTCGAGTTCGCCGGACTCTTTGCGCCGAAGCCCCAGGGCATGAACACGGCGAACGACTGGACGAAGGAGATGGCCACGAAAGGATTCCCTGACTTGCAGAAGCTCTACGAAACGCACGGCAAGAAGGACAACGTCATGCTTCTGCGCGGTGAGCACTTCCCGCACAACTACAACGCGGTCACACGCTCGGCCTTCTACACCTTCGTGAACAAGCACTTCAAGCTCGGGCACAAGTCTCCGGTCATCGAGCAGGACTACGAACCGCTCACAAAAGAGCAGCTCACCGTCTGGGATGACGAACACCCCGCGCCCAAAGCCGCCGACCCCGAGTTCGAGCGCAAGCTGCTGAAATACTTCACTGAGGATGCCGAGAAACAACTGCGCGCGGCTGACCCATCATTGCTTCGTCAGGCCATCGAAGTCGTCATCGGTCGCTCTTATGACAAAGCGGGCGAGGTCGAATGGACGCTCAAGGACAAACAGGATCGTGGAGGTTTCCTGGAAATGACCGGCACGCTCACCAACAAGACCTACATCGAGGAGCTCAACGTCATCTGGCTCTACGCGAAACAGTGGAATGGCCGAGCCGTCATCTGGCTGGACGACAGCGGCAAGTCCGCTCTGCACAATGACGAAGTGCGGAAGCTCGTCACAGGTGGAGCCACCGTGCTCGGAGTCGATCTGCTGCTGCAAGGTGGTGAGCCGGTGAAGCAGACCGCCGTGGTGAAAAACCCGCGTGAATTCGCCGGTTACACGCATGGCTACAATCATGCGCTCTTTGCCCAGCGCACCCATGACGTGCTCAGCCTCGTGTCTTTCCTCCGCCATGCCAAGGTCGGCTCCCATGCGAATCCGAAGACCGTTTGCATTGCTGCATTCGGCGCGCAGACAGGCCCCATCGCTGTCGCCGCCCGTGCCCTGGCAGGTGAAGCGATTGATCGTGCCGCTGCCGACACTCACGGCTTCCGTTTTGGCAAGGTCCTCGACTATCGTGATCCGATGTTCCTGCCCGGTGGTGCCAAATACCTCGACCTTCCCGGTATGATCTCGCTCAATGCGCCGCATTCACTTTGGGTCAAAGGCGAGGGGAAAACCCCGGAAGGCTCCGCTGCGGAGTGGCTTCTGAAGTGAGGCAAACTTTCGTCTCGACGTGGGGTTGGAGATTTCGGAGCATCTCCACCTCTGCATGAAGTTCCTTTCCACGTTCCGCGCCAAGCTGATCCTTTCCATCTTCCCCATTGTGGCGGGAGTAACGACGGCGGCGCTCCTGCTGGCGGAGTGGAAGTTCAGCGCGGCCTACCAGCGGCTTTTCGAGGAGCAGTTCGAGGGGCTGATCGGCGCCGTCACTCAGGCGAAAAACAAACGCTTCGAAGCCCTCTCTGAAGTGCTGGAGCGGCTGGCTCAGAACCCGGATGTGATCGAAGGCATGAAGAAGGGCGACTATCTCCGTGCAGGCATAGCGCTACGTCCCACGCTGGAATTACTGGCCCAGGAGCGCCTGCAAACCGAGTTTGGAAACTTGGGGCAGCGCCACGAGAACAAGCCGGTCATTCGCGGCTCCATCGGTGGACGCCCGGACAAATCCAGGTCGGGGATGCCTCCGCCCAGTGGCGGCACGGTGGCTCCTTTCATTGCCCTCATTGATGGCAAGGGAGACTTCGTGCTGAATCAGAAAGCCCGTCCGGGGGCGGGTGGTCTGACCACGCTGCCTGCCAATGGCGAGACGGTGAATCCGAGATCAGCAAAGATGCCATGGCTTAGCGAACTGAAGTTCGCTGAGATACTTGCCGAGCAGCAGGTGGGCTATCTGATCGTGGAGGCGGGGGAGCGTCGTGGTGAGCAGGTACGTGAGGTTTTTGTCACTCCCCTGCGTGATCCTGAGACCCAAAAGTTCCTCGGGGCCTTTGTCTTTGGTCTGCCTTTGCCCGTGGTTGCGGAGCGCGCTCTCTACGAACAGACAAAGCGCGGTGAATTCGGTGAGATCATGGGCGGCATATTTGTGGAGGGAAAGCTCGTGTCCAGCACGGTGCCGGAGGACCAAAAGGAGGCCGTGGCAGCTGCTGTGGCTGAATCAATGAAGCATTCCCACAAGGATCATCGCCAGTTTCTCGTGCCCATTGATGGTGTGCAGCACAGGCTCATCTACCGCTTGCTGAATCCAGACAGTCCCTTCCCGCAGGCGGCGCAGGTGAACTTCTATTCGCTGGCTCCTCTCCATGCTGAAATCAAAGATCTACGGCGCAGTTCCATTGGGCTCGGCCTGGTGGCCCTGGCAATTGCGCTGGTGCTCGTGCTTATCGTTTCTCGCGGACTTTCGGGGCCGGTCAGCAGGCTCGTTACAGCCACGCAGGAGATCGAGCGTGGCAACTTTGAATTCAGAGTGCCGGTGACTCCAGATGAACTTGGGCGCGTGGCCCAGTCCTTCAATGACATGGCCGCCGGGCTCGCCTTGCAGGAGAAGTATCGTAGCGTGCTGAATGCAGTCGCTGACCGAACCGTGGTCGGGCGCTTGATTGACAATCCGGGTGCTCTCGGCGGCGAGTTGAGGCAGGTGACGATGCTTTTCTGCGACATCCGCGGCTTCACAGCGCTCACGGAGCACATGCCGCCGCACGAGGTCATCGAATTGCTGAATGATCACATGACCGCGCTGACGGAGGTGGCCTACGCGCATGGTGGCACCGTCGATAAATTTGTGGGCGACCTCATCATGGTGCTCTTCGGTGCGCCGGAAGGCACGCACGAGGATACCGTCAGAGCCGTGAAGTGCGCCTTGGCCATGCAGGTGCGGCGGCGTGAGATGAATTCCACAGCCAGACATCCTTTGGAGATTGGCATTGGTCTCGCAACCGGCACGGTCGTCGCCGGGTGCATGGGCTCGGACAAACGGCTAAGCTACACGGTGCTCGGCCATCATGTGAATCTCGCCTCGCGTCTGTGCAGCATCGCGCAGGCGGGGGAGGTGATCGCAGATCCGACGACAGTGGAGGCGCTGGAGGGCTGCATCTCCACGCAGCCGCTGCCGCCGATGCAGCTCAAAGGTTTTTCAGAACCGGTGCAGCCGCATCGAGTGCTTAGCTGATGTCCGCCGTTTGCTCTCCCCCCCGGCCTTCCTTTGCAGCCGGAAGCTCAAGGCTGCGAGGATGAAAGTGGCGGCGACCATGAGGGTGCTGAGGGCATTGATTATCGGCAGACTCCTACTAGTTTTCATCATGCTGGCGACGCGCAGCGGGAGTGTTGTCGTGCCGGGGCCGGAGACGAAGAAGGTGATGACGTAGTCGTCGATGCTGAGTGTGAAGGCCAGCAGGGCTCCGGCGAGAATGCCGGGCATGAGCAGCGGCAGTAGCACGCGGCGAGTGGCCTGCCAGCGGCTCGCGCCGAGATCGCGGGCGGCATCGAGCAGGGTGAAGTCAAAGTCTTGGAGGCGCGCGAGCACGACCATCGCCACATAACTCAGGCAGAAAGTCGTGTGGGCGATCCACAGGGTCAGCATCCCTGTCTCTACGCCTAGCGCGACAAAGAGTGCGAGGAGCGACATCCCTATCAAGATGTCCGGCAGGGCCAGTGGCAGAGTGATGAGCGTGTGATGCACCGTTTGCAGCCAGGACCGGCAGCGATGCAGCGCCAGCGCGGCCAGCGTGCCGAGGATCGTCGAGGCCAGCGTGGCAGCGACGGCGATCTTCAACGTGACCAGAAGGGAATCCCAAACCTCATCCGCCGCCCACAGCCGGTCATACCACTTCAGGGTGAATCCCTCCCACTCGCCGCCGAAGCGGGATTCATTGAAGGAATTCACCACCAGCACGACCAGCGGCGCGTGCAGGAAGAGCAGCACCAGCAGGGTGAGGATGGCAGGAATGCGGGAGCGCTTCATGTCCTGGCCCTCCTTTCCCGCCAGCTCATCAGCAGCACCGGCACCAAAACAAAGAGCAGCAGTGCCCCGGACAGTGCGCTCGCCAGCGGCAGATGGCGGTCGGTGAAGGCCCGCTGCACGATCTTGTTTCCCAGCATCTCATCACTGGTGCCGCCAACAAACTGAGGGATCACATACTGACCGAGCGTGCAGACAAAGACAATCACCGCCGCCGAGAGCAGCCCCTGCCGCACGCCGGGGACGAAGACTCGCTGAAATGCCTGCCTGCCCGTGGCTCCAAGATCGCGCGCGGCATCGATGAGATGGAAGTCGAACTTCTCTGCTGCAGCATAAATGGGCAGGATGGCAAAGGGGAGCTGGGTGTAGATCATGACCAGCAGCACGGCACCGGAATTGTTTAAAAGCAGAGTGTCCTCGGTGCCGAGATGCAGCCAGACGAGGAGATGCTTCACGGGGCCATCTGGATGCAGCAGAGAGCGCCAGGCGAAGATGCGGATGATGAAGTTTGAGAGAAAGGGCAGCACCACCAGCATGAGCAGAGCATTCCGCCATTCCGGCGTGCAGCGCGCCATGTGCCAGGCCATCGGCAGCGCCAGCAGCAGACAGGCGAGCGTCGTCGCCAGACTCATGCCCAGCGTGCGCCAGACCACCGGCAGATACACGGGATCAGCCAGCAGCTTCACCGTCTCCAGCGTCCAGCCCTCCGCCACTCCCCCGCGCAGATCACTGGCGCGAAAGGCCAGCGTCAGCGTGATCACACACGGCAGGGCAAAGAAGACGATCAACCACCCCAGTGAAGGCAGGGTCGCCGTGATTTCCTGGCGGCGTGGGGTGGGCACGGATTACTGCGGGCCGGTCAGAAATTCTGTGACGCGGTTGCCGCGAAAAGTCACTGAGGCAGCCTGATAGGGAACATAAACCACGGATGGGGCGAAGTTCATGTAATAGGGGTCCCAGCCGCCATAGTAGCCACAGCCGCGACCGCGATAGCCGCCCCAGGCGCCACCCCATCCACCCCAGCCGCCGCCCCAGCCTGGACCGTAGTTATTGGTGTACACCGGCTGCGATCCCATGAAGATCCACTTCTCGATGCTCGCGCCCTTTTGACTGCCTTTGGAAACAGCATCCGGGCGGCCATAGGCAAGGAAGACACCCTCCTTGGTCATGCCTTCACGTATCTGCCCCTGCTGCACGAGCAGTTGATCTTTAGTGGTGAGGGAGTTGTAGATCTGCGGATTGTTCGTGATGCGGCGCTCACGGGCGCTCACACAACTGATCACAGTGATCGCGAGCAAGGCGGAGGCGAGGAGGCGGAGGGAAGTTTTCATGGTGGGGGCTGGTGGAGACTGATTCGACGGCGACTTTGTTCAAGCTCCTACAAACGTGTGGCGAAGTGAACCTGACGCCCGATCTCTTCAAAACCGCAGGACGGGTAAAGATTCTGCCCGATGACGTTCGAGGCCATCGTCTCGATCTTCGCCACCTTCATCCCGCACTCGCGGAAGTAATCCAGCGCATGATGGATCAGCCGCCGCCCGAGTCCCAGACCGCGCGCACTTTCCACCACGGCCAGGTTCGGGATGCGCCCGAGTGCATTGGGGACGTCGATCCGTGTCGTGATGTAACCCAGGATCTCCCCATCCCGCTCGGCGACGAAGCAGCCCGCCGGGTTCACCGTGCAGTCTTCATCGATGTGGTCCGCCTTCCGTGCCCGCCAGTCCCGCCCGTTCCACACCCCAAGCCGGTCTTCCATCATCTGATCCAGCGCCACACTGCCAAAGGAATCGACGGTGATCTGGCGTAACGTGGGCAGATCGCCAACACGAAAGTGGCGGATGGAGACGGGAGATTGGGACATCATGGCTGGCGCTATTAAACGAAGTCCACCCCTCTTGTCACTCGGGGAGATTGGCGATCCAAACGGAGTTTTTCCGTGCCTTCGGTCCTTCAGCACTTTGAGGCGGATCGTGCCATGAAAAAAAGCCCCGTGGGCCGGATGGCTCCACGGGGCTCGGAAGGATTTTTGATAAGAAGACTCAGCCGAAGAGGGATGTAACAGGTTTGCCTTTGTCGGAAACCGTGAAGGGACGCTTCGATGGAGAGTAGAGCACCTGATCCAACGGCAGGCCGAGGGCATAGCCAATGGTGGCGTTTAGGTCGGGGACGCCCACGGGGTTCTCCGCGACTTTGTCACCCTTTTCATCGGTGGCACCATGGACCTGGCCGCCGCGGATGCCACCACCGGCAAGCACGCAACTGAAGCCGGCGGGATGATGGTCGCGACCGTCGTTCTGATTGATCTCAGGTGTGCGGCCGAACTCGGTGGCGAGCACGACGAGGGTATCCTTCAACATGCCACGAGACTCGAGGTCCTGGAGCAGCGTGCTGAGTGCGGCGTCGAGTTCATCGGCCAGTTCGGGAACGCGGGTGAAGTTGGCATTGTGCGTGTCCCAGCTTCCGAAGGTGACTTCGATGTGGCGTACGCCGTGCTCGATGAGGCGGCGGGCGAGGAGGCAGCCCTGACCGAAGCGGTCACGACCATATTTGTCACGAAGCTTGGCGTCCTCGGCATCGAGGTCGAATGCCTTCAGTTCTTCGCTCTTCATCATCTTGATGGCGTCGTCATACATGTCGCTGTAGGCGCGGACGTTCTTGACGTTGTAAGTCTCGGCGAATTTCACATCGAGGCTCTTTGCCACTTCGAGACGGCTCATCATGCGTTCCTCGGTGAACCAGGAGTTTGGGCGGACATTGGAGATGCCACTTTCGGGATCGTTGATCATCAGAGGGGCGAACTTGGCTTCAAAGAAGCCTGCACCTGGATGGCGGCTGTCATTGCCGATCAGGACACTGCCTGGAAGGGTGGGGTTGCCACGGCCCTGGAATTTCTCCAGCCAGGCCCCCATGGAGGGATGCTTGATGCTGCTGCGCAGGGTGTAGCTGGTGCGCTGGAAGTATTCACCCTGCTCATGGGCTCCCTGGGTGGAGCTCATGCCGCGGATGATGGCCACCTTGTCCGCCTGACGTGCCATGAGGGGCAGATTTTCACTAAGGCGGATGCCATCGACGTTGGTGTTGATGACCTTTGTCAGGCCCATG
>CAYMHJ010000077.1:0-22799 GCA_964390165.1 uncultured Prosthecobacter sp. | reverse complement strand
CTTCGCCGACATCGTGCTGTGGAAGAGCGAGAAGGGGAAGAAGGCGAGGAAGAAGAAGTGACCCGTTTCAAAACCGAGGATCCGTTTTCCATCATCGCCAACAAACTATTCCCCCGTCTTCGATACTTTGATGTCCGGTTTCAGCTCCAAGCTGGAGATAGATGAACAACCACCCTTCCCAACCATGAAACGCACGCTCACCACTCTCTGTCTCCTCGCCCTTGGCGCGGCACTTCACGCCGCTCAGCCGAACATCGTGATCCTCTACGCGGATGACATGGGCTATGGCGATCTCGGCATTCAGAATCCGCAGTCGAAGATTCCGACGCCGAACCTGGACAAACTCGCCAAGGCGGGGATGCGCTTCACGGATGCGCACAGCTCGTCGGGCATCTGCACACCGAGCCGTTATGCACTGCTCGAGGGGCGCTATCACTGGCGGAAGTTTCACGGCATCGTGAACTCGTTCGACCAGCCGATTATGGACGATGAAAAGCAGACGGTCGCCGAGATGCTGAAGGCGAAGGGTTATCAAACCGCCTGCATCGGCAAGTGGCACCTCGGCTGGGACTGGGAGTCGATCAAGAAACCCGGCGCGGCGCTCAAGGGCGACGCGAAGAAGAAGTCGTATGCACCCGATGCTTTCGACTGGAGCAAGCCGATAGCCGGCGGGCCGCTTTCGCACGGCTTTGATTACTACTTCGGCGACGACGTGCCGAATTTTCCGCCTTACGCCTGGTTTGAAAACGATCGCGTCATCACCACGCCCACCGTTGCTCTGACCACGACTGCGCCGACCGCGGAAGGAAGCTGGGAGGCGCGTCCGGGGCCTTCAGCGAAGGACTGGGACTTCTGGGCCGTGATGCCGACGCTGACGACGAAGGCGGAGGAGTGGATCGGCCAGCAGAAGAACGACAAGCCGTTCTTCCTCTACTTCCCCTTCACCTCGCCGCATGCGCCGATCGTTCCAGCGAAGGAATTCGTCGGCAAGTCGGGTGCGAACGGCTACGGCGACTACGTGGTGCAGACCGACGACACCGTTGGTCGCGTGCTCGCCGCGCTTGAGAAGCACGGCTTCGCCGAGAACACGCTCGTCATTTTCTCCGCCGACAACGGCCCGGAGCAATACGCGTATGAGCGCATCAAGAACTTCGAGCATCGCAGCATGGGCCCGCTGCGCGGATTGAAGCGCGACATCTGGGAAGGCGGCCATCGCGTGCCGTTCGTCGTCAAATGGCCCGGCGTGGTGCCTGCGGGCAAAGTGAACGACGGCCTCATCAGCCAGATCGACATCTATGCAACGGTCACAGCGATTGTCGGTGGCGACATTCCCGCCGGTTCCGCTGAAGACAGCTTCAATCAGCTCGCTCTCATCAAAGGTGAAGGTCCCAGTGCGCGCGAAACCGTCGTGCACAATACAAATCCCAATGGCTACGCATTGCGTCATGGCGACTGGGTTCTCCTCGACGCGAAAACCGGTGGAGTGAGCAAAGTGCCTGCGTGGTTCGACGAAACGAACGGCTACACGAAGAACACGCAGCCCGGCGAGCTCTACAACCTGAAAGACGACATCGCCGAGAAGAAGAACCTCTATTCCGAGATGCCGGAGAAAGTCGCCGAACTCAAAGCCCTGCTCGCAAAAGTGCGCTGGAAAGGACAGGTGCGATAACTCCACCACACGACCGTTTACTCTTCCGACCATGAAGCGACTGTTCTTCTTCCTTGCCCTCTGCTCATCGCTTTGCGCTACTCAGCCCAACATCATCTTCATTTACTGTGACGACCTCGGATTCGGTGATCTGGCCTGTCACGGACATCCGCGCATCCAAACACCGCATCTCGACCGGATGGCGAAGGAGGGAACGGACTTTTGGAGCTTTACGGTGGTGAGTCCGGTGTGCTCGCCGAGTCGAACAAGCATAGTGACGGGGCAGTTTCCCTCGCGCTGGGGTGTGCATCAGCACTTCGCCACGCATGAGCAGAACGCGGCACGAAACATGCCCGACTGGCTGGATCCGAAGGCGCCGCTGCTGCCGCGTGTGATGAAGGAAGTGGGTTACAAGACTGCGCATTTCGGCAAATGGCATCTTTCTGGTGGAAACATCGAAGGCGCGCCGCTGCCCACGGCCTACGGCTATGATGACGCAGCTGTGTGGACCGGGCCGGGTGCGCACGTATTTGACGGATTGAAGTATGAGTTCGCCAGCGGTGAAGGCTCAGCACATGATCAACAAGCCGCCTCTTGGATCAGCGTGGCGGCCACAGATCATGCGCTGCGTTTCATCCGAGACTCAAAGAGCGCGCCTTTTTACCTCAACCTCTGGCTGCATGAGACGCATCACCTTGTTTCTGCCACTGACGACGACAAAAAGCCCTATCCCGATGTGCCGGAGCCACAGCGAACCTACTACGCCGCAGTCTCGCGCGCGGACCGACAGGTCGGTCGTGTGCTCGATCTGCTCGACCAACTCGGCATCGCGAAGAACACACTGGTCATGTTCTCCAGCGACAACGGTCCGGAGAACAGCCACTCGCAGGCCGGGCAGAAGTTTTATCACAGCCAGGGCAGCACATGCGGCCTGCGTGGTCGCAAGCGCAGTCTTCTCATGGGCGGCGTGAATGTGGCCTTCCTCGCTCGCTGGCCCGGCGTGGTCCCCGCTGGCCGTGTGGACAAGGAAACCGCTCTGGCCGGGGTGGATGTGTTTCCGACTGTGCTCGCCGCCACTGGGGCGAAAGCTCCGGATGGCTATGTCTCCGATGGTGAGAGTATGCTCGCCGCCTTCAAAGGCGAAAAGCAGGAGCGCACGAAGCCAGTCTTCTGGTGGTGGCAGGGCGGTCACAGTGGCGACGACTGGCCCGCCTTTGCCATGCGTGAGGGATCGCATGTGCTCATCCTTGATGAAACAAAGCAGCGAGTGGAGCTTTTTGATGTCATTGCGGATCGATCCCAGGCGAAGAATCTTGCCACCGTTGAGCTGGAGCGCGTGAAACGCATGACCGCTGCCATCGACGCCTGGTTTGCCACTCTGCCAAAGAGCGTGAATTCCGCTCTACAGTCAAATTCTGGCTCGAAATCGAAGGCGAAGCAGTCAGGCAAGCCCGCCGAGATCACACCGGAGACCCGCCTTCGTGCCTTCAAAAACTGGGACAAGAACCAGGACGGCCACCTGACGCTCGACGAATACCGCAACGGCCTCGCGAAGAAGGACAACGTCGAGAATCGCTTCAAAAACTTTGACCAGAACGGAGACGGCAAAGTGACCCGCGAGGAGTTTACCGGTTCATCCAGTCGTTGAAGGAGATGTAGCATCGTATTCAACCTGTCGACGTTTTTGTCCTGATGCAGAAATTTTTGAGGTGGGCTTCGTGGAAAAGGCAGGTCAAGTCAGATCGGGAAATCCTTGTGTTGATGGGGCGTGGTTCCTGCTTCACGCTTGTGGCATGAGTCCCACCCGTCTTGTTTACAGTTTTGTCGGTGTGCTGATGCTGGCTTCCTGCCAGATGACCGGGCTGGCGGGCCGCGGAAGTGTCTATGGTGATCGCCCTGGGCCGAGTGGGTTTCACACGGTCATCCTTGATGCAGGGCATGGGGGAAAGGACTCTGGCGCGCGAGCACGCGGGATGATGGAAAAGACTTACGCGCTGGACATCGCCAAGCGTGTCAGGTCGAATCTCTCTCCGGGATACCGAGTGGTGATGACACGGACGGACGACCGCTTCATCGAGCTGGATGACCGGGTGCACATGGCAAACCGCAACTCGGACGCGATCCTGGTGAGCATCCATTTGAATCATGGTCGCAGCTACCGAGCCGGGCCAGAGACCTACTGGTGGCGGACAGACAGTCATTCGCTGGCGTGTCGCCTGCATCAGCAGATGGATGCAGTGTGCCCGCATGAGTCTGGCAATGCCGGGATGGTGCGGCGCAGGCTGCGGCTGACACGGAATCCGACGATCCCCTGCGTGCTTCTGGAGTGTGGCTATCTCAGCAACTCAAGAGATGCACGCCTGCTGGCCACGCCTGCCTATCGCGAACAAATGGCAAAGGCGATTGCGCGTGCGATCCGAGATCAGTCGGCGTATGGAGATGCCGGGATGGGGCCTCTGCCCCGCCCGATCTATGCACCTCCGAGCAAGGCTTCCGATGCTCGCGGGTGAATTTTCATCCTCCACCGTGAAATCCATTTTCAAACTCATCGCCTGTTTTTTGTTTGGGCAGGCTCTTCTCCTTCATGCCGAATCCTGGTCCTTGACCGATGACTCTCAATTTGACGGTGAAGTCAAAGTGGTGACGCAGGGAATGGTCATTTTCACTTTTGGGGATGGCTCCGAGCGCGCCGTGGAGACGCGCGTGCTCACCGAGACCAGCCGCCTGCAACTCGTGAAACTGCTTGGGCTCGATGTGAAAGAGGTGCCTGCCGAGCCTCTTCCTGAAGTATCATTTCCCAAGCAGGTTCCCCTTTCTTATCCAGGCCGAGATCCGAAGGCGATGGATGCCACGCAGGTGGACCTTATTGATTCTCAGTATGGCCTCACGGCCAAGGTTGTGGGCGTGGTGAAGGAGGTGATCACTCTAGGGAAAACAGGACACAAGAAGGTGAGCTTTGAAGGCACGGACTTCAATGTCTTCATCAGCAAACGTTTCCTGGAAAACGGCGGCGAGTGGAAGCTGGATGGGCTGGCTGGCAAGATCGTCCAGATCACGGGTGAGGTCGCCAAATATCAGGAGGTGGTGCAGATCGCCGTGAAGGAGTCTGCCCAGATTCAGGTGCTGCCGTGATCAGGCCCAGGCGCTGCGTAGTAGGCGGAAGAAGTTGCCACTCATGATGCCCTCGATGTCTTCCTGGCTGTAGCCACGCTTTGCCAGCATGTCGGGAATGCGGGCGAGATCGGCGATTGTGTCGAGGTCTTCCGGTGTCTGCTCCGTGCCGTAGCCACCGTCGAGATCAGTGCCGATGCCGCTGTGCTTCGCATTCCCGGCGAGTTGGGCGATGTGGTCGATGTGATCGCAGATGACTTCGAGTTTTAAACCCGTGCTCTGTGGCGTGGTGGTGCCGCGAATCCAGCCGGGGATCATCATCCAGGCATCGAGCGCCGCGCCGATGACGGCTCCGCGGGCGATCAGCGCCTTGATCTGCTCATCGCTGAACTGGCGCACATCAGGAACGAGCGCTCGGCAGTTGGAATGGCTGGCCCAGACGGGGCCGTTGAAGATTTCGAGCGCCTCCCAGAAGCTTTCATCCGAAAGGTGGGTGACATCTAGAATCATGCCGAGGCGGTCCATCTCCTGGATGAGCTCACGACCTTGTGGTGGGAGGCCGCCGGGTGTATCGTGGCCCATGGCGTAACGGCAAACGCCGTAATGTGCTGGTCCCATGGCTCGCAGGCCCTGCTCCCAGGCCCGCTCCAGATGACCGACGGTGCGAATGCTGTCTGCACCTTCCAGGCTGAGAATGTAGCCGATGGCCTTGGTTTCATCAGGGATGCTTTCATCATTCCAGAGGGCGATGGAGGCATCAAGTTCGGCGAGATTGCGGATCGGTGTCATGTGCCCGTCATCCTCCATGGCACGATACCAGGAGAGCTGACCCTGAGTCTCAGACCATGCCTGCTCGGGGGACATCCAGTTCGCGATTGGAGAGACGCCAGGCATGCAGCCCGCGAGTTGAGTGGCCACACAGATGCCCACTTTACCCCGGCGCATTTCGGGGAAGGCCGTGGTGCCTGCTGCGCGGCCCTTGCCTGTCATCCCGGCCTCGCGACGGCGGATTTCATGGACGGGAAGACGGAGGTCGCGATTAAAGCCGCCGAGGGCATTAAGACTGAGGTCGAGGTGGGCGTCGAAGATGAGCATGAGAGAGGCAAAGGAACGTACATCACCGGTTAAATCCTGCGTGCGAAGACTGCAGCCACCGATGTTCTCCACCGCGCTACAGGCCAAGCGCAGTCTTCACCGCAGCTTCGATGTCGCCGCCTTCAGGCTCGGCATCAGAGCCGTATCGGGAGATGAGCTTGCCGTCTTTGCCGAGCAGGAATTTTTCGAAGTTCCACTGCACCTCTTTGTCAGCGGTGAGTTGGGCGAAGAGTGGGTGCTTGCTTTCACCAGCGATCTGGACTTTGGCAAACATGGGGAATGTCACACTGTAGCGGCTGGTGCAGAACTGCTTGATGTCCGACTCGCTGCCGGGTTCCTGACCGCCGAAGTCATTGCAGGGAAAGCCTAGCACGGTGAAGCCCTTCGCCGCATACTTTTCGTGCAACGCCTGCATCCCTGCATACTGGCCGGTGTAGCCACACTCGGAGGCGACGTTGACGATGAGCACGACCTTCCCTGCATAGTCCTTGAGCGAGGCGTCCTTGCCTTCGATGGTCTTGAGCGGGATGTCGGCGAGATCGGCGGCGGAGGTGGAAACTGCGATCATGGCGAAGAGGGTGGAGAGGAGGTATTTCATAGATGGATGTGTTTCAAATTACGCGCAGTCTGAACCCTGAGTTTCCCTTGATTGCAGCTACAGCACTCCCATGCCGCCGCTCATGATCCAGGCTTTCAACGGCGTGAACTGCGCGGCGTCGATGGGGATGGCGCAGCCGAAGGGGGCGGCGTTCACTGAGGTGAGGTCGATCATTCCGTCCTGCACATCCAGCGTCGGGAAACCCAGCGCGTGGCGGCGATAGAAGCCCGGCTGGCACCTCAGCGCCTCGGTCTGAAGCTCCTCCGGATACATGCTTAGCCCCCGGAAGTAGTGGTGCCCGTTGCGCTCGACATGCGGGATGCCGAGCGCGGACATCATGGCTAGATCCTGGAGCATTGAAACCGGGCCGACGTTTGCCAGATCCTCGCCGCTGAGGATCGGTGGGCGCTTCATCTGCGGAGCGCGGATCTTCAGCAGGGCGGCATTTGCCAGCCCCTTGACAATGCCTTTACAGCTTTTGTGACTTGTGCCGTTGTAGCCGAGCTCCAGCGCACGCGGCAGGTCGTCGAGCGATCCATCCGACTCATCAATGATCATGCCAGGTCCGTCCTGCCAGGACTGGAGCGCCGGAGCGACGTCATCTTTCAGTGCATGAACGCGATGCAGCGGCTGCTCGATCAGCAGCAGGTTCTCAAACAATGGTGCCAGAGCTGCATCTGCCTTCAGCATCTCATAAAACTCACGAAATGAGGCGAGGTCCGTAAACTGTTCATTGCCATCCAGCGTGGCTTTGAAACCTCTGGCACAGCCGGACGTGAGGACATCGGTGATGACGCGGAGACGGGGCATGTCCACCGCTGCCCGGCCACTGACTTTGATCTTAAAATAGCGCAAACCATAAGCACGGATGGAGTCCTCCAGGGTGTCCGGCAGGCCGTCATCGAGATGCGGCGAATCCTCCGCGCGCAGTGGATCACCGAGCCCGATCGTGTGCCGCAGCGCTATTTGAGCCAGCGGTTCCTCAGCGAGCGCTTGAGCTGTTGTGATGCCGGCCAATTCTCCACGCACTGCTCCAAGCTCAATCCCGAGTGCATCGGACTTCAGCAGACCATGGAGCGGAGTGGTGGTCGCCTTGCACAGTCCGTCCAGCACGGCACGCTCCATGAGACTCACGCCCAGATTCGCCAGTAGTGGAGGCTGGGAGCGCAGCCCAGCCCAGCGCGACTGCTCATCATACAAATCGCGCCACCAGCCGAAGTAGCCCACGGGTTGCTGTGCTGCATTCTCAGCGATGCGCGCCGCGTTCTGGATCACGGCCAGCATCTCCGCCAGATCCTGCTCAAAGAGTGTCTGGGGATCCTTCGTGAACCACTTCGGCGGCAGTCCTTCCGAGGCCAGGCCCTCCACATGCCTGCCATTCACCACCATCTCCGCCGTCACAAAGAGGTGCGGAAGCGCGGTCATGCTGGCGATCCCGTATTGAAACGGGAACCGGGTCTGCATCGGCAGGACATGAAAGCGCAGGTCCTGGAGGGTAAAGGTGATGCCCATGTCAGCTCAGTGCGGCGTAGTCGATGGTGCGGAGACGGGCCTGTTTGGCGCCCATTCTTGGCACGCAGTCCAGCAATGCCTGGGTGTAGGGATGCTGTGGTCGGGAGAGGACTTCCTCAGTGGGACCGGTCTCGACGATCTCTCCGCGAAACATGACGGCAACCCGGTCGGCGACTCCGCGAATGATGCCGAAATTATGCGTGATGAGGATCATGCTCATGTTCAGATCCCGACGCAGACCTGCCAGTAGATCCATGATCTGCTTCTGGATGGTGACATCAAGCGCGGTGGTGGGCTCGTCGGCGATGAGGAGCCTGGGCTGGCAGCAGAGGGCCATGGCGATCATGACGCGCTGCTGCATGCCGCCGCTGAGTTCATGCGGGTAGGCGCGGAGACGTTTCTCAGGCTCGGTGATGCCGACTTTGACAAGCCAGCGCAGGGTCTCGGCCTCGCGGTCTTTGACCTCAGGCCGGTGGAGGGCCAGGGCCTCGCCGATCTGGGTGCGCACCTGGAGGACAGGATTCAGAGAGGTGGTGGGCTCCTGGAAAACATAAGCGATCTCCTTGCCACGCACCTGACGGAGTTCTGTTTCATTCATCTTCAGGACATGATGTCCAGCGATGCTCAGCTCCGCAGCGGAGATGGCGGCCTGTGGTTCGGGAAGCAGGCGCGCGAGAGCGAGAGCTGTGGCGCTTTTTCCGCTTCCGCTTTCACCGACGATGGCGATGGACTCTCCCTGGGCTAGATCGAGGCTTAGGCCCCTAACGGCCTGGGTGGGAGGGGAGCCATGGCGGCGGAAGTCGATCTTTAAGTCGCGGATGCACAGGAGGGGCGTGTCGGCCATGATCAAGAGGGTGAGAGAAAAGTTACAACGTGGCGATCATGCGTCCCATGACGTTACCTGACAAGGTGCAATGCAGCGGACGGTCTCGTGCCGAGGGCGTGTTACCAGAGCTTGAAACCAATATCGCATGCCTTGCGGATGCGGACGTTGGTGAGGAATAAGATTCCGCCGACGGCATAGCTGACATTCACGAATCCAAGCCAGACTGGCAGCAGGGCATGGGGAATCAGCGGAGGCTGCTCGGGCTTCAACTCAGGCAGCACATGCCCGAGGAATAAAATCCCACCGACGGCAAAGGCCAGAAAGGCGATGGCCAGCAGGCTGCGGCAGCCTGACATGCCTGAAAGTACGCCTGTGATGAGCAGGACGGAGAGCAGATACCAAAGCCCGGCGGCAGCGGCCCAGCGGAAGATTTCGTGAAACAAAAGGAGGACGACAGCAAGCGCGCCCAGCCCGAGATGAGCCCAAAGTGCCGCGCGTGTGAAGTGGACTTCACTACGCCGGTTTCCTTCTTTGTATCGTTGTAAATCAAGCATTTGGCTACCGCAGGTTCGGGCGGATCACTTGCGGGTCAAATTATCTTTGACGAGAGAATCGCTGCTGGAATTGACATCGATCCAGAGACTGCCTTTGGGCAGCTTACGACCGCAGTCGTGACAGATATTGTTGGTTACCAGCAGCCCAGCGCTGCCTTTTGTGCTCCAAACAGCCATGGTGCTGAGGCCGGTGAAGGTGTTCCCCGTGATCGCGCAGTCCTGGCCGCCATCCACGAAGATGCCGGAACCTTCATCAATGTGCATGGGGGTAGGCCCCTCCGCCGGGCGCTTGTCCAGACCGCCGCCGATGTAGGTGTTTGTGAAGCTGTTTCCGCTGATGGCGTGACGCCCGCTGTCCTTGCTCACACGCACCCCGAACTTGTGTGCCAGCACGATCGTGTTTGCGCTGACGGAGCAGCCATGCGCGTCCCGCAGGTCGATGCCGCCTTCGAGATGATGGGCGATGACATTGGCGCTGAGGGTGATGCCGTAACAGTCACGATCCAGAATGATGGCCGTTCCATTGCATTCCTCGATCATGTTACCGCTGACGACTGAGCCGTAGGTGTTTTCAATGATGATGCCGTGGCGGAGGTGGTCATCGATGTTATTGCCGTTCATGCAGAGATTGAATCCGTCCGTGCAGTGCAGCGCGTCCTGGTTCTCCTCAAAGTGGTTGGCGTTCACCACGATGTCATGGCAGTTCACGATCTCGATGCCGCATTTCTTATTGTAGGTGAGGATGCAGTCGGCGATGCGCGGGTCTTCAAAGCAATCCACGAGATGGATGCCGTGCCCGCCGTGATGATCGATGCTCATGCCTTCGAGGTAAATTTCCTGGATGCCCTCCGCGAAGATGCCGTCGCCGCTTTTCTCCTGTCCTTCGATGCGGAAGTCAGCGAGTTGAACACGCCAAAGCCGGGCCTTTTTGTCCTGATCAAACGTTGGCGGACGGAGGATGAGGGCGGGCTTGCCATCTTCATTGAGGTTCCTGATCCAGGTCGAGGTGCCGGCACCAATGACGCGGGTGTCATCGGTCTTGATGATGAGGGGTTCACGAATCTCGAGCTTCCCAGGTGGCAGCCTCACCAGCCCGCCGGACACAGGCAGAGCATCGAACGCGGCCTGGATGGAGGGAAACTTCGCCGCATCGAGTTCGACGGCTTTCGCCACCGGATCAGCGGCATGAAGGGTGGAGAGGAGCATAAGGCAGGCGGTGGGAAGCAATCGAGAGGACATGGGTTACTTACGAGGCTGCGTTTGCATGACTTTCCCAAGCCTCCAAACAGGTGTTTGCTCAGTGTGACTTCTGCACCACTTTGATTTCCCAAACGCCATGCCCACCGCCCTCGCTGCTGTCCTCTATGAATCTGGCAAGCCTCTCGTGATCGAGGAGGTGGAAGTGGCGGAGCCGCAGGCGGGGGAGGTGATGGTGCGGATGAAGGCTGCGGGAGTCTGCCACAGTGACCTGCATGTGATGAAGGGGGACCTGCCCATGCCCACGCCCATCATCCCCGGTCATGAGGGCGCTGGCATCGTGGAAGCGGTGGGGCCGGGCGTGACGAGTGTGGCTCCGGGTGATCACATCGTGCCCATCTGGCGCTCCTCCTGCGGGCGCTGCGACTACTGCCAGCAGGGCCGCCCCGCGCTCTGTGATCTCGGCACGGCGATGCGTTTCACCGGTCTCATGCCAGATGGCAAGACGCGCTTCCGCAATGCGAAGGGCGATAGCATCCGCCACTACGCGGGAGTTTCCACTTTCAGCAGCCTCTCCACCATGCCCGAGGCAGCGGTGGTGAAGATCGAGGGCGACTTCCCACTCTGGAAGGCCGCCCTCATCAGTTGTGGCGTCATCACCGGCGTCGGAGCCGTGACTCATGCAGCTCAAATCAAACCCGGAGCCACCGTCGCGGTCTTTGGCTGCGGCGGCATCGGCCTGAACATCATCCAGGGTGCCCGCATGGTCAGCGCGCGCCAGATCATCGCCGTCGATACCGTGGCGGGAAAAGAAAAGTTCGCCCGCACCCTCGGAGCCACGCAATTCATCGACAGCAGCACCTGCGATCCCGTGAAGGCCGTGAAGGATCTCACGGCTGGTATCGGCGCGGACTACACCTTTGAGGCCATAGGCCTGCCCGAGCCTATCGAACAGGCATTTGATTCGCTGCGGAAGGGCGGCACCTGCGTCGTTGCTGGCATCTGCCGGGGTGATGCCCGCGCGCGGATCAATGTGAACCAACTGCTCTATACCGAGAAGACACTGAAAGGCACGCTCTACGGCTCCATGCGGCCACGCATCGATCTCCCGCGCCTCATCGACCTGCATCAAACTGGCGCACTGAAGCTCGATGAACTGCTCACCCGCACCTGGAAGCTGGAGGAGATCAACGAAGCCTACGCGTCACTGGAACGCGGCGAGGTGGCGCGCAGTCTCATCGTCTGGGATTGATGTCGGCCTACTGAAGCGATCTAAGGAAGGCCAGCAGATCCGCCACCTCAGCGGCGGTCAGAGATTGTAGCAAGCCCTCGGGCATCAGCGAGGTGGGCAGAGGCTTCAGCGACTTCAGATCCGCCGCCCGCAGCGTGATGGATTGTCCGGTGGCGAGCTTCAGCACTGTCTCCTCCTTCGTCTGCTTCACGGCAAAACCCATCTGCACCGTTCCATCGCTGAGCTCCGCCGTGTAGGCTGCATACCCTTCCGAGATTAGCTTGGATGGATGCAGCAGGCTTTCGAGCAGTTGCTCTTTCGTCAGCCGCGCCCCGACTTTGGAAAGGTCAGGTCCGAAGTCCCGGCCGGTGCCATTCACGAAATGACAGGCCAGACAGGCGGAGAGTGATCCCGTCGGCGAAAGCATCGCCGAACCACGTTTGGCATCTCCCGTCAGGCTGAGAAGCTGCGGCACATCCGGCGTGAGCCCGATGGTCTTCCGCCGTTTCTCCGGCGGCAGGAAGCGCTCGAACAGCGAAGCGATGTTCGGGTCGGTGGAGGCCATCCCTGCTTCCAATTCCAAATCAGGTCCTGCTCTCAAGATAAATGTTGGTCGATACAAGACCCGGAGAGCACTCGAAACATTGGCTAAAACTTGGCTATCACCTCTGGCTGGCAATGCTTCAGCTAGTTTCGCATTAGGACTTAACGGATGCTTTTCTGGAATTGGAGGTGTGCGCTTGCCGAGGTCTACGATCCAATCCCACAGCAGATGGAAGGCTGCGTTATCAACTTCATGTGATCCGATGATCGGCATCCTTCCAGCTCCGGTGCGCGCGATGCGGGCTAGCAGAGCACTCCTCCACGGAGCCCCAGGAGCGATGAGCCGCGCTTCCTCGATGCCCATGTCTCCGCGCAGTGGCTTTTCGCCGATGAGTTCGGCTTCAGCGAGGGGCAGATCGATGTTCACTTTCAACGCCACGGAGCCGCCGCCGTGCTGACGATGGCAGTGAGCGCAGTTCGTGTGTAGCCATGAGCGGGCACGGGCCTCGAGATCGGCGTCTCTGTCTCTGCTAGAGACAGTTCTAGCCGTGCTGGTTTCGAAGAAGGCTTCGTTCATCAATCCATGCGCCACTCCAGACTCGGGCACCGGTTGTCCGCTGATGAGAGCGAGTTGCTGGGGCTGGAAACCAAGTGCGAAACCTGTCCAAGGCGTGTGGCAGCGCACACACTCGGCACGGGCATGAAAGCGATGTTGAACCGATGCTGGCCCTGCCTTGAGAACATCAGGATCATGAGTGCTCGCAGCTTGCGTATTGGGGACTGGTCCGAAAGGGATTTCCATATCTTCACCATTCACACCGACGAGCTCAGCATCGGACTGAGCGTCGTTCCAGCGGTAGCTGTAGCCGTTCCATGTCTCGCCATCGAAGTGCAGGAGTTGCGTCTCGACTCGGCGGCTGGTGGCATCGGGAGTGCTGAGAGTTTTCGCCAGCACGGCATCTTTTGGCCAGACGACCTTACTGCTGCTCACACTGCCGTCCGGCTTTTTGGTGACGGTGGCTTCGACTTTGGTTTCACCTGGCAATGCAATGAACCGCCGCCCCACCAGCCGATCCTGCCACATAGGTTCGGTCACACTGAACTCATGCACGCCCGCTGCGGGCACTTGCTTGGTAACATCAGCGAAGAGCCCCGTCTCGCTCAGCTTGCGCGGAAAGCTGGAGGGCTGACCCGTGGCGGGGTTGCGCACGAGGCGGTGCAGCGTGCTCGGCCTGCCCCAGTGGGCATAGACGATCTCTCCATCATCCAGCAGACCGAAGGTCACGATCTTGTGCGGCGTATCGGCGATCTCTTCGTGGCGGCTTATCTTCTTTCCGTCGTGCCACAGCGCCCAGATTTTACCCGTCTCGTAGTCGCCATAGACATAGGCTCCGTCGAGTTCGGGAAACGCTTTGCCATGATAAACGTAACCGCCGGTGATGCTCGCCGCCTCCGTGTGTGGATGGGCGACAACGGGGGGTGTGATGGGGGCGAGCGGGCTGAGCGTTTCCGGTTTGATCGACTGCGTGGCCTCCATGGCACTCCAGCCATGATTCGTGCCGCGCCCCACCAAATGAATCATTTCCCATAGCTCCCAGCCGACATCGCCACACCAGAGACGGCCCTTGGCATCGAAGCTGATCTTCCAGGGATTGCGGAAGCCGAAGGCCCAGATCTCGGGGCGCACGTTGGGTTTGCCGAGGAAGGGATTGTCCGGCGGCACGGCGTAGTTCAGGCCGGCATCGCGCTTGTCCACGTCGATGCGCAGGATGCTGCTGAGTAGGTCAGAGTTGTCCTGGCCCGTGTTGCGTGGGTCGGGTGGCGCAGGCACCTCGGCATCGCCCGTGGTGATGTAGAGCATGCTATCCGGGCCGAACTGAAGATGCGCGCCATTGTGCCCGCCGCTGAGCCAGGTGAGCAGAGTCTCCTCGCTCGCGGGATCAATGACGATGGGGTCGATGGAACTGAGCTTGAAGCGCGAGAGCTTCGTGCCGTCCTCGAAGCCTGAGCCGATCGTGTAGCTGATGAAGATCTCCTTCTTCTCCTGCCACTGAGGATGCAATGCCAGCCCATACGCTCGGTCCAGATTTGGATGCAGCGACTTCAGTTCGATGAGGAGATGAGGCTTCTGCTCCGAAAGAAAATCATGCGGGACCGACCAGATCTTGCCCCTGCTTTCTACCATGAGCACCTGCCCAGGAAGTCCCACGATCTCCAGCACATCATTGAGTTGATACTGACCCCATATCTCCTCTGAAATGAAAGCCCGCGCAGGCTCTGGTGAACCTTGGATGCGCGAGGTCGTCCACGGCACACGGGCGTGAAGCGGAGACACGAGAAGCACGGCGAGAAGTAGAACGGGCTGGCAGGACATGGCGCGGTTCTATCGGAGTGATTCCAGAGATGCAAACCTTCATCTAGCTCTGCGCTGAGTTCCTCCACGTTCACAGATTTTTCGAGGCCGGCCAAAGGCGGACATAAAAACAAAAGCGCGGCCTCCCTGGGGAAGGCCGCGCCTAATCTGAGTCAGAATGATAGGCCGTGCGCGATCAGTCGCGTTTGGCCCTCTTCTCCTGCTTGGCCAGCTTCTTTTCCTTCATGGTTTTCTGCGGGGCCTTCTTTTTCTCTTTTTTGGCGTCTTGAGCTTTCATGGGGATGTCTCTGGTTTGAGTTTACCGGCCTCATCGGGCGGTGCCTTTTTTAGCGTGAGATTGAAAAGGGAGCAATGCCAAACCTCCATGCCAGTAACCGACTCCGCTTCTGTCCCTGTGCCATGTCGATGATCCGAACTTCGGTTGCTTGTACCCGGCGCAATGCTTTTTGCAGAGCCGGCAGATGCTCGCTCTTCGAAACCAGGGTGGTGAACCAACCGACCTGGTCAGCGTAGCTCACACTTTCCAGGATCATGCGCTGGATGAATCCCAGCTCTCCGCCCTCGCAGCAGAGTTCACCTGCCGTGCCTCCGAAGTTCTGCCCTGCCTTCTTCACACCGAGGTTCCGCAGCTTTCTCTCCGTGCCCGCCGCAGCTTCCTTCAGTGACGTGTGAAAGGGTGGATTGCACATCGTCAGGTCGTAGCGCTCAGCTTTTCCGATCATCCCATGAAAACAACGCGAGGCGTGGCTTTGCCGCCGCAGTTCGATTAAGCCCGCCAGACGGGCATCACTCTTCGCCAGCTTCCGCGCCCAGAGAAACGCCTCCTCATCCAGCTCCGCCCCGACAAAACTCCAGCCAAACTCGCAGGCGCCGATCAGCGGATAAATGCAGTTCGCACCCGTGCCCACATCCAACACACGCACCTGCGGTCCCTGCCTTCGCTCGATCAGATCGGCCAGATGATGGAGGTAGTCGCAACGACCTGGGATCGGCGGGCAAAGATATCCCGGTGGGAGATCCCAATGCTCCAGACCATAGGCATCCTTGAGCAGCGACTGATTCAGTGCCTTCACGGCTTGGGGATCGGCGAAGTCGATGCTCACCTGCCCATGCCCGTTTGGTTTGACAAAAGGTGCCAGCGCCGCGCTCGAGTTCATCAACCGCTCGAAGTCGTAACCGTTGCGGAAGCGATTGCGCTCATGCATGGCAGGCCGGGAGTCCTGCTTTGGCTTTGGGATGTTGCTTGAAGTTTGTTTCACTGACTTCCCGCCGCCAGGCGGAGTGCGATCATCGCCGAAGTACTTCTCACTCCGGTAGCGCAGCCACACACGCAGCACCTGCGGCACCTTCTCGCGTTCTGCCTCAGTCAGGGATTCGTAGAGCGCCAGCGCTTTCTCTCGTTCGCCCCGGCATGCGCGGTTGTTGTGTACATCCCAATAGCTCCTGGCCACGCGGATTCGGCGCACAGTCTCTTTGATCAGCGCCTCACCGGTTAGTGGCTTGGCGTTGGGCTTTTTCTTGGCGGGCATGGCTGGGCACTTGGGAATCAATCGTGGGCTTATGAGCCTACTCTGGCCCGGATGGCTTCAAGCGTGGTGTTCTTCAGGATGATCTTTCCCTTCGCATCCAGGAGATAGAGGGTGGGGAAGCTGCGGAGGTTAAACATGCTGGTGATCGGTCCGCTGGTGGTGCCGTCGGACCAGTTGCGGAAGTTGACCTGGTAGGTCTGGAAGGCTTTGCGGGCTTCCTCAGGCACGTCGGTGTTGATGCCGAGCACGACGACGGGTTTCTCCTTCAGATCGGTGACCATCTGATTCACCAGGGGGATGACTCCATGGCAGGCGTGACACCAGCCTCCCCAGAACATGAGCACCACTTGTTTGCCCCGGAAGTCGCTGAGCTTGAAGGCAGCACCATCGACATCCTTGCCATCGATCTCCGGGCACTCGCTGCCCACGGAAAGGTTCGTCAGTTCAAACATGGTTCGCCCGGCCTGATCGGCCAGCGGGAAGCCTTTGATCGTGGCGTCGGCATACTTGGAGCTGATCTCCTGGAAGTAATCCATGGCTTTCGTCTTCTCCGTCTCGGCGGCCTTTTCATCGGCTGACATCTCGAAGCGGCGGAAGTGCTGCATCCCGAGCGCGTAGGTGGCGGCGGCTTTTTCGTCCTTGTTCGGGTTCTTTTCGCGCACGGCGTTCAGGATCGGGACCGCCATCTCGAAGGGATAGAACTCAAGCGATTTCACCGCTTCGGCGATGCCCGCCTGGGCCACGTGCGTCGTGCCGAGCATTTGCAACGCGATCTGTCCCTGTGGGAAGGAGGATGCCTGCGTGACCAGCCAGGAGACGGCCGGGCCGGTGCCCGGATCATCCGAGTGCTGCTGCACCAGCTTCAGCACCTTTTCGGCGCAGGGTTCCGCACTGGGGATCGATGCACGATACTTGTTCTTCTCCTCCTCGGTCTTCGCTTCGATGATCTTCATCGTGTTGGCACGCACGGAGTTTTCATACTCGTCGATGACCGTACGGATGGCTTTGGCGACCGAGTCCGTTTCGGCGGCGGAAACGAGCAGGCTGGACAGCAGAAGTAAGGCGATTGTTTTCATGGAATCAGGGAAGGGGAGGTGGATCAAAATTGCAGGCGGCGACGACGACAGGAGATGAGCCAGGCTCCGAGCAAAAGTGCGGCTCCACCAGGCTCGGGAACGGCGATGAATGACGCATACACATTGTCGTAAAAGGTGGTCCACTCGGGGGCGCCGACCGTGCCGTAGTTCTCCTGCCAGGCATTCAGCATGAAGGTCTGCGCTGCCTGTCCGGTGCCGGGGGCCTCCACGCGATACTCCACTCCGTCGATCAGCCCGGTGAGGGCGATGTTGAACCCGCCAACACTGTTGGTCTGGCCTGAGGCGACGAGGTTTCCCGTGCTGTTGTCATACACAAACAGCAGCTCGCCGCCGATGCCCTCGCCTGGCGTGTAGAAGGCGTCACCGAGCACGGAATCATCAAAGATGCTGCCCGTGAGGATGGCATCGGCCACGATGGAGATTCCGTTGAAGCGGCGAACATTGCCGAGATGCTCGGTGACGACTAGCGGCCCGGTGACATCTCCATTCGAGATCGGAATTGATACAGTCTGGAAGCCGATGCCGATCTCTTTGAAAAGAGGGTCCATCAGTGCCGCGCGATGGGTGGCACCCGGCTGGATGCCTGTGCCGCTGCCGCCATCCGGGCCCCAGTCGATGGCCAGGGCAGCACGAGCGTGCGTGACATCCGCCGCCGTGGCAAAGAGCGTCTGCGCCACATCCCCCCAGTTGGCCGAATACCCGGCATTCACCAGCCGCTGTCCCGTGCTCTGGCCGTCGAGTCCGTGCGCCTGCTGATCCAGTGACACCATGAGATTGGAGTAGGTGTCCGAGGCTGCGGCGAGGGAGTCGTTCCAGGCTAGGGGTGGTGCCGCCGTGAGGGTGCTCCATTGAGAACTCAGGGCGCTCGCGCTCACGCCAAAAAACGCCAGTGCCGAGGCCACGGACGAATGATCGGACGCAGGCGAATCCCAGACGCCTGGCGACGACATGTTGACCATCTTTTCCAACTCCGCCGCTGGTGCCAGACGCATCCGGTTAAGCACTTCCAGCATGTATTGCTGCTCAGCCGTCGGGTCGGCATGAAGCGCCATTGGCACGAGCATTCCTGCCCCGACCAGCAGGGCTGTGAGGCTGGCGTGAATGCACTTGGAGGACCGAAACATCAGGATCACTTAATCTATGGTAATTATGGACGTCGGCAAACGCGAAGTTCACAGAGGGTTGGCAAGGGGGCGGAGAGCCTGCCCCAAATGCCTGCGAGGGCATCGGATGCAGTCATTTGCGAATGCAATAAAGCCGCTAGGCCAAGGGTATAGGGTGGCAGTCTATGAAATGGTCCACCTTTGTCTTCTTCGCCTCGCTCGTCTCAGCCGCTGATCTGCCGTCGGATAAAGGGAATGTCATCCCCGAGAGCGGGAAACGTCCCGTGGTAGTTACGGGGAAATCGTCGCTGGAGCTGCCAAAGCATGATCTGCCAGCTGGTTACAAACTCGAGCTCGCGGCGGCGGCACCGCTCGTCACGCATCCGATCATGGGCTGTCTGGATGACAAAGGCCGTCTCTTCGTTGGCGATGCGACGGGTGTGAACTGGAACAAGAAGCAGCTTGAGGAAACCCCGCCGAACCGCGTGCTCATGCTGGAGGACACGGACCAGGATGGCAGCTTCGACAAAAGCACCATCTTTGCCGACAAGATGACCTTTCCCCAGGGGGCCTGCTGGCTGAAGGGCAGCCTTTACGTCTGCTCGCCTCCTGGTCTCTGGAAGCTGACAGACACGGACAACGACGGCGTGGCGGATCAGCGCGAGCAGATCGTGACAGGTTTTGATTACACGGGCAATGCTGCCGACGTTCACGGTCCTTTTTTGAATCCTCAAAACGGCCGCCTCTACTGGTGCCACGGACGCAAGGGGCACAAAGTGGTGCAGAAAGACGGCACTTTGGTCGATGAATCCATGGCCTGCGGCATTTGGAGCTGCAAGCCAGATGGCAGCGATGTGGCCTGGCATTCGCTTGGCTGTGGTGACAACCCGGTCGAGGTCGATTTCACCCCGAGTGGCGACATCGTGGGCGTGCAGAACCTCTACTATTCCCAGCCGCGTGGAGATACGATCATCCACTGGCTTTACGGCGGCGTCTATGAACGGGCGGACCAGCTCAAGGCCATCTCCCATCTGCCACGCACGCTCGATGTCATGCCGGTGATGTACAACTTCGGTCATGTGGCCGTGAGCGGTGCCTGCTTCTGGCAGCGCGCGCCGATGCAGGGCCTGCAATACATGGTCACGCATTTCAACACGCAGCGCATCGTGCGCATGGAGCTGACACCAGAAGGAAGCACCTACAAGGCGGTGGAAAATGAATTCCTCAAACTCCACAACCCGGACATCCACCTCACCGATGTGCTGGAAGATCCCCGTGATGGCTCGCTGCTGGCCATCGATACCGGCGGCTGGTTCCGCATCGGCTGCCCGAGTTCGCTGATGGCGAAGTCGGATCTGCTCGGTGCGGTGTATCGCATCCGCCAGGAGAAACCTGCGGCGCTGGCACTGCGGAAACCTGTGTTGGCGGGCAAGTCGGATCTGAAAGAACAGATCGCGAAACTGAAGACGGAGGATGCTCATGCCCGTCGTCATGCCTTGGAATGGGTGGTGCAGGAGTTGCCGGAGAACTGGGCGCAGGACAAGAAGCTGAGCACGCAGGTGGAGCAACTCGGCGCGGTCATGCGCGAGATGATGCGCGAGCCGCTGGATGCCGTGCTGGAGCACTCGCTGCTTTGCGCCGCGCAGACACTGAACTTGCTGGCCGTGTCGCTGGCTGACCTGAAGGCAGAGAAAAACCCCACGGCGCTGCGCCGGATGCTGACGAGCTTCGTGCCGGACGATGCCTCCAGTTTGAACCAGAGCCTAGTCATCGCCGCGCAGCATCTGGACTCCGCAGACAAGGATCTGGCGCGTGTGGCTCTGAAGCTCGCCATCGAGAATGCCGACATGGATGAAGGCACCAGCCCGAAGCTGGCGAAGTGGCTGAATGAAAAGAGCCTCGCTTCACCAAGAATCCAGACGCTGGAAGACTACTGCGCAGCGTTGATTGCCCAACCGAAGGTGCAGAATCTGATCACCACGATGCTGGCCCACGCTTCGTCTGAGGTGCAGCAGGCCGCGCTGCGCGTGCTGGCTGGACAAAATGCCGGGGTGACTCAGGAAGCCTGGTTTGCCAAGCTCGACTCAGGCCTTGCCGAAGCTCCGACGCCGCTGCTGCTGGATGCGATCAAGAAGCTCAAGACTCCGCACTTCGATGCTGCGCTCCAGGCCATCGCAAATGATGAAAAGCGTCCGCTGTCGATCCGCCTGAAGGCGCTGGATTCCGCGAAAAGCGTGAAGCTCACCGGCGAAACTTTTGACATGGTCACGGGCGTGCTCACCGACCCGGCCTCCTCTTCAGCCGCGAAGATCCAGGCTGCGGGAATGCTCGCCGCCGCTCCGATGACCAAGGAGCAGATGCCGCAGATCGCCCCGCTGCTGGCCAGCGTGGGACCGGTGGAACTGAAAACTCTCCTGCCGTTGCTCAAGCGTCACAAGGATGCGGACATCGTGCGCGAACTCGCCCGGCAGATCGCCAAAAATCCAGCCATCGCCAGCCAGCAGGAGAGCCACTACCGCACTCTGCTCGCAGATCTGCCGACGGACATTTTTGAAACCATCATCCTGCCTGCCTACACCACCGCAGTGGCGGCCACGGAGGCGATGAAACGCCAGCTTGGTCCTCTGGCGGAAAAAGTCGCCAGCAGCGGGGATGCCGCGAAGGGCGCGGCGCACTTTGCCGCAGGGAAGGGGACCTGCATCGCCTGCCACAAGGTCGGCGAAGCTGGGCGGCCCATCGGGCCGGATCTCTCGAAGATCGGAGCGATCCGCACCGAACGTGATTTGCTGGAGAGCATCCTTTTCCCCTCCAACACCCTGGCTCGCGATTACGAGGCGCATGTCATCGAGACGAGCGATGGTCAGCAAACCCTGGGCGTGATCAAATCCCACACTGCCGAAGGGCTGTTGGTGATCGACATCGCCGGGCAGGAGAAGAACGTCCCGCATCAGACCATCACGGGTGACACCACTTTGCCGACGAGTCTGATGCCTGCGGGCTTGGATCAAACCCTTCCCGAGAGCGAGCTTCTTGATCTCGTGGCCTATTTGCGGAGTCTCAAATAAACCCGTGAGCGGAGAAGCATGATAGCTCAGGGGCAGGCGCTGCGTTTGGGTGCGGCCATGATTCGTACCATTGTCCTCTCTTTGTTGTCGCTGGTGTCCTTGCTGTCGGTCTCGCAGGCTGAGATCGCCGGGAAGAAGCCCAATATCCTGTTCATTTTGACGGACGATCAGGGCTATGGAGACCTCTCCGCGCATGGCAACCCAGTGCTGAAGACGCCAAATCTGGACAAGCTGCGCGGCGAGAGCGTGCGCTTCACAGACTTCATGGTGAGCCCCACCTGCGCACCGACGCGCAGTGCCATCCAGACGGGGCGGCATGAGTTTCGCAATGGCATCACCCACACAATCCTGGAGCGCGAGCGCATGGACCCGAAGGCGGTGACGGTGGCGCAGGTGCTAAAGTCGGCGGGCTACACGAACGGCATCTTTGGCAAATGGCACCTCGGTGATGAGAAGGCGTATCGCCCCACGAGCCGAGGCTTTGATGAGCAGTTCATCCATGGCGGCGGCGGCATCGGCCAGAGTTATCCGGGGAGCTGCGGCGATGCGCCGGGGAACAAGTATTTCAATCCAGCGATCCTGCACAATGACCGCTTCGTGAAGACGGAAGGCTACTGCACCGATGTCTTCTTTGCTCAGGCAACGAAATGGATCGAGTCGGTCAAAGGCAAGCAACCCTTCTACTGCCACATCGCCACCAATGCACCGCACGGGCCATACATCGCCCGGCCTGAGGATCGTAAGCTCTATGAGGGAAAAGACCTGGGCGTGGATACGGAGAACTTCTTCGGCATGATCCACAACATCGACGAAAACGTCGGCAGGCTGATGGCAAAGCTCGACGATTGGGGCATCGCCAAAGACACCCTGGTCGTCTTCATGAATGACAATGGCGGCACCGCAGGCGTGAAGGTCTTCAATGCCGGAATGCGCGGTGCGAAGGGTAGTCCATGGATCGGCGGCACACGCGCCATGAGCTTCTGGCGCTGGCCGGGCACGCTGACTCCCGCAGACTGCGGAGCATTGACGGCACACATCGATGTCTATCGTACCTGGGCAGGTCTGGCGGGTGCCAAGCTCAGTGCTGAATCCGAAAAGCAGGCCGAAGGCCGCAGCCTCATCCCCCTGCTGGAGTCTCCGCAGGCCGCCTGGGAAGACCGCTCTGTTTTCAGTCACACAGGCCGCTGGCCGAAGGGCAGCGACCATCAGGCGGCGAAGGCCAGGAACGCCGCCGTGCGCTCGACCCAGTATCATCTCGTCAGTGAGGCGCGCCCTCCCGCGAAAGCCAAGGCCAAAGAAACCCCGGCGGTGGAAGG
>CAYMHJ010000076.1:0-22819 GCA_964390165.1 uncultured Prosthecobacter sp. | reverse complement strand
CCCCCGCGTGTGAAGACATGGGCCGCATCGGCTCCGCCGCGAACTTCATCGATGCCATCACTGGCAAGGCCGCCCCGCTGAACACACCGGAGCAGGCTTTGCGCCTGATGCAGGTCATCGACGCCATCTACGCCTCCGCGAAGACTGGCAAGCCAGTGTCGATCTGATCTCGATCACGCGATGAAAAAGGGGAGGACGGGTTTTTGCCTATCCTCCCTTTTTTGTGATCAGCTTGTTTGCGAGGAATAACCGCAAAGACCCGGCTTCACATACCAGTCACTTTCTTGTCCAGATTTTTGGGCAGAGGAGGCAAGCTTTTGAATCCGCCGAGAACTCACAGGCGAACCCAATGCCAGTGCATTTCCCCCAAAGCCCCAGCTTCTCCATGTCACGTCAAAGCATCGCCATCATCGGCTCCGGCATTTCCGGGCTGGGCTGCGCCCATTTCCTCCATCAGCGCCACGACGTCACCGTCTATGAAGCAGCGGACTACATCGGTGGGCACACGAACACGGTGACGGTGACGGAGGATGGCAAGGAACTGCCGATCGACACGGGCTTCATGGTCTTCAATCACCAGACCTATCCCCTGCTATGCCGCCTCTTCAAAGAACTGGGCGTGGAGACGAAACGCACAGACATGTCTTTCAGCCTCCGCCATCTGCCCACCGGATATGAGTACAATGGTAAAAACTTGAACACCATCTTCGGACAGCGGAGCAACCTTTGCAGCCCCCGCTTCTGGAACTTCCTGCTAAAGATCAGGCGCTTCAATGAAGAGACGGTGGAGGCGATGGATGATCCCAGTGTGGAGGGGCTGACACTGCGGGAGTATGTGCAGGCTCGAGACTATGGGCAGGACTTTCTGGACCTGTACATTATCCCGATGGGAAGTGCGGTCTGGTCCACCCCGCCGGAACTGATGCTGGACTTCCCGGTCAAGACTCTGATGCACTTCTGGTTCAACCATGGCTTCCTCGGCATGAAAACACGGCACCCCTGGTGGACGGTGGTGGATGGCAGCCGCCAGTATGTGCGGAAGCTGGTGCCCCCCTTCCGCGACCGGATCTGGCTGAACACGCCTGTGGATAGGATCGAGCGACGCAATGGCAAGGCGGTGGTTTATGCTCGGAACCATGGGCCGAAAACCTATGACAAAGTGATCATGGCCACACACACGCCGACCACGATGCAAATGCTCGCTGATCCCACACCTTTGGAGGAAGAAATCCTGCCCGCTTTCCAGTATCATCCCAATTTGGCAACACTGCACACAGACGACCGCTTCATGCCAAAGACCCGCAAGTGCTGGGCGGCATGGAACTACCACGTCGAATTCGATAATAAGGGCGTGATTAAGCCGAGCACGCACTACTGGATGAACCTGCTGCAAGGCGTGTCTGAAAAGACGAACTACTTCGTCAGCATCAACGGAGAGGATGCAATCGCGCCTGAGAAGGTGCTAAAGCGCATTCAGTATGAGCACCCGCTCTTTGACATAAAAGCCGTGGCCGCTCAAAAGCGAGTGCCGGAGCTAAACCAGATCTCCCGAGACCAGACGACCTACTTCTGCGGTGCCTGGACGCGCTACGGATTCCATGAAGATGGTTTCATGTCCGCCGTGAATGTGTGCCGAGACCTTCTCGGGGAGGAACCCTGGTAGGATGAACTCCGCCCTCTACCATTGCCGCGTGATGCACCATCGGCTCAGGCCCAAGGTGCACCGCTTTGAGTATGGGGTGTTTTATTTGTGGCTGGATCTGGATGAGTTGGATGTACTCTCGAAGAAACTGAGTTGCTTCAAAAGGAACCGCTGGAGCCTCTTCGCCTTTTACGACAGCGACCACATCATCAAAGACAGCTCCAGCGCGAAGGAGAATGTGCTGCAAATCATGCGTGAGGCAGGTGTGCAGACAGAGCGCATCACCCAGGTGCGGCTGCTTACCTTTCCGCGCGTGCTGGGCTATATCTTCAATCCGGTGTGCTTCTACTATGCCTTTGATGCCGAAGGTCAGCCCGTAGCCGCCGTGGCGGAGGTGACGAACACGTTTCACGAGCAAAAGCCCTATGTCCTCACTGAATTCGAGCGCGATCATGATCGCTTCCGTCTCGTGACGCCGAAGCACTTCTATGTCTCGCCCTTCTTCGGATTGGAGCTGAAGTTCGACTTCAAGCTGCGGCTACCTGGAGAAAAGCTGGAAATCCATGTCGATGACCAGGACGGGGACGAGCGGGCGCTCATCACCATGCTGAAAGGCGAGCGCCGGGATCTAACGGATGCCACCCTGCTGGCCGTCTTTCTCCGCTATCCATTGGTGACGCTGCGGGTGATTTTTCTCATCCACTATCATGCTTTGCGCCTCTGGATGAAGGGGCTGCGCGTAAACCGCAAGTCGGATCACCCGGACCTCCAGCGCGGGGTCTATCGGCCGCACCGTCCTCTCTCCCCCAAATAGATGAACTCCCGCACGCTCGCCCTCACAGATGAACTCGACACGTCGCAGCCTCTGGCTCGCCGTGAGGGTTTTTATGAAAAGCTCGTCATGAAGACGCTGCGCAGCTTTCCCATTGGCAGCCTGCGTATGGTGCTGCCAGATGGGAGCAGCCAGCAGCTCGGAGCCCAGGACTCTGAGCACTGCCTGGAAATGCGAGTGCGGAGCTGGGAGTTCTTCCGCCACTGCGCCTTGTTTGGAAACGTTGGCTTCGGTGAAGCCTATGTGGAAGGTGACTGGGATAGCGATGACGTGGCGGGAGTGATCTCGTGGTTCATCCAAAACATCCACGCCACTCAGGGTAGCAAGGCTTCATCGACACGGCTCGCGGGCACCAATCTGCTCAAATTCTACAATCGCATCCTGCATCGCCTGCGGCCGAACAGCGTGAAGACCAGCCGAAGGAACATCGCGGAGCACTATGACCTCGGGAACGACTTTTACTCCCTGTGGCTGGATGAAACGATGACCTACTCCGCAGCCAAATTTACGGAGGAAGGCCAAGCGCTGGAGCAGGCACAGTGGAACAAATATGAAGCACTCTGCCAAAAGCTGGAACTGAAGCCCACGGACCATGTTTTGGAGATCGGCTGTGGCTGGGGCGGCTTTTGCACCCACGCGGCACGCGAGCATGGCTGCCGCGTGACAGCGGTGACGATTTCGCAGGAGCAACATAAGTTCGCCACCGAGCGCGTGAAGCGTGAGGGACTGGATCATCTGATCGAGATTCGACTCCAGGACTACCGGCACATCACCGGCCAGTTCGATAAGATCGCCTCCATCGAGATGCTCGAGGCCGTGGGAGATGCCTATGTGGATGGCTACTTTGCCAAATGCCACGAGGTGCTGAAGCCAAACGGCCTGCTCGCCTTCCAGGTAATCACTACCGCCGACTGCCGCTACGGGAACCTGAAGAAGGGCGTGGACTGGATTCAAAAGCATATTTTCCCGGGTTCTCTGCTGCTGAGCATGGCCCGCATCAATGAAGCCGTGAACAAAACGGGAGACATGTTCCTCCACGGCCTCGAAGACCTCGGCGCAGGCTATGCAAAGACCCTGCGCCTTTGGTTTGAGCGCTTCAATGCCAAGCTCGATGAGGTCAAAGAGCTCGGCTTCGATGATCGTTTCATCCGCAAATGGAACCTCTACCTCCAGTACTGCGAGGCCGCCTTTGCCACACGGAACATCAGCGTCGTCCAAGCCGTCTATACCCGCCCGAACAACGGAGCTCTGCATCGCACTTGGTAATCCATGAACCTCTCCCTCCGGCTCTTCTTCATCATCGTGCTCGTCTCGATGCTCTGCGTCACAACCTGGGCGAGCAAGCAGATGGCGCTGTGGAAGATCCCGTATGAGACGTGGACGCACCCTTGGTTCATCGCGACGTTGTTTGATGCCTATTGGGGCTTCCTGACCTTCTGGTGCTGGGTGGTTTATAAAGAGGTGTCGTGGGTGGCACGCGGGGCATGGTTGATCGCGATTCTGCTGCTGGGGAACATCGCCATGGCGGTGTATGCGCTCATTCAGCTCTTCACTGTGCCGCTCGATGCCAAAATCGAAGACGTGTTACTGCGGAGAGATCGCTCATGAAAGTAGCGCTGCATCGATGGTTCGTGCGTCCGATCGTCCAGCAACTCACCCAAGGTGTGACACCGCCGAAGATCGCGCAGGCAATCGCGTGGGGAGTGACTCTGGGCATCTTCCCCATCATCGGGTCCAACACACTGCTAACCCTGCTCGTCGGCGTGCCGATGAAGCTGAATCAGCCGGTGCTTCAAGCCTTCAAGACGATCTCATATCCGCTTCAGTGGAGCCTGCTTCTGGTGTTTTATCGTGCGGGTGAGTGGCTCTTAAATACACCGCATGTCAGCATTCATATCCCGACGATGATGGAGCGGTTCTTTGCCGAGCCGGGCCCCTTCTTCCGCGACTACGGCATGACCGCACTGTATGGTATCGCCGCATGGAGCCTCGTGGCTCCACTGATTTTGGCGGCGCTCTACTTCACGACGAGACCGCTCATCCATCGCCTAGCCAGCCTGCGACGCCCCCACTCCCCTGCCCCGGCCTCATGATCATCGCCGCCATCATCCTTCTTGTGCTCTTTGTCTTCACTTGGTGGCTCAGCGTGAAGCTCGACAACTACTCCTTCGTGGACGTGACCTGGTCTTTATCCTTCACGCCCGTGGCCGTGTGGTATGCCGCCTCAGGCGCAGGCTGGCTGCCGAGGCGGCTGGCAATCGCGGCGCTGGTGGGAGCCTGGAGTCTGCGGCTGGGCATCTACCTCTGGCAGCGAGTTGCCAGCCATCATCCGCATGAGGACGTGCGCTACGCCGTGCTGCGGGAAAAGTGGCAGGCAAACCTCAAGAGGACATTTTTGGGCTTCTTCCTCGTTCAAGCCGTCCTGGTTTGGCTGCTGATGCTTCCGGTGAGATTGATCGCTCAGCAGGTAGAGCCCGGATTTCACCTGCTGGAGGTTATCGGACTGCTCCTATGGATCACCGCGCTGATCGGTGAAGGTGTCGCCGATGCACAGTTGGCCCGGTTCCGCCGTGAAAATCAGGGCGGCGGCATCTGTCAGGCAGGTCTGTGGTATTACTCCCGGCACCCGAACTACTTTTTCCAGTCGCTGCTGTGGTGGGGCCTCTTCCTGATGGCCCTGCCCGCGACATGGGGCTGGACAGCCATCGTGGCCCCAGTGGCGATGCTTCATTTCCTGCTCAACGTCACCGGTATCCCGCTCACGGAAAAACTCTCCGTCCAAAAGCGAGGCGATGCCTACCGCGAGTATCAGCGCACCACGAGTGCTTTTGTGCCGTGGCGCAGGAAGCCTTGACCGCCAGAACCAGAGCATACCATCGCCAAATAATGGAACTTGCCCCCGAAACCTTTTCATCCCCGCATTTGACAGGCTGGGGAGGGCGTGTACTATCGGCCCCCCTTCCAAAAAAGGCATACCCGCTATGGCAAACGTCGAAGTCATCCTCAAAGAAAAAATCAAAGGTCTCGGTGCCGAGGCCGATGTCGTGAAAGTGAAGCGTGGCTTCGCTCGCAATTTCCTGGTTCCCCAGGGCAAGGCCTTCGAGGCCAGCGCTGGCAACCTCCGCCACTTGAATCATCTGAAAGCCGCACGCGCTGAGCGTGAAGCCAAGGAACTCCAGGAAGCCGAGAAAATCGCCTCCAAGCTGAAGAAGCTGAAGCTCAAGCTCACCCTCCAGACCGGACAAGGTGGCAAGGCTTTCGGTTCGATCACCAACATGGACATTTCGAAAGCCGTACTTGAGAGCAATGCCAAGGTTGAACTCGACCGTCACCAGATCCAGCTCGAAAAGCCGATCAAGAGCACCGGCACCTTCGAAGTGCAGGTCAAGCTTCACGCTGATGTCTCCTGCTTCCTCAAGATCACCGTCACCGCTGCTGGTGAAGGTGCTGCTGAGGAGTCTGACAGCGAAGAGTAGTCTTCTCATCCCTTTGAAAAAGCCGTGTCCGACATCGGGCACGGCTTTTTTGTTGGCCCGAAGCTACCCTCAAATTTTCTTTCACCCGCAGAAAAGACGTGCATCCCCACGTTGATTCAGGAAACGCTGCTTCATCCCATGAAATCTGCCATCTCCGCACTTCTTTTGACTGCCATCTCCGTCTCTGCCGCCGAACCTGTGACGATCAAACTCTGGCCGCAGGGAGCACCGGAGCAGCCCGGAGTGAAGATCGGACCCGAAGAGGAAATTCAAAAGGGAGATGGCATCAAGCGCGTGACCAATGTCACCGATCCAACGATCACGATCTACAAACCCGAGAAGGCCAACGGCACCTCCGTCATCGTCTGTCCCGGCGGAGGTTATGGCATCCTGGCAATCGAACACGAGGGCACAAAGGTTTGCGAATACCTGAACACCCTCGGTGTCACCAGCGTGCTCCTGAAGTATCGCGTGCCGCGCCGTGAACCAGCGAACCCAAGCCGCGAGCCACTCCAGGACGCCCAGCGTGCCATCGGCATTTTGCGCCATCGGGCGGCGGAATTTGGACTGAAGCCGGATCGTGTCGGCATCCTCGGCTTCTCCGCTGGAGGACATCTCAGCGTCATGGCTACCCTGCACGCGAATGACCGCACCTACGCTCAGGACAGTGCGCTCGATGTGGCCGACGCCACCCCCAATTTCAGCATCCCTGTTTATCCCGCCTACCTCGTCAGCAAAGAGGACACCTTCACTCTGCTTCCTGAGATCAAAGTAACTGAGAAATCACCGCCCATGTGCCTGATTCACGCCCATGACGACAAAGGAGTCACCAGCGCCAGTTCCAGCGCCCTGCTCTATCTCGAATACAAGAAGCTGAACCTGCCAGCTGAGCTCCATATCTTCGCCAAAGGCGGCCACGGCTTTGGCATGAAGGAAACAGGACTGCCCACCGCCTCCTGGCAGGTTCGGGTCGGTGAATGGATGAAAGCCATGGGCTGGCTGGAGTGAACCAGCCCACCAAAGGGTTAAACATCGATCAATTTGTCAGCATTTTTGGCACCGGATGCGTCCTGGGCATCCTTCCACTGCTTGTAGCGTTCAAGTTCACGCTCGATGAGCTTGAGACAAAAGGCAACCACCGTGGCATCATCAAGGTAACCAACTCCAAGGATGACATCAGGAATCACATCCGCCGGATTGAGAACATAGAGCAGAGCAAGCGCGCCAGCACTGATGACCCAGTAAGGCACCTCGCGGTAAGCCCCTGCCCAGTAATCCTTTACCAAAGAGAGCAGCACCCTGGCGTTCTCCATCACCTTTCGCAGTTTCGGCAGCTTGTCTTCGATGTCCTGAGCACGCTGGGTGACTCTGGCGATGTCGATGTCGTGCTGGTTGTCCGATGAAGGTGGCATGGTGATTTGGACACTGGACTTCGATCTTGATCGGGAAAGTGCTCTTGCACAGATGGCCTTAAAAAAGGCGGCTCATGTGAGCCGCCTTCTAGAGAGAATTGAAAGTGTGTGTTACTTGGAACTGGTGTAAACACCCTTGCCCGAGGTCGCGGCCTGAGGAGCATAACCGGAGAGGTCAGGCATGGCCTTGCGCCAGCCGGCGCCCGGCATCGTGTTGTCACGGATGCTGTCGTTCAGGCTTCCCACCATGTAAGGCTTGGTGTCACGGACCGTGCAGCGGAGCAGGCCACCGAAAAGACCGCGTGTGGCGCTGTCCCAGACATTGCTGTAAGTGGTCATAGCCCCGCAGACGACGGTGCCGCCAGCATAGGTAACGCGTTCATAACCATTCATGACGAAGCCAGAATTGTCGATGAGTTCATCATGACCGAGTTCAGCGACTTGGTCACCAACATCATAAACGGTTTCAGCAATGCGCGTGCCTTCCTTGCGAACGACACGGGCACCACGACGGGTGGAGCGGACAACGATGTTTGAGCCATCGCGCACCTGGCGGGTGCCCACTCCAGTGACGAGGTCAGCGGAATCTTCAGTGATGTCGATGGAGGAGGTGGATGCTTGATCCACAGCACCCATTGGATAGGAGAGCCCTTTATTGAGATGCCTTTCACTGTACTGGCTGGCGTCCTGGGAAGGGCGCTCGGGGATGTCCGCGAGCTTGGTCGAGGCAGGCGTGGACGTGCAGGAGGCGAGTATGGGGAGGACCGCAAGGGCGAGGTATTTTTTCATAAAAGCACCGTGAGAATGTCGAATCACGCTCAAGATGTCAAAACCAAAGTCATTCGCCTGTTGGAAATGTCGCAGTGTTTCCAAGAATAACCCGGCGGCCATGACCGGACAGGAGCCTGGATGGATGCCTTTTGCCTCAAACCTGTCGTCAATGCCCCGCCTCAAATCGGTTACCCTCTCTCCGTGAGGGTTCTTCTTGAAGATGAACTGGCGCGTTATCACGAGCTGATGCACAAACATCATTAACTCAAAGGTGGACGTGCCTATCGTGGAGTTGCTGGCTGGGCTCGAACCGCTTACAAAGTCAGTCACCATGACCCATGGATCGGATTGTGTATGGGACTTGCTCATACTTCACTGATAAAAAGGCATTTCCAGATTGCCGCAGACTCCCGTCTTTTCATAGAGAACAGCCCCCTGAACACCACGACCATGACCTACCGCGAAAAACTGGAGCAACGCATCGCCGCCACCGGCTCAAATCTCTGTGTCGGGCTGGACATCCGAGCTGACTCGGCCGGCGAGCAGACCAAAGAAAACATCCTCCAAATCATCAACGAGACCCTGCCCTATGCGGCGGCCTACAAGCCGAACTCAGCCTATTTCGAAGCACTCGGCTGGCAGGGAATAAAGATGCTGACCGAGGTGCTGAAAGAGATTCCCAAAGAGGTGCCCATCGTCTTCGATGTGAAGCGCGGCGACATCGGCGAAACCCAGGGCTACTACGCCAAAGCAGCCTTCGAGGAACTCGGGGTCGATGCCGTCACGCTCAATCCCTACATGGGCCGCGACACCCTGGAGCCGTTTTTAAAATATGCCGGCAAAGGACTCTACCTGCTCGGCGTCACCTCCAATGCAGGTGCGGCAGACATCGAGCTGCAAACTCTCGAAGGCGGCTGCAGGCAGGTCTTCCAGATCGTCGCAGATATGACCCAGACCAGCCCGCAGGTCGGGCTCGTCATCGGGCTCACCAATGCCGCGCAGGAAGTGCTCGCCCGCACCCCGGACGTGCCACTTCTCATTCCAGGCCTCGGAGCTCAGGGCGGAGACCTCGCCGCACTGAAAGGCACCGGACGCCAGGCCCCACTCCTCGTGAACGTCTCCCGCGGCATCACCAATGCCGCCGATGACAAAACCTACGCCCAGCGCGCCGAGCATTGGCGTGACACCATCCGCGCCGCCTTGAAATGAGGCGGACTCCTCGTCGGAGAAAGTCAGTCAGATAAGCCTGCATCATCCCATTTGAGGCAGATCTTTTGTCTGACCTCGGATACCGCTTAGTTCCTGACGAAGGCGAAAGTCATCCATTCCAGGCAAAGAAGGGGAGGTGAAGTCCATTTACTGACAAAAGAATTGTCCTTTAATCGGCTGCGGTGATTGACAGTGCTGCTCTCTTTCCTCTAAAACAGCATTTCCACCGAAAAATCAGCGTCCCCCCCCCCCGCACCGACCGCATGTATTCCAACGAAGAGTTCCTCATCGAGCTGCTCACTGAGGCAGGCTACATCTCCGCATCTGACCTCCAGCAGGCCAAGGGGAACCGAAAAGGCCAGGAGACCCCCCTGGAGACAATGATCAAAACCGGGATCGTCGGCGATGAGCAGATCGCACAGCTCGTGGCATCAAACAGCGGGATGGAATATGTGGATCTGCACGGTTTCGCGGCGAATCCGATGCTGAAGCCGCTCGTGCCTATCGAGGTGGCGATGAAATACAAAATCGTCCCCATCGGTGTGAACGGCACCGCCCTGCAAATCGCCGTGGCAGACCCGTATGACTTTGAGACGTTGGACTCCCTCCCCCATGTGATCCAGCCGGAGCTGGAATTTTACTGTTCCACGCCGAATCTGATTCGTGAGCTGATGGCGAACATTTATGGCAATGAAGCCATCATGGGCTCCGGTGGCGCGAAGATCCCCGGATCAGAGGCTGGCTCGACCGATGGCGATGCGCCGATCATCAAGCTGGTGACAAACATGCTGATGGATGCCTTCCGCAACCGCGCGTCTGACATTCACATCGAGCCGCTGGAAAAAGACATCCGCGTGCGCTTCCGCATGGACGGCGTCCTGGTGGACATCGAGCATCATCCGAAGCGCCTGCTATCCTCCATCATCGCCCGCACGAAGATCATGACGGGCACGATGAGCATCGATGAAAAGCGCGTGCCGCAGGATGGACGAATCCAGATGGCCTTTGGTGACAAGGAACTGGATCTGCGTGTCTCCATCATCCCGACCCAGAACGGCGAGAGCGTGGTCATGCGTGTGCTGGACAAGAGCAGCCTCCGTCTGGGTCTGGCGGATCTCGGCTTCTTTAGCGATGACCAGGATTGCTTCGAAAAACTCATCACCCTGCCGGACGGCATCGTGCTGGTAACCGGGCCGACCGGCTCCGGTAAGACGACGACACTCTACGCCTGCCTGAACTTCATCAACCGCCCGGACCGCAAGATCATCACAGTGGAAGATCCCGTAGAATATGAGCTGCCGGGCATCAATCAGGTGATGGTGAAAGAAGATGTGGGCATGACCTTCGCTGCTGCGCTACGCGCCATGCTGCGCCAGGCGCCAAACATTATCATGCTGGGGGAAATCCGAGATGAGGAGACGGCGGGCATCGCCATCCAGGCATCACTTACCGGACATCTCGTCTTCTCCACCCTGCACACGAATGATGCCCCCAGTGCAGTGGCCCGACTCGCCGACATCGGGGTGAAGCCCTTCCTCATCGCCTCCGCCGTGCGCGGCATCCTGGCGCAGCGGTTGGTGAGAAAGCTGTGCGGCGAGTGTAAAACTCCCTCGAGCCTCACAGACCGGGAGCTGCGCAATCTAGGGCTTGAGGCAAGCCAGCTCGCAAATGCGAGCGTGAAGGGCCCGAAGGGCTGCAACAAATGCCGCAACTCTGGCTACCGCGGACGAATGGTGATCGCCGAAATCTTCAAGGTGGATGACGAAGTGCGCACCATGATCAACCAGGACCTGACCACACCTCAGCTCCGCAAGCGTGCGCGCGAACTCGGCATGAGAACTCTGCGTGAAGACGGCGTGCGCAAGGTGCTCGCAGGCGTGACCACTGCTGAAGAAGTCATCGAATCCACCATGGGTGACGCCGAATAAGGCTGAACTGAACAACCGAGAACCGCGAACTTTCCCCTTCCCCCCGATATGACCCCCCAGAATGTCATCGACATGCTTGAATCACGCGGAGTGATCGACTCCGGCGTGGCCGATGGGCTGAGCCAGGACTGCATCCACAATGGCAAAGAGATCCTCCAAACCATCGTCGATTACGGAATCTTCCCGAACGAGGACGCCTTTTGGGCCGTCGTAGCTGAAGAACTAGGAGCCGACCACTTCGACCTCGCGACGTATGAGCCACCGCCCTCGGTGATCAACATCATCCCCGCTGGCATGGCCCGGCTTTACGGTGCCTTCCCCGTCACGCTCGACGGGCGTGGTCTGCACGTCGCCTTCACAGATCCGCTGAATCCTCAGCTCGTCGAAGATCTCCACTTCGGCCTTGGCAAGCAGATCGTGCCTGTGGTGGCACGCCGCAGCCAGGTGCAGACGCTGATCGACAAGCATTACGGCACCAGCGCACCAAGTATCGAGGACATCTTCGGCGGTCTGGCCGCAGCAGGCAAGGACGCGCCAGAGGTCGAGGCAAACTCCGCGCCTATCGTCAGGTTTGTGGATCTCGTCATGACCCAGGCCATCAAGGAAAAGGCCTCGGACATTCATTTCGAGCCCTTTGAACGGGAATTCAAAATCCGCTACCGTGTGGACGGTGCCCTCTATGAAATGGCACCACCGCCAGTGCATTTGGCGAACTCTGTGATCTCGCGTGTGAAGGTCATGGCGAACATGAACATCGCCGAGCGCCGCGTCCCACAGGACGGACGCATCATGACCGTGGTGAATGGCAAGCCTGTGGACATGCGTGTGAACTCCCTGCCCACCCAGCACGGGGAGTCGGTCGTTATGCGTGTTCTTGACCGCAGCTCGGTGAACCTGGAGCTGGAGCACCTGGGCATGCCGCCCTATTTATACGAATACATCACAGAAACCATCGAGAAGCCGAACGGCATCTTCATCGTCACCGGCCCCACAGGCGCCGGAAAGACGACCACGCTTTATGCCGCGCTGCGCCGGATCAATCAGATCGACACAAAGGTGCTGACGGCGGAAGATCCGGTCGAGTATGAGCTGGATGGCATCATGCAGGTGCCGATCAATGATGCCGTGGGGCTCACCTTTGCCAAGGCATTGCGCTCCTTCCTCCGTCAGGACCCCGACAAGATCATGGTGGGAGAAATGCGTGACATGGAGACGGCACAGATCGCCATCCAGGCATCCCTCACCGGACACTTGGTGCTCAGCACACTGCACACGAATGACTCCGCCGGGGCCGTGACCCGCCTTGTGGACATGGGCGTGCAGCCCTTCCTCGTGGCAGCAACTCTGGAGGGTATCCTCGCCCAGCGATTGCTGCGCACCGTCTGCAAATTCTGCCGCACCCCGTATGATCCGAGCCTTTCCATCCTCAACCAGCTCGGCCTATCCCAGAATGACATCGGAGGAAAGCAGTTCTACACCGGGGCTGGCTGTGACAAATGCGGTGGCTCGGGCTACAAGGGACGCAAAGGCATCTACGAACTGCTGAACGTGACCGACCCCATCCGCGAACTCATCATCGAGAAAGCGCCCACACTGGTGCTCAAGCAAAAAGCCATCGAACTTGGCATGATGACACTGCGTGAAGACGGCCTGCGGAACATCTACGATGGTGAGACCACCATCGAAGAAGTGCTCAAATACACCTGATCACCGACCTCTTTCCGCAAAATTGCCGCTCACGACTCCATGAATTTGATGGACAGAATCAGCCGCAGCCAATTAATCTCAAAACTCACTCAATAATACCCGCCGCAGTACCGTATGCCGAAGTTCCATTACATCGCCCTTGATCAAAACGGCCAGGAAGTCGCCGGTGAGCTGGATGCCTCCAACGAAGCAGAGGCCATCAATCTCCTCCGCCAGAGCCAGCTCTACCCCACCCAGGTCGCACAGGAGGGCAAAGGTGATGCGGCGGTGAAGAAGAAGGCGAAGTCAACCGCCGCCAAATCCGGTGGCAAGACCGTCAAGGCTGGTGCCAATGCCAAGGTGAAAGCCAAGTCACTGATGGTCTTCACCCGTCAGCTTGCCACACTGATCGATTCCGGCCTCCCCCTGCTGCGCGGCCTCACGGTCCTCAGCCGTCAGGAGCCAAACCCGATCATGAAGTCCACCATCGCCACCCTGGCGGACAACGTGCAGACAGGCAGCACCTTCTCGGAAACGCTCACCCAGTTCCCCCGCATCTTTAACAAGCTGTATGTGAACATGGTGAAGGCCGGTGAGCTCGGCGGTGTGCTGGAAATCGTCCTCAACCGTCTCGCCGAATATCAGGAAAAAGCCCAGAAGCTGAGAAACAAGGTCATGGCCGCGATGATCTACCCCATCGTCGTGATGGTCATCGCCGTGGCCATTCTCGTCTTCCTCATGCTCGTCATTGTTCCCAAGTTTGAAAAGATCTTCGAGGAAATGCTGGGTGACAGAAATAAACTGCCAACCCTCACCAAGTACGTCATCGGCTTCAGCCGCTGGATGGGGGACAACTTCCTCCTCCTTGCAGCAGGAGCCATCATCATTTTCATCGGCTGGCGCCTCTTCGCCGCCACCGCTGGCGGACGCCGTGCCATTGATGGCTGGATGCTCAAGATGCCTCTGTTTGGTGATGTGCAGCGCAAGACTGCCATCTCCCGCTTCACCCGCACACTTGGAACCCTCGTGACCTCCGGTGTCCCGATCCTCCAGGCCCTGAACATCACCCGGGAAACGGCTGGCAACGCCATCGTCTCCGAATCCATCGTCAAAGTTCATGACGCGGTGAAGGAGGGTGAATCCATGGTCGCCCCGCTGGAGTCCAGCAGCGTCTTCCCGCCGATGGTGATCTCCATGGTGGATGTCGGTGAGGAAACCGGCCAGCTCCCCGAGATGCTTCTGAAGATCGCGGATGTGTATGAGGATGAAGTGGACAACTCCGTCTCCGCCCTCACATCCATGCTGGAGCCCATCATGATCGTCGTTCTGGCCCTCATCGTCGGCACCATCGTGCTCGCCCTCTTCCTGCCTCTCATTGAGGTGATCAAGCAGCTCAGCGCCGGTCCAGGCGCCTAGTCGCGAGAAGCATTCCATCCCCCCAACCACCATGAAAATCCAGAAGCGCCCCGTTCGCCGGAACGCCTTCACTTTGGTCGAACTCATCACGGTCATCAGCGTCATCGTGATCCTCTTCGGCCTCGTCGTCGGAGGCTACACCTATGCAGACCGCTCCGCCAAGCGCAGCCGGTCTGAGATCACCATCAAAGCCGCACGCTCCGGCCTGGAGGCTTATAAGGAGAAGTTTGGCGCCTACCCAAAGCCTTCGAACCCTGATGTCACTGTCGCAATCGCCGACAAATCCTACATCGCTGGTGGTGGAGCCTGCATCTATCAGGCGCTCAGCGGTGACGGCTTCGATCAGATCGATGGAGCCGAGGGAGAAGGCACGCCCACTTCAGATGGCAACCTCGATGACAATGAGACAGCCAACTTGGTCATGACAGACATGCCCAGAGAACTCTGGATCAACCTGGATGGCCTCTACTTCATGGCCGACGGCTTCGGACACCCCATCCGTTACATCAAGTCCGCCCCCACCGTGGCTTCGACACCTGGTGAATCGCCTCCAGAGCCCACCACGATCAATGTCGGCACCTATGACATCTGGTCCTACGGCGAAGATACCGAAAACATCATGGCCACCAGCCTGCAGGCTTCCGGCTCCAGCGCCGGCAACCGCATGGATGCCAAGTGGATCAAGAACTGGTGATCCAACAGTCCCAACCACATTCCTCTGAGCAAGGCCGCCGAACAGGCGGCCTTACTTTTGGTAGATCGGCAGGAAGTGGTGATACACACTCAAACTCAGCAGGGCGAGTGAGGTGGCATAGACCGGACCGGCGCTCTTTTCGTTTCCGTTCCTCGGATACCAGGCACCTTCCGCACTCTGTGCTCCGACGAGCATTTGCTCGGTTTTCTGCCTTGCCGTCGCCGCGTGATCTCCACCGCGCTGATACATGCCCTGGGCGTAGTAGTAGCAGCCGTAGAAGAACCAGGGCTCATTCACCTCCGGCGGAAACTTCAGCAGCCAGTTCGAGGAGCCCAGCACCTCGGGGATGTCGTACTGCCCCGCGACCTGGAGGGAAAGCAAACCCGCTGAGGTCGTGGAGAAAGTCTGCCGGCCTCCATACGGCTCGTAGCTGAAGGCGGCCTCCATCTGCTTGAGCTTGCCGTTGCTGTCGCGCTCCGCGCGGTAGCTGCGCTTGATGTAGGCGATGGCATTGTCGATGGCCTCCTTCGGCACTTCGATGCCGCTGTTCTTCGCCGCACGCAGAGACATGAGCTGCCACACGCTCACACTGATGTCGCTGTCGCTGCTGCTCGGTTCATAGCGCCAGCCTCCACGATTCGCCTCGCTTTTAGGCGTCTGCTGGGAGCGGAGGATGAGCTTGATGCCCTTCTCCGCCATCTCGCGCACTTTTCTATCCGTGGCTTCATCGGGAGACATGCCGAGCATCTCCGTGAGCATCAGCGTCATGATGCCATGACCATACATGCGGCTGCGGTCACTGCGCCCGAGGTAGCCGTTTTCATCCGGCTCCACATGATCGACGATGAACTTCAGCGCCTTCTGAGCGGCGATGCTTTCCGGCGTCGTCGCTCCCGGCAGATGCCCCACGGAGGCCAAGCCCATGATGGCGAGTGAAGTCATGGCGGCACTGTGACTCGGGATGTCTCCGGGGCGCGGCTGCTGGTTGGACTTCTGCTCGCTGAAGTGTCCCGCAGGCTGTTGCTGCTTTAAAAGCCAGCCCACCGCCTTTTCCACGCAGGCTTTCACCTGCGGAGAGATGATCTCAGGCACCGGACTGGCGGCGTGAGAAACAGTGGTGGCGAGGAGGAGCAGTGGCAGCAGGCGGCGGATCATGAGCGGGTTAGCAAACGCAGTTACTTCAGTGCCTTGATCAAGACCTTCGAGTTCCGGCCACTCTTGTCATACTTTTCACGGCGTGGAGCCGGCAGAGCGGCGGGCACTGTCACCTGAAAGCCCATCTTTTCTTCAAAGAAGCGGAAGGCCTGCGTGCTCAGTGCCACGAGTTCACTGCACCCGCGCTGCTTCGCCACATCCTCCGCATAGGCCACGAGCCTCTGCCCGTGTCCCCGGTTCTTGTGACTGCGCCGCACGAAGAGACAGGCCAGCTCCGCCACCTTCCGGCCCTCCTCATCATACGAATGCACCGCCACGCAGCCGATCGGATTCCCATCGGTCTCCAGCACGAAGAAATCCTTGATCTTCCCCTGGATCTGCTCGCGCGTCCTCGGCACCAGCGCAGCGTCATCCATCGACTGCTGCATCATGGAAAGCAGCGCTGGAATGTCAGAGGAGTGCGCCTTGCGGATCTGCTGGTAGTCATCGGCATGGATCATCGTTCCCACACCCTCATTGCTGAAGAGCTCCGCCAAAAGCGCCTCGTCCTGCGTGCCATCCACGATGTGGACACGCTGCACCCCCTCCTGGCAGGCGATGGCGGCGTGACGCAGTTTGGAAAGCAGATTCACATCGTGGCGCGGATCCTTGTTGCGGAAAAGCTCCCGCGCATCCGCGATGGAAAGCTGCGCGAGCCGGCTGCCATCCGGATTCGTCACACCCGCTTCAGAAATAAAGATGATCTTCGCCGCCCCCAGAGCCAGCGCCACCTCGGTCGCCACCGCGTCAGAGTTCAGCCGCAGCGTCGTACCCCGGCTGTCATAGCCCAGCGGGGGCAGGATGGGGATGATGTCCGCCTTCAGCAGCACGCGCAGGGATTCCACATCCACCCGCTCGATGCGCCCGGTAAATTCCTGGTCGATGCCATTGATCACACCCGCCGGATGCACAGCCAGCGCATTGCACACCGCCACAGGCATCTCCAATGCCGTCAGATCACCCATCAGCGCGCTCGTTTGGCGGGAGATCGCATCCACCGCCACCTCCAGCGTCGCCGCATCCGTCCGGCCCATGCCATCGTCACTGCTCAGAGTCACCCCACGCAGCCCGGCCAGATAGCGCAGTTGCGCCCTGGCCCCGTAAACGAGCACCACCTCGATGTTCAGGGATTGCAGCACCGCCACATCCTGGAGCAGGCTGGCAAATCCAGCCTGATGCATCAAAGCGCCATCAATCGCGATCACAAACACGCGCTGCCGGAACTGCGGCACATAGCGTAAAATACCCCGCAAATCTTCAAAGCGGGCGGTGGGTTTGGTGATGAGGTCGATTTCTGGCACCGATCAGTTTCGTTCAAACACTCCCATGCGCAAGAGCGCAGAGGCATCTCCTTTGTTCTGTCCTTCCTGAGCAGCATGCAGAGCCTCAGCCCTGCCGATCTCCGTGTCTTAAAGTCTCCGGCGCAGCCGGCTCCAAGTCTTCCGCCCCCTCATGCCCCACGACGAAGCCTTTCTTCCTTCCCAGGAAGCTCTGGCATCGCGGCTGGAAAGACTCGCGGCTTGAGCCCCCACAACGTTAAAATAGTTTTGTCATCACCTTTAACCCAAGCCGCTCTCCGCCCAGGGTATTGAGAGGGAGAAAACGGCTGTTTATCCGTTTCGAATAAAGAGATATGCCATTGCGACTATGCACAGAACAAACGTGTAGGGGCCGAGCCAGAAGATCCAGCTTTCACCTTCATCATTGGCGGCTTTTCCCAACGGCGTGTTTAGCTCTTTGCCAGCACCTTTGCGGCGTTGGCGGGCATCCACGGTGACTTCGTCCACCAATCCCAAATACGACGTCACCAGAGGATTCATCACCAGTGTCCAGCCAAAAAATGCGAAGACCCCAAACCATGGCAAGACGACCACTGACATTAAAAATCCAACAACGGTAAACAATCCGGGTAGTTGCTGCCTCCTTGCCCCATTGACATCAAAAATGTCTGGATGGTCTGGCAGGTAACGCACTGGAACAGTAGTCATCCAACCCTCATATCGATGTTGAGGCACCTTAACGAGGGAACGATCTTCAAAAGCCACCTTCTTGAGCGAACGGACGTCAAAGTGAAGGTTGTTCAACTCCTGAACCCTGGCATCTCCGCCCCCGTGTGTGGGAAACTCAATGACGAACCTGTCGAAAGTTACTTTTGAGATTCCTCGCTCATCCAGGCTGCCGGTAGTTTGATAGCGGAACAGCCTGCCCAACGTGTCGATCCCGTGCTCTCTCAAGGCTTGCGCATCTGCCTCAACCCGGAAAGGAGACACAAAAAACATTGAAAACGAAACCTGTATCAATGCGACCGCCGCTAAAAGCCCCATTGCTTTTGACACATATGGTCCCCACCAGACACCCCCACCCTCAAACCCAGTCGCCTTCGGTCGCGGCTCTGATTTGATTCCGCTGTCAGGAACATCGCGATTCTCGTCAGAAGAAGCAAGGCCCTCATGGGCCAAGCGGTGGACCACTGGATCGCTCCAGTAGTCCAGGTGGGCTTTTAACCAGCCGAAAGGTTGCCGAGTCGAGGAATCAAACCGTTCGAGACCCAGATTGCCTCCCACAGGGTCGCGTGGGCGGTAAATATTTACCCACCGAAAACTCCGGAATCGGTGCTCGAAGTGAGCGGCTAATGTGCGCGGTGCCGGATAATCGAATCCAAAGAAACAATGGAAGAAGCGCTTTAAGGGTGATCCGGCCGTCACGAGGAAAACATCGCAGTCAGCTGGCACAACACCTGACCTTAAAAGGTCGCTCACTATCACCGTTCCCAGGCTGTGCGTGATAAACACGACCCGAGCCCCCGGACGGATTTCCTTTCCGATGCCCCTTGCTGCCTCGGCATGAAGGTCACGTTGGTAATCAGGATCTCCCGCATACCGCACAATGTCGGAGAACACCTTCAACAGCGGCGCTGCAAGTGAACGGAGAGGAGCATAAATCCGCCAGGCGATGTAAAGAAACAACGGAATTAGAATGTAGAACGAGACTGTACCGAGGAGTTCTTCGTTTATGCGGTCATAGTTCGGGAGACCATCGTTCAGCGACCTGCCGCAGCTTGGAGGGAGAATACCAATAGCCAAAGTCAAAAGCACCATGCCTGACCCAAGTCCTCCCGCGATAGCCAGCGCACCAGTGAGCGGACAGACCAGGATGAAGATGGCAGGCCACAAGAGGTTTAAGACCACAACTCGAAGCCGGGCAAACAGATGTCCAAGCTGTAGGCTCACAACCGAAACCAACGCTAGTAAGACGATGCAAGCCAGCACTAGCCAAACTCCGTTTGCCAATGATTTCCATCCCAGCACATGTGATGCGCATTGAAACAGCAAAAGGGCAGGCATGGCCTCCAATGTCGAAAAAGCCCTGCTTCGCAGGCGGTCTGATAATGACGCCGGGTCAGCCCCCCATGAACGCCTTGCGCCCCCCCGAAATGAACTTCCAAGGTGCCGTAGAAATTCCATGCTGACCGTGAAAGACTCAGGATCTCTTGAGAGATCAGAAGGGGAACCAATCCTCGAATCAATCGAATACGGCCATTGAACGGGATGGGACCAACTCCAATTGATCTCCTGGGCCTTCTCGGTGTTCACACCGTGGGCATGAAGAAGGTCAATGCAGGAACGTAAGCTTTGATCCGCGTCTGCAGATCCCACACCCCTGACGACAAAGATCAAAGGGCTTTCCGTTGACTGGGACGTTGGCTCCATAATCGACTATCAAATGCAAGCGACCTGTTCTTACAGCTTCTTTCTTGGTACTTCAGCCGTGTCGTCAACTTCTCCATCAGCTCTTCCGATTTCTTTCGCAGATGCTCCCCCGCCTGCCGCCGCAGTCTCGCATCCAAGCCCAGAGGATGCCTTGTCGAGCGCTTCTTCATCCTCCACCAAACCGACCCCAGAAACAGAACAACAACGACAAACACATAGCAGGCAAAAATCATGAGCATTCTTCCGCTTCTTACTCAGGACCCGCAGAGGCAGCAAGCAAGGATCACTCAGCCTCCGGCGCAGCCGTCCCCAAGTCTCACAGCACACCACTGTCAAGAATCGACCCCTGACCCACTCCTGCCCCTTTCCTGTGACAACATTCTGCTGCCACCATTCTACGGCCATTCATTTCCCTTGCGAAGGGGGACTTTTTCTGAAGAAAGCAGTCAGTCATGCAAAAGCCTCGCTCCATAACGCGCGGCGAGAGCTTCGACCTCTGTCTGGCGGACGATCAGAGCCCTGGCGGCTGCATTCAGTTTCTCGTTCACTCCGGACAAGCCACCGTCTTTTTCACCTGCCAGGAGATTCAGCCCAGCGCCGATGGCCACCGTTGTCAGGTCAGAATACTGCTTCACCACCTCCCCAGTGAGCCGAAACTCTCCCGCAAGACGGATGAACGCTTCCCGAAAGTCAGGTGGGCAGGCAGAGATGTCGAGCCGCTTCATCTCCTCCGCCAGAGCGACCATTTCCGGCCCGGTGATTTTTTCTCGGGGATGGCTTTCGTGAACTCCTGGTCCAACGCCTGAAACTGCTCCAGAACCTTTTGAACCGCCTGCGCTTTCGAGGCATTGCCTCCTTGGAGTCCCATGCACACAGCGGCTGCCAGCCTGTTATCCAGCAGCGCCATTGCCTGGTCGTCTCTCAGTCTCAAAGCCTCCGGCGTAGCCGTCTCCCAGTCTTTTCGCCCGCGCCTCTGTCAAGAACCGACCCTGACCCGACCCTGACCCTTTCTTGCGCCTTTCCTCTCGCGGACGCAACAAGTCCCGCGTGAACACGATCACACAAGTGCATAACCTTCAATAATGTGGTAACCCAAACAGGTGCTTTGCAGGGCCATATCATTAGTGGTCTTTAAAAGATAAATCGTGTTTCACGGTCAGAAGCAGAATCTAATGATGCTCAATCAAAAAAATTCATCTAACTTTTTTATTATAACATTCTTTCTTGCCACAAAACCAGACCATTTCGATGACAGAGATTGAAGCGCTTTGCCCAATAAAATAAGATCGAAGTCCATGGTATTTGATGTGCATACAAACACGCCTACTGAAGAAATGTGGGGCCACGAGAGGCCATTTTACCGCAGACCCACGCAACCAAATCGGCGCTTAAAACGCTTTATAAAATGGTTACAATTAGTTGTCTTCTTTACGTCCACAGTTCTGGCCTATCTTTTAGGCCTTAGTCATGGCACCTCTCCATCTTCGCCCATCTCGAATCCTCCAGTTTTGTTTGCCTTGAAACCCGTGCTTGATCTCGTTGGCATCAAGGGTGGCGATGTTTTCATCGGTGATGGCCTAGATGGGCTGAAAGACGCTAGGCGTCACCAAGTTTTTTTGACACCATATAGGGTGGCCAAACATGAAGTGACCTTAGAGCTTTGGGAGAAGGTCAGGCTTTGGGGCAAGGATCATGGCTATCCAGATCTCCCTGTTGGTAGCGGTAAAGGACCCGGCCACCCCGTCTATGGTATCCGCTGGCCGGACGCTGTGAAATGGTGCAACGCACTCAGTGAAATGGAAGGGCTCACTCCGTGTTATTATTCCGAAATGACTTTGCATAATGTAGTACGTAAAGGCATGTCGGATATAAGCAACCAGCACGTCAACTGGGAATCTAATGGCTACAGGCTTCCCACAGAGGCGGAATGGGAGTTTGCCGCCCGTGGTGGACTCACTGACAACCGCTTTCCCTTGGGAAATGAGATCAGCCACGAGGAGGCCAACTATCATGGCTCTCTCCATATTGAATATGACAAATGCCAGCGCGAAGGAACTGCGAGGCACCTAACAAGCAGTCAACCCTACACTTCTGTAGTCGGCAGTTTTCCTCCCAATGGATTCGGTCTTTATGACATGGCTGGCAACATAGCCGAGTGGTGCTCGGATTTCTACGATGAAAGTTACGGGAACCCAGAGTCGGTGCAGAATAATCCGCGTGGGCCTATTAAAGGTCTAAACCGCGTCATACGTGGTGGCAGCTGGAGGCATTCGGCTGCTGATTCCCGATGCGCAAGCCGCCTCAGTCTGCCTGGTGATATGCTGACAACCTATGTCGGTTTTCGAGTCGTTCGCAGCCTTTAAAGGAATCAGCCACCATTACCCAAACAAAAAACAGATCATGATGGCTGAATCCACCCCCTGAGATCGCACCCCTCGCTGGTATAGTAGAATTGAATGCACAAAAAAGGAAAACGGTGAAAACGCCCCTGAGAGCCAAAAAGGAAAAACAAACCAGAGAGATAAAAACTGGTAGAAAGGTTGAGCTTACCAAAGCCGAATGGAAAAATGAATGGGTAGCGGACTCGGATCTCAAAAGAGACGAAATGCCAAAGGAAAGCCCAGAGATAAAATGTGGGAGAAAAGTCAAGCCACCCAAGGCTCAATGGGAGAATCAGGCAGCCGAACCGGAACTCACCAAACCTAGTTTGAATGAATATCAAATGATCAGGCTATTGATTGACTTCCTCGGCACCTACGAGGCCGCTGAATCATAGTTCAGTAAAACGTGTTTTGGGACTGGTCGCTGGATGATCTGGCGGACATCACGGGCCTGGGGAAATCCACCCT
>CAYMHJ010000075.1:0-23021 GCA_964390165.1 uncultured Prosthecobacter sp. | reverse complement strand
TGAATCCTGCAGTTCACCGAACACTCCGGAAGCGCCGATGAGCAGCACCACAAAGCCGACGAGCGTGCCAAGGATGCCCCTGTGCTCGGCCCCGGTCTTCGTGAGGATCATCTCCATCACCTCCGCGCCTTCATTGCCAACGAATGCTCTGAACTGCCCAACGATCTCAGCGCGTGCTGCATCACGCTCCACAGCCAGGCTGACAAGCGAAAGAACAAGGATGGCGAGAGGGGCGAGTGAGAAGACCGTATAGAAAGAAAGCGCCGCACCCATTTTCGGCACGCGGTGCGCGTCCCATTGGCGAATAGTCTCTCGAAGCAGGGAGGCAAAGGTTCTCATCACAAATCACGCCTTTTCGCCAAATGCCTGATCCTTTTGGAGCTCGCAGCCACCTTGATGAAGATGCTCCATGGGACATGCAGCTCTGCCATTTGAGAGGGCATTTCATCAGGTGTGTCCTGAAGGACCGGTGACTGAGGGCTAGACTCCATGATCAATGAATCGACACAGGAACGCCTGCTTTGATCTTCCCAGCGAGGCGGATCACATCCCAGTTCGCCAACCGCACACAACCATGGCTGGTGGAGCGCCCGATACTGTCAGGATCGCTCGTGCCGTGCAGGCCGATGCCTTTTTTGTTCAGCGCGATCCACACAACACCCACAGGATTGTTCGGGCCAGGCGGGAGGATGTGGAACTTGTCACTTCGCTCACCTTTGTTCAGCATAGCTTTGTCATAACGGAAATTCGGCATCTTGGCCACACCTCGCACTTTCCAGTCGCCGACAGGTGACTCCGTCTGCTCGGAACCAATCGTGACGGGATAAGCTGCGATGAGCTTCCCGTCTTCATGAACTGTGAGCATGCTGCTCTGAGTATCGATTTTCACAGCGGTCTTGGTCGTCACCGGTTCATCTTTGGCATCGTCTTCGAGGTCGTTAACAGCCAGCTCACTCCCTGGCTTCAAATCCTTCACAGTGCCGAGATCGAAGAGCTCGACATTCGGCACGCTAAGTTTGTCTCCAGCCTTGATATCCTTGGTTTTGCCGGGGTTCAACTCGCCGAGGAAGTCCACATCGGTGTGAAACTTCTCCGCGATGGATTCAGCGGCCGTTTGATAGGGCAACGCTTTGAGCTTCGCCTGCGCGGGTACGTCATCCGGCACTTTGCCGAGGTTCTTCAAGTCAGCCTCAGTTACCGTGTAATCCAGAAAAAGCGGATCAACACTGGCTAGGTCGAGTCCGCTCACATCAGGTGCTGCGTCAGGCGTTTCTGGCGGTGCCAAAGTCTCCCCGCGTGACTGGCGATACAACGCCAGTGCTTTCACTGTGAACTGACCGTAATGGCCATCGATCTTCCCTGGAGCAAACTCAGCGCGGTCGAGAAAAATCTGAAGCCGAGCCGCTGCCTCCATCTCAGCCTTGGTTCGTGGTGCTACGTCCTTCTTTTCCACCTCTGCTCCGAGATCCGAGGCGGTGACAAAGACCAAGAGGCAGACTGCGACGAAGTATTTTTTTGCATGGATTGCCATAGGCTGATCGCTAGAGCCGTCACGACGCATACTCCATGGGGTGAAACCCGACTAGCGACCTCTATAGGAAGGTCTGTTTTGCCCCAATTAAAGCTGGTCCGTTTGACTCAGTTGCCACTCCAGATATTCCTCGGTGGCATCGTTCGCCATCTCATCGAGAAAGGCATGAAGTGTGGTCGAAGTGAACAGGCGGGTGCCACAGACAAACATTGAGAAGGCGGCGAGCCATGAGCCTGCGTTGAGCTGAGCGTGCCGGAGATGCCGTGGCCGCTCGTGCAGCCGCCTGCGATTCGCGCACCAAATGCCATCAGCACGCCGCCGCAGAAGCCAACGCCTCCGCGCAAAGCCATGCTGTCGCCAAAGCGATCCACACACATCGGGTGGAGCCACTCGTTGCGAATCTCTCCGCCGGTCCACGCCACGATGAAACCTCCCAGGATGGTGAAGAGGACAAAGACAAAGCCCCAGTTCACGCTGGGCGGATTGCTTTGATAATACTGAAGCGACTCCGTGTGTCGGTGCGCGACCATCTTGCCGATGAACCCGGCGACGGTCGCGTAAAAGGACGAGGCACCGATAGGCTTGTCGGAAAAATAGAACGTCAGCCAGGACAGCACACCGATCCCCGCACCGACGAGGTAAGGCGACCACGCCGGGCCGTCGTAGGAGGTGGCGTCCACGCCAAAATCAGCTGCGCGCGCCAACGTGGGCAGCAACAACAGCGTCACTGACAGAGACCACTTCATGCGTCATCACCTCCTCCTGCGATGGGGAGCTTCGCCTTCTTCCACGCCCCTGCCATCCTCCTGGCACGTTGCTCACCTTGAGGAAGCCCTCTTGTTTCAGTATGCTCGTGCCGATGCTCGCGCGATAACCACTTTCGCAATACACGGCGACGGGCTTCTTTGAATCCAGCGCGACGGCCTTCTCGCGCAGTTCCGGCAGGAGCATGTGAACGGCTCCGGGCACATGCCCTTCCTGCCATTCGCCAGGCGAGCGCACGTCCACGATCTGCAACCCGGGCCTGCGTCTGCCATTTCATGCACGGTCGATGCCTTCCGTTTGGATACGTTCAAAGACGAGTGCCATGATGTCGGGTGGCGTGAAAAGTTCAGTCAAACCACGACGAGCTTGAAGGACGCCTCGCCTCGCAATGCCTTGGAATAGGGGCAGGATTGATTGGCTACCTCCATGATGTTTTGCGCCTGATCACGATCAACGCCTGGAAGCAGCGCATGCAACTCGATGGCAAGACCATAGCCGTCATTGTCATCCTCGACCAGGCTCACCAAGGCGCGCACCGTGGAATCGTCGAGCGGTGTTCCAAGCTTCTTGGCCGCATTGACCAACGCTCCGTGGTAGCAGGCTGAATAAGCTCCTGCAAACAGCAGCTCAGGATTTGGGCCGCTCGTCTCGATGCCCTTCTCCAGCGGGTTTCCCAGAGCGACATCAATGAGTCCGTCCGGCGATTGTAGAGTTCGAGATCGGCCACCTTTGGAAATCGTTTCTGACGTGAGTAGTGTTTTCATAAGGCCGCGATGCTAAGCGGTCACACGACTCGGATGCGATGGGGTGTAACCCGACTATGAAAGCTTCACCACCATCTTGCCGACATTCTTGCCGTCAAAAAGACCGATGAAAGCGTCAGCCGCTTGATCAAGACCTAACACCACGGTTTCAAGGCTCTTCAATCTGCCGGCTTCGTAATGATCGCCGACTTCCTTTTCGAACTCGCTCTGGCGGTCCAGCCAATCGCCAACAATCAGGCCTTTCATCGTGAGGCGCTTCGTCGTCATGTTGAAGAGATTAGATGGCCCTGGTTTGGGCTTCTCATCGTTGTAACCCGAGATACCACCGCAAGCGATGATGCGGCCATAAACCCGCGAGGCTGACAGCGCTGCTTCCAGAGACTCGCCGCCGACGTTGTCGAAATAGACGTCGATGCCATCAGGCGCGGCGAGTTTTAGTTGGTCCAGAACCGGACCAGTCTTGTAGTTGAAAGCAGCGTCGAATCCGCATTTCTCCAACAGACGCTTTACCTTCTCCTCTGAACCGGCGGAACCGATCACACGACAGCCCCGTAACTTCGCCAGTTGGCCAGCCATGTTGCCGACGGCACCCGCTGCGCCTGAGATATAGATGACATCGCCAGCCTTCACTTCGACCATCGTCAATCCCGCCCACGCGGTCATGCCAGTCATGCCCAGTGTGCCGAGGTAAACGGAGAGTGGTTGAACGGCTTTGTTGACGGCATGCAGATCCTTCGGAGTGGCGATGAATGCTTCGCGCCAGCCAAATCTGGACGTGACGACATCACCGGCTTTAAACTCATCTGAACGCGACTCGATCACCTCGCCTACGGCACCGCCTTTGAGCACTTTTCCAATCTCGAATGGCGGCACATACGACTTCCTGTCGTTCATGCGACCACGCATGTAGGGATCGACCGACATGAACAGGTTGCGCACGAGCACTTGCTCATCTTCTAGGGGTTTCAGCGTGGTTTCTGCCATGCTGAAGTTGGCGGCGGTGGGAACGCCTGTGGGGCGTGAGGCGAGACGAATCTCGCGGCTGGTGATGTTTGGCATAAGGGTATCGGGTCACACAGCCTGTTTGAGGGAGGCCATGTCGATGACGAAGCGGTATTTCACGTCGCTCTTTACGAGTCGGTCATAGGCTTCATTGATCTGCTGGATCGGGATGATTTCGATGTCGGAGGTGATGCTGTGCTCGCCGCAGAAATCGAGCATCTCCTGGGTTTCCTTCAGGCCGCCGATGAGCGAGCCGCTGAAGTTGCGACGACCAAAGATGAGGTTGCTGACATCCACGGCGAGCGGCTCCGATGGCACGCCGAGTTGCGTGAGATTGCCGTCACGTCGAAGTAGGACGAGATAGGCGTTGATGTCGTGTTTCGCCGCCACCGTATCGAGAATGAAGTGGCAGCTGTTGAGGTGCTTTTTCATCGCCGCTTCGTCTTTGGAGTGAACGACTTCATCCGCGCCGAGTCGCAGGGCATCTTCCACTTTGTTTAGTGACGTGGTGAAGACGACGACGTTTGCGCCCAACGCCTTCGCCAGTTTGAGACCCATGTGCCCGAGGCCGCCGAGGCCCACAACGCCGACTTTTTGACCCTGGGTCACGCCGTGATGACGCAGGGGCGAGTAGGTCGTGATGCCGGCACAAAGCAATGGCGCAGTGGCTGCCAGATCCAAGTTCTTGGGCACTTGCAGCACGAAGGCTTCATCCACGACGATGCTCTCCGAGTAGCCGCCGTATGTCAGACCGCCGTTGTGTTTGTCAGGCGAGTTGTAGGTGAAGATGGCACCCTTCTCGCAGAACTGCTCCAGATCATCTTTGCAACTCTCGCAGACGCGGCAGGAGTCAACGAGACAACCCACGCCCGCGATGTCGCCTGCTTTGAACTTCTCCACTTTCGCGCCGACCTTGATCACGCGACCGATGATTTCATGCCCCGGCACGCAGGGATAGGTCGTGCCATGCCACTCATTGCGCACGGTGTGCACGTCCGAATGGCAGACACCACAAAAGAGGATCTCGATCTGTACATCACGTTCACCGGGATCACGGCGGTCAAAGCTGAAAGGTGCGAGTGGAGTGGTAGCGGCATTCGCGGCGTAGGATTTGGTTTTCATCAAGGATGGGGTTAGAGGCTATGCGGGAGCATCAATCGCGGCGACTCGGATGAGCTTTTTGTTCACAAACTCCTGGATGCCAAGGCTGGAGAGTTCACGACCGAAACCCGAGTTTTTAATGCAGCCAAAGGGCAGGTCTGCGGCGGTCCAGGTGGGATGATTGACGAAGACCATTCCGGTGTCGATGAGGCTCGCGACACGTTTGCCACGCTCGACGTCCTGGGTGAAGACGGAGCCGCCGAGGCCATAGTCCGAATCATTGGCGAGCGCGATGGCAGCCTCCTCGTCTTTGACTCGGAAGAACAGGACCACGGGGCCGAAGAACTCCTCGCGATAGGCGGGATTGTCAGGCTGAATATCCGTCAGGATGGTCGGCTGCATGAAGGCTCCAGGGCGGTCCATTCGCTTCCCGCCAAGCTCCAGTGTGGCACCGTGTGCGATGGCTTCATCTACCTGCTTCACGAGTTGCACCAAAGCTGCCTCAGTGGACAGCGGGCCGAGTGTGGTGCTCTTATCCATCGGGTCACCAGGCTTGAGCGCCTCCATGGCCGCTTTGAATTGAGCTAGGAAACGATCCGCCAATGCTTCCACGATGATAAAGCGTTTCGCGGCGATGCAGCACTGGCCCATGTTGTTCATCTTGGCCCATACTGCCCATTTGAGCGTCTTCTCCAGATCGGCATCTTCCAGCACGATGAAGGCGTCGCTGCCGCCCAGTTCCATCGTGGATTTCTTGATGTTCTTCCCAGCTCTCTCGGCCACGCCTCTCGCCGCCGCGACACCACCGGTCAGCGCCACGCCTTTGATGCGCGGGTCATCGATCACATCGAGCACTTGCTCATGCGAGATGAGCAGATTCGTGTAGGTGCCCGCAGGAGCACCGGCATCGAGCCACAGCTTCTCAAAAGCGATGGCACACTGCGGCACGGTGCCCGAGTGCTTCACCATCACGACATTACCCGCCATGAGATTTGGGGCTGCAAAACGAGCGATCTGGTAATATGGGAAGTTCCAAGGCTGGACGCCAAAGATGATGCCCAATGGAGTGCTTTCGACCACCGCTTCACCTGAACTCGGCGTCAACCGCTCGGGCGCGAGGAAGCGCTCGGCATGGGTCGCGTAGTAGTCGAGAATGTCCGCGCTGAGAATCACCTCACCGACCGACTCCGCGAATAGCTTGCCCATCTCCAACGTCATCGGACGCGCAAACTCGTCTGCCCGATCACGCATGATGGCAGCGGCTTTAGCGACGATGACCGCTCGTTTAGCAAAGGTTAGTTTACGCCAAGTTTCGTAACACGTCGCCGCAGTGGCGATAGAAGTATCAAGCTGCTGATCAGTGTGTTCGACGAAGCTCTTCACAAGCTCGCCATTGTAGGGATTGATGCTCTGATAACTCATGGCGCGCAGAGTGTCGCGGCCTCGTCAGTATGACGATGGGGTGTAACCCGACTTTGCTCATTTGGCGGTGCCGTGCACAACACCTGCCGCCGCAGATATGCCGAAATGCAAAAAGTATCCCTCCCAGCTTTCAAGCCATATGGAATGGGGCGCATGGAGCTCAAATAACGGCCGCATGCGCGACCCGTTCGTCGCGTGCAGCCTTCTATGTTCAGCTAAAAAGCCGTTGACGGAATGTGAGTTCCTCCCTTTGCGCCAACCCGATCAGATATCCGAGGGCTAGACCCGTGATCAGCGTGCCGAGAGCCACTGGAAATGGATGCTCGCGGACGTACTCCTTGGAACTTACCAGAGCATCCTCGGCTTTCGCGGACGCCGATTGATAAATGTCTTTTGCGGTATCAGAGGCGCGGTGGGCAGCGTCCTTGGTGACATCGACCGCATGCTGGGCATACTCTTTGGTGCGTTCGACGCCTACTCCGACTTTCGACGAAAGCGACTCGTAGGTGTCGCTGGCCGCATTGGAGATGTCCTTGGCTGCATCAGTGGCCCAGCGCCCCGCTTCCCCGGCGGCATCCTGCAGTTGATTCGTGGGTGGTTGGGAGTGGATGTCAGTATTCATGGATTCGTTATGGTTCTGTGTTGGATGAGCTGTGTGCTCATCATTTCGATGTTAATGCTACTCAATGCAGCAAGTCGTCGCCATGGGGTCAAACCCCACTCGTGAAGCAGATACTCTTGTCAGCATGAGCGTGGGGTACACACCCTATGGCACCCATTTGATGACCGATGCACAGATCATGCTCCATGATTCCTGGTCCGTTCACCCCATCTTCGACACCTAACAAAAGCGATATGCAGCCTGCGCCACTTGCAGCAGAGACAGCGACGAGTTCTGCATTCACGCACCGTCTGGCAACGCCGGTTTTAAAGTATCTGGAAGGTCGCGGCCTGCTCCTTGGGATTGAGATGCGGGAGGCATTGCAACAGGTCGTTGCCGTGATCGTCTGGCTGGCAGTGGGTGCAATCGCTGCGTTTGCAGGCTGGATTCTGCTGGCGACATCGCTGGTCGGAGCGCTCTCCGTGCATCTCGGATGGTCGTGGATGAAAGCCGCCGCCATCGTTGGAGCCTCTCACATCCTAGTCGCCCTCACTGCGGCCCTCGTGACGTGGAAACGCCTCACCACGGCACACTGGTTTGCAGACAGTCTCAACGAACTCAAGAAAGACCGCGCATGGCTCAAATCACAAACAACCAAAAACTAAAGCATCTGGCGCTCTGTGAGCTCGCTGAAGCACGCGAAGAGATCAGCGCCGAGGTAAATCGTGTGCGGCAGCAACTCAGTCCTGCTCGAGTGCTGCAACGCGTGGTTGATCGCCATGCTGGCCTGCTTGTCGTACTGGCTGTCGCGGCGGGAGCGATTCCTGCACTGCTGATTTTCCGTCGCAAGCCCCTGCCTGTGATGGTCTCCGTCCCGAAACCGCCGCCCAAGCCAGTGCTAGGTGCACTCCTTTTGGGGGCACTCGGATTATTGGCGAGATCCGTCACTCCTATCCTGATGAAGTCCGTCATCATGCCCCATGTTCACGATTTTATCTCGAAAAAGCAGCCCGGGCCAGATGCGGGCCATCGGCATGTTAGAATCACAGACCAGACCAGCGGAGCAGAACGCATTTGAATTCGTCACAACTGCCGCCGCAGCATGCCAGCGAGCTCATCGCACATCTTGCCAAAGGCGGAGCGGTTCTTGAACTCGGAGCGCGTCATGAGGCGCGATTGACTCTTGTCTTGCTCGAAGACCTGCGCCTGCTCGGCGGCAAAGGCGGCGTCATAGATGTTGAGATTTGCCTCGTCATTCAGGCGGAAGGAGCGGTCGTCGAAGTTGGTCGAACCGACGGAAACCCACACATCATCCACGATGAGGACTTTGCAGTGATACATCGTGGGCTGGTATTCATAGATCTCGATCCCGGCATCCAGCAGCTCATTCCAAAGGGAACGCGAGGCGTGCTGGGCGATTTGCTCATCCATGTGCGGGCCGGGCACGATGATCTCGATCTTCACGCCGCGACGACGCGCGCTGATCAGTGTCTGGATGGCGAGGTCGTCCGGCACGAAGTAGGCAGCCTGGAGGCGGATGCTCTTCGCCGCTGAAGCGATCGAAAGCAGATACATCAGCCGCACGCTCTCGCTACCCTCACCTCGTGAGCTTTTAAAAACTTGCGCCAGGGAATCACCCTCGGGCTTAAGATCTGGAAAGTAGTCGGGACCAACCAGCACCCTGGCACGGGTCTTGATCCAGTTGTCAGTGAAGGCTGCCTGCATCTGCGCCACAGTGGGGCCTTCGATTAGGAAGTGCGAGTCCCGCCAGTGGTCTTTGGACTCTGCATGACCTTCCCATTGATCAGCGATGCCGACACCACCCGTGAAGCCGATGCGCCCGTCCACGACGAGCAGCTTCCGGTGCGTGCGGTTGTTGATCCTCGTCAATGTGTGCCAGTGTACGGGGTGATAGCGTTCCAGTTCGATCCCTGCGGCTTTCATGGCATCAAGAAACCTGGAGTCGATCTTCCCACAGCCCACCCAGTCGAGCATCACATGCACTTTCACACCCGCCAGTGAGCGCTCGCAGAGCGCGTCTGAAAAGTTCTTCCCGATCTCTCCTGACCAGTAGATGTAAGTTTCAAAGGTGATGGACTTCTTCGCTCCACGAATGGCATCCAGCATCGCGGGGAAAATTTGGTCCCCGTTCTGCAGGGCCTTGACTCGATTTCCAGGCAGTATGCCCGGCCCGAGCAACTTCCCCATGCTGCGGAGGAACTGCGGATCGGCGACGGTGAAGTCATGCGTGAGCGCATAGCGGATATGTTTCTCACTGGTGCGCAGGTTCAGCACGAAAATCGTCAACAGAACGGTGACGAAGGCAGTGATCAGAATGGTCAGCCACATGTTAAGTTTTCCCCGGTGATCTTTCTTCATTGCGGCGTTTTTTTCCGGGTCCGGTGGTCCTGGACCAGGATGGTGATGACGAGCCAGAAGCCGCCCGTGGCCGCGAGTAGAAAGCAGACGATGGCCAGGCCTGGATAACCAAACAGGCGGAAGCTGCTCTCCACCTGCATGAGCATGCACGCGCCCATGATGAGCGCGCCGAAAACTATGCCTGTGGTGATGCGGTTGGCGATCTTTTGGAAGCCTTCCATCACCAGCTTCGCATCCACCGCTTTGATCTTCACCTCCAGCTCCTGATTCGTGATCGCATCCATGATGCGGTTCAGACGTGAAGGGAGTCCGCCGACGAAGTCCTTCATCTCCAGCAGCGAACTGAAGAGGCTGCCCTGCGTGGCATGCTTCCTCATGCGCTGGGACATCAGCTCTCCCACATTGCGGCGGATGGAGGCATTCGGATCAAAGGTTGGGTCGAGGATTTTTCCCACTTCATCGAGTTGCAGCAGCGTCTTGCCGAGCAACGTCAGCTCACCCGGCACATGCAGGCCGTTCTCGGCCGCGTTGCGCGTGACCTCCAGCAGCATGGTGCCCACATCGAGTTGTTGCAGGCCTTGATTCTGGCTCTCGGCCAAAAGCTGGCTGATGCGGCTTCGGAACTCCATCTGCTTGAAGTCTTCATCCTTCTGACTGACGCGGATCACGAGGTCGGCGGCTTCATCGCCCTTTGCTTCACTGATCGCCAGCAGCAGCTTGATGAGGTTTTCCTGCATCGTCGGCGTGGTGTGCCCGACCATGCCTAGATCCAGCAGCGCGATGTGGCCGTCATCGGTGAGGAAGACATTGCCGGGATGAGGATCGGCATGAAACAAGCCGTCCAGGAGCACCTGCTGCAGGTAGGCCTTGAACAGAGCTTCTGCAAGCTTGGCACCGTCGAGTTCCAAACGTGCGAGTGGGCTGACGCTGGTGATCTTTCGGCCTCGGACGTAGTCCATGGTGAGCACGCATTTTGTGCTATAATCGGCCACCGGTTGCGGCACCTGGATGAGTTCGAAGTCCTTGAGATTCTCACCCACGGTGATGAGGTTCTGCGCCTCGCGCTCATAGTTCAGCTCATGCTGAATGGAGACGCGAAATTCCTCCACGATGGTGACAAAACGGTAGCGAAGGCCCGTGGCGGTGTGCGCGTCGAGAAACGCGGCGATGTCCGCGAGCACTTCAAAATCCTCCGCGATCTGCGGCCGGATGTTCGGACGCTGAACCTTGACCACAACGCGGCGACCATCACGCAAGGCTGCCGAATGCACCTGCCCCAGCGACGCTGCGGCCAGTGGCACAGGATCGAAGCTGGAGAATGCCTTCGAAAGGCGCACGCCCAGCTCCGCCGTCACGAACTGCTCTACTTCTTCAAAGGAGAAAGGTTTTACTTTGTCTTGCAGCCGGGCGAGCGCCTTCAAATACGGCTCGGGCAGCAAATCAGGCCTGCCTGCCAGCACTTGGCCGAGCTTCACATAGGTCGGCCCCATGGCTTCGAGGTCATCCGCCAGTTGATCCGGCGTGGCCTTGCCATCGCCCACAGGTTTCAGTTCTTGGGTATCAAGCTCGTCCTGGTTGCCCATCTGCTTCACCAGATCGGAGCGCCCATACTTCCAGAAGATCTTGGCGATCTCCTTGTAGCGTTTGAGATGGTTGGGAGAGAGTTTCATTTTGTACGAGTGCGTCGGAGGAAATCCTCCCAACCATTTCGGCTTGTCGGCGGTGTTACGCGACTCGGTCGCGGCGCTGCTGCAGCTCGACCAAATGGCCGGAGAGTGATGGCAGAAGAACCTTCCTGATAAGTGCCTTGGCCTCTGCGGAAACGTCATCGTTGGCGAGTGCGTTTTCATACTGGTTGATGCCGTGCCCTTCGCCTGTTTGCAGGATTTTGAGGGCCGGGGATTCGCCGAGGAGCGTGGCTGCACCCTCGATTGCTTGGACAAAACCGCCCCAGGCTCCCGATCCTGTGGCGGGTTCACCGCCGCATTCCGTCACGAGCTTGTGCAATTCGAAGACATTCTGCTGATGATCTCCGCGCATGCGCTCCAACTCCGTGTCACTGGAACTGGTATCGAATGTTTCGATGGCTTGAGTGTAGGTTTCGACAGCGGAAATTTCGCCGCGCAGAAGTTCGTTGCAGGTGTCTATGGTCTGGTCTGTGATAGTCATGATAGTAGGAGATATGAAGTGGGTTGTGTGTGTGTATTCCTGGATTAGGAGGTTGTGTTGATGATGGCTTTTATTTGGCACCATCTAGCTGATGCTAGGAAATGAGCGACGCTTTCTCCATGGGGTGAAACCCGACATATCTGGTGATTTGTGCAGCATCCCCATAACGAAAAAACCCCGCGACCGTTTGATCGGTCGCAGGTCATTCGTGACGCGAACTTTTCAGGTGCAGCCACGAAGGAAGAAAAAGACAAGCAACAGAGGGATGGGAATCCCCATCAGCCAGAGGAGCGCTCACCCTATTTTACCAGATTCGATTTTTTCATTACGACGTGTCTTCATGATCGAGCTTTATTTTTTGGAAGGTTTCACTGCTTTAGTTGGTTCAGCGTCGCTCTTGTCGAGTGCCTCGACATTGCTGCTGGTGATAGCGAGTGCTGTGAGTGCTGCATTAGCACCCTTCTCCTCATCGAGGATTTCTGAGAGAAGCGCGGCCGCCTCCTTATTGCCGAGCATTCCGGCCCACTCGTGTAAGCAGCCGTAGGATGCCATTTCGTAATGTTCAACTTTCTGCGCTGCTGCGATCAAGGCGGCATTAATGGCGGGTGATTCGGCGAATTCGGCAGCGATTTCATCGCCCTCCTCCAACAGGCCGACTGTGGCTTTGCAGGTTTTGCCTTTGGCTTTGTTACCGAAGCATTCGAAGACCTGCTCGAGTTTCGTCACATGGCCTTTGGTTTCTTCCAAATGCTTCAGGAAGGCGCTTTTCAGTTCATCGCAAGTCGCCGCCTGAGCCATCTTCGGCAGAGCTTTAGCAATGCGGCGTTCCGCGTCGTAAATGTCTGACAGCTCGTTGAGAAAAAGATCTTGGAGTGTTTTCATTCTGTAGGTTTGGTTGAAGTTTTCTTTGGCTAGCCGAGACTAGCCAAAGAAGTTATTCTTCACAGAGACGCGTAACTCCTCTGGGCTGATTCAGTGGGGTAAGCCTGATTCTGTTTGGTGGAGCATGGGTCCCCAGGAGTGCAGCATTCTTCGACCTTTTTTGGCGTGTGATTGTCAGGCGTGGAGGCTTCCTGTGAGGTGCAAATATCCTGAGCGCCTGCGCGGGTGAAGATGTCTTTCGCGCGGGTGATTTCGTCGGAATTTTCGGTGTGGACAGAGATGAGGATGTTCCCTTCCTTGAGCTGGCCTTCATAGCGCTTAGCTTCGACTTCCGGAATGCCCATCCCGATCAAACCACCGGTGATACCACCGACCGTCGCGCCGATGGCGGCACCACTGAGAGCTGCCATGATAGGACCTGCGGCGATGAAGGGACCGAAGCCAGGAATGGCAAGGGCGCCAATACCGGCGATCCAGCCAAGTGCTCCACCGAGGACACCGCCTGTGCCAGCTCCGGTGGCAGCTCCTTCAGGCGCTTTGGTGTTCATTTCGTGAGCAAACTCGTGACTCGTGCTTTTGTCAGCGAAGAGTGCGGAGATGTCGTTATTTGAGAAATTTGCGTCTTTGAGAGAATCAACGATGCGGTCGGCTTGATCACGGGAGGTGGCGATACAGAAGACAGATTTTTTGGACATAATGGTTTGGTTTCTTGGGTATGGTTTGGTTTGAGGAGATAGGGTTAGTTGCTGCTGGATGACTTCACTTCGAGTTGGTTATCCACATGCGAGGCAGTGACGTTCCGGTTAGCGATCTCGCCAATGAGGCGCTTTTCTTCGGCCGTATTGACCGGTCCACGCAGGGCGATTCGGCCATTATTGGTGATGATCTTTACGTTCTGCGCAGTGATGGACATGTTCTCGGCTGCCAGGATTTCGCGGCGCACTTTAGCCGTCGTCTCGGTGTCGTATTTGCTGCTGCCTTGATCGAACGGGGTAAGCGTCCGGCCTTCGATGTCTCGTGCATTGCGTGCGGTGTTGTCCGGCTCAGTGTTCACCTTGGCGGTGACGCTGGTGCTGAGACCTCTGACCCTTTCATGGTGAGCCCTGAGCATGGGCAGAGTTTTGTCCACCCACGATTTCAAGTCACTGTCACTGGCCTCTTTGGAAGCGGCCTCAAAGCTGGCCAGACATTTTTCATGTCCGCTTTCCAGCTCGGAAAGGAAATCTTTATCAAACTTAGCACCGGTGGACTTCTCGAGCTCCTGATAGGTCTCCGCATACGTGGGAGCGATGACAGTGGAAAGCTCCACGTCTTTGTTGGCGGCCAGCATCTTCAGCTCGGTGTTGATCTTCGTGTGCTCGGTCACGAGCATCGCAGCAAAGACTTTGATGTCGGGACTTTGAGCCTTTCGCGCTCCGAGCTCGGTCATCTTCACGAAGGCATTGCCAGCGGCGGCTTCGTGCTTGACGAATTTTTCATCGCTTGAGTTTAGACTGCTCTTCTTGTCTTCCGCCTTGGCGTCAGGAATGAGGAGAAGCATGGCACTCAAAGCGAGTGTCATGGTTGGAATGATGTGGCTGTTTTTGTTTTTCATGGTGTGTGGCGTGTGAAGTTTGATTCACCGTTGAGATGGTTAGCCCTTGCACTGATTTATCGCGATGGGGTGTAACCCGACTCCGGCACTTCAGGGCTCGATGCTCACGGGCGTGCCGACTTTGACTGAATGGAAAAAGTGAGCAGCCATGAAGCTCGGCATGCGGATGCAGCCATGTGAGTCTGCATAACCGGGCAGGAATCCTTCATGCATGCCCGTGCCGCCGACGATCCTCATCCAATACGGCATGCTGGCGCCGTCATAGATGGCGCCTGGAGGTTTCGGATCTTTGCTCGTGTCCACATCCTTTTGAAGAATCACTCCATTGGCATCGACGTAGTTCCCAAACAGTGAGGAGGCATGATGCCGGTCCTTTTCGAGGATACGGAAGCTGCCTGTCACGGTGTCCAAACCTTCACTACCCGATGAGACTTTAGACACACCGGCAAGCTGGTTGCCTTTGTACAAATACGCCCGCTGCTGTGACAGGCTGATCCTCACGGATGGGCTGCCGGTCATGTGGTCGCCATTCCAGTAGGAGACGGTGTCTGGTGTTCCATAGTCACCACCATATCGGGTCGCGACGGGGAATGGCTGAGGTGAGTCGCATGAGGTGCCGAGCAGCAGGCAGAGGAACGAGGTGGCGATGACGCGGGGGGTATGTTTCACTGAGTGACTCTGGATGGGCAGGAGTGTCGTCTCCATGGAGTGTTCACCCCATTGCACCACATCTGGCTAGTAGCGGCAGATCGCGGCGGCACCTGTCTGGGTCGGCATGAGTGCGGTGGGGATGACCATGACGGCACCGCCCAGCTTGATGACCCATTCGCCGAGGTCATCAAGCAGGTCGTCGGTGAGTGGGTGCTCGGAGTCGGTAAAGTCCACATTGCCAGTGCCTGCGTGGATGCGCCCGACGACTTCGCGATCAGCCTCGATGAGAAGGGTGGCGATGCGTGCTTCGACGGCTGCCTTGGCGATCTCGGTGAGGTCGTCGATGCCGAGGCCCTGGGACATGGCGACGGCAAAGTCATCGGCGAGCGCGGTGAGACGCGCTTCATACTGCGGCTCAAAAATCTCCCAAGCGCGATCTCGGAGTTCATCATGCGTCAGTCCGTCAGCATTGATTTTGAGCCCTTCAGCGAGCAGAAATGGATTGTGACTGACTTGATGGAAAAGATGGTGATGCTCCGGCAGCGCCGCCAGGAGCAGCGGCAAACCAGAGGGGCGGGAATAGGTGTCCAGCACCATGCGATCAACCGCGCGGAAGTAGCGGTCGGCATCGATGTCCACCTCGCCATCCTTCGTGCCATGGCTGTGATGCATGGCCACACTTCCGCCGCCTATACCGCCGGCGGAGGAGACAGTGCGATGTGCCTCTGTCAGCTCCTCACCCAGCGCTTCATTGATGGTGCGCGGACTACCAGCAGCGAGCTGGATGACATTGAGTGAGTTGCGACTGCCTTCGTAGAGTTTAATGTCGTGCTGGTTCAAAGTGAGGATCTGATAACGGTCCGTGGATTGAAGGAAGCGGCGCAGCGGCTTGGTGTGGAAGGTGTCTGCCACCACCGCCAGTTCCTGAACCGTGCGGGGCAGGCCCACGAAACTGAAGTGCCCTGGAGAGCCAAAGACAGCCAGACCTTCCATCGTGTGATTCCAGAAGTCTTCATCAAGACCCAGCGCCTCAAAGGGCTCCATCAGCGCACTGACTTCATCGTTGGAGTATTTTTCTTTGAGCTGCCGCTCCATCTCCTTCAGCAGACTCCGATACCGTATGGGGTCCTGTTTGCTCTCTGGATGATGCCGATGCGTGGGCTGGTACAGAGAGAGGCAGGGCAGCTCATGCTCGCCGTTGAGCCGTTTCAATAAGTCTTGGGTGAGTGTGTTCATGGTTGGCATATAGCTGCGCATGGACGGTGGTAGCTGCCATGGGGTGTTACCCGACTCAGCGGAGCGAAGAGGCCGGATGGTTTGCCCAATCGCACCATCATTTTGGCTAAGCTTGCCGTGCCCGGCGCATTCGGCCCACGTTTCATGGAGTGTTCACCCCATAGTAAGAGGCACCCTGGATGTGTAATCTGAGGAAATGACTTCCTCTTCATCCAGCAGAACCAAACCCCTCGGCTGCCTCTTCCTGCTGCTCAAGCTGCTGGCCATCTATGTCCTGAGCTACGGTCCTGTGAAGGCCATGTATTCAAGCCAACGCCTTCAAGGCACCTTCCCCAATGGACTGACGTCTTTTTATCAACCGTTGAACTGGATATATGACAACACTCCTCTCGGAAGACCCATGCAAATTTACGATAGATGGTGGAAGCGCATGCTCGCACGCTAATCAAGATCGTGGCAGAGTGGCCAGGGGATAATCCGCCCCTGGCAGAGTGCAAAGTGCTGAATCCTTTGCTCGCATTGAAGCATCGTCTCCTGGAGTTGGGCGAAGCGAGGGTCACCCATCCATGCGGTTTTGGCTTCCAGAGAGGCCCGGTCCTGGAGAGCCCGATCGGCACCATCGACGGTGGACGGCTTGGTGAGCAGATTCTGCGACACCGCCACGTTGGCGTTTGGGTATGCTGCCGACCGCCGCCTCACCCGTGCCAATACACACACACCAGCGCATTGCTAACCTCCACGCTGCCCTACAGCACTTATAAATGGTCTTCCCATTGGCATCGGAACTAACAAATAAGCTGCGCGCCTCGTAGAGCGCCGTTCGCATTGAGGGTCTTAATGTCGATCTCACCGCTATGCTCGAGGCTGAGATGAAGAGCGCATCGAATAAAGTCCGGTAAGCCGCACCGTGGCGCGGCTCCTGCGAAAGCTCTCCCCACCGATCATGCCGGGCACCCCGTTTTCACGGGGTACATCCGGTTCGCGAATCACACCACATCCAGTTCGGGCTTGAAGTCCGCAGCATGATACGAGCTGCGCACGAGGGGAGCGCTGGCGACGTGGCGGAAGCCTTTCTTCAGGGCGATCTGCTTGTAGTTCTCGAAGGTGTCCGGGTGGATGTAGTCGATCACGGGCAGGTGCTGGGCGCTGGGGCGCAGGTACTGGCCGAGGGTAAGGACGGTGACGTCGTGCTCCAGAAGGTCATCCATGGCCTGGAAGAGCTCCACCTCGGTTTCGCCGAGGCCGAGCATGAGCCCGCTCTTGGTGGCGCATTTGGTGCCCAGCTCGGCAGCCATGGCTTTCGCTCGCTTCAGCACATGCAGGCTGCGATGATACATGGCGCGGCTGCGGACGAGCGGGGTGAGGCGCTCCACGGTCTCCAGGTTGTGATTGAAGATGTGCGGGCGGGCTTTCATGACGACTTCCAGCGCGTCGTCCTTACCATTGAAGTCAGGGACGAGGATCTCGATGGTGATGTGCGGCACGGTCTCGCGCACGGCCTCGATCGTGCGGGCGAAGTGCTCGGCACCGCCGTCTTTGACATCGTCACGCGCCACAGCGGTGATGACGATGTGGTTCAAACCAAGACGCTTCGTGGCGGCGGCCACGCGTTGGGGTTCATCGGCTTCGAGGGCGAATGGCTTGGCCGTCTTCACAGCACAGAAGCCACAGGCACGGGTGCAGCGGTCGCCGGCGATCATGAACGTGGCTGTTCCCTGGCTCCAGCACTCCCAGCGGTTCGGGCACTGGGCCTCCTCGCAGACGGTGTGCAGCTTGAGATCGGAGATGAGGGACTTCGTGCTCCAGAAGACGGGGTCACGCGGTAGCTTCACGCGGATCCAGTCGGGTTTTTTATCCTGATGCAGGGCGGGGTCGATTTTGCAGGCCATGATGTAGTGGCTACGAATGAACGGCTGGGGGCGGATGACAACCCGACAGTCAGGGAAAAAGCAGCCCGGTGAATTTTTCATCCCCGCCATTGACTGGAGCGCCGGACGGCGCACCTGCCTTGCAGGTGAAAGCCCTCCCCCCATGAATCCACGTCTCTTCGCCCTTTGTTCCCTTCTCTCTGCCACGATGGCAGCCGCCGTGATCCCGGACCCGCTGCCTGCGGCTCCCGAACCTGTGGAGGACATCCTCAGGCTCCAGATCTTCCTGGATGGGCAGCTCTTTGGTCCGGGAAAGCTAGATGGACGTCCGGGGGAGTTTACCACCAAGGCGCTGAAGCACTTCCAGCGTGCGCAGGGGCTGCCCGAGACGGAGCTTGAAGCCCATACGCTGGACCTCGGCAGCGTGACGGAGCTTTACACCACCTACACCATCCGGGATGAAGACCTTCGCTTTGTGGGAGAACTGCCCAGCAAGCCTGCGGCTCAGAGCAAAAAGAAATACCTGCCGTATGATTCCCTGCTGGAATTTTTGACCGAGCGCTTTCACTGCGCACCAGACTTCCTGCAGTTCATCAACCAGCCGATGAACCTCGGCAGCATCAAACCCGGAGATGTGGTGAAGGTGCCCGCCGTCGATCCCTTCCACATCGAGGACCTGACCCAGATCGCGAAGCTGCCTGAAGTGCCTGAGTTCAAGACCCGTGTCATCAAGATCGACACCCGTGAAAAGCTGCTCGCACTATGGGACGGAGACAGGCTGCTGGCCAGTCTGCCGATCACTCCGGGCAGCGGTCACACAGCCACACCACCCGGCACCTGGCGCATCGTCGGCATCACCCAGATGCCCACTTTCCGCTGGGATAAGAGCGTCCTGGAGTACGGCGTGCGCAGTGACAACTACTACACGCTGCCCCTCGGGCCGAACAACCCCGTGGGCGTCATGTGGATCGGCCTGAACAAGCCCGGCATCGGCATCCATGGTACGAACCTGCCCCAGAGCATCGGCCGCAGCGCCAGCCACGGTTGCATGAGGACGGCGAACTGGGATGTGGTACGGCTCGTGAAGATGATCACCCGGGACATGACGGTCATCATCGAAGGCCCGCCTTCCGTGCCAAGGCCGGTCGTGACGGCAAAGGCTGCCCCGAAGAAGAAGGCCGCCGAACCCGTCCCGGAGGAAAAGCCCGGCTTCTTCAAGCGGCTCTTTGGCTTTGGCAAAAAGTAAGGTAGGCCACAGCCTCGCCTTCGCAGCTCGCACTGCGTTTCAAATATGACGGTGGTGACGCCTCATGAATTGGAGCATGCCAGCCAGCGCGATCAGGAGTGCCGAGGCAGGCTCGGGGACCGGAGTCGTGTGCGTCTGGAGATCAAAGACGCCTGGGTCATTGGAGTAGTCGCCGGGGCCCTGGGTGTCATGGAGCGCGCCGAATGGTGTAAACGTGGCATCCGTGAGACGCCAGTCCCAGGGAAGGTTTGTCTGGCTCGTGGCGGACGGGAGCAGCCAGTCGTCGGCGGCGTTGCCGTCCAGGCCGTTCGTGAACAAGGCCCATTCACTGAGATCCGGCACGAGGGTCTGGGTGTTGTAAGTCCAGATGTAGGCGAGTTCACCTTCGCTGAAGGTCAGCGCAGGGAATGACCAGGTGGCGGCCTCGCTGGAAGTGCCGTCACTCTGAAGAGTCGTGCTGGAGGTGAAGTAGCCCATGGCCGAGTTCCACCCGCTGCCCACCGGGGCTTCGGCACGGTCCATGGGTCTCCAGTTTGACTCCCATTCACTCATGTTGAACTCGGTGGGGATGAACACGCCGAAGGTTCCGAGCTCAAAAGTGAAGCTGTCGTCCAGTAGCGCTCCGCTGCTGTCATGGAGCGACGACAGCACGTCACTGCCCCAGTTGATGGTGACGGCCTGAACTCCGGCTTTGGAAAATGCCAGGACAGTGGCAAGCACAAGAAGGGTATTTTTGAGATTCATAAGTCTGACGGAGAGTGAAGATTCAAGGAGTCCATGGATTGGTGATGATCTGATCCGGTCTGGCCGTGCGCGGCTGCACGAACTGACCACGCAGCAGTTTGAAAAGTCCGGCGTTGTCCTGACTGGAGACAGAGGCATCAGCCTGCTGGACCCAGCGCTGCATGGAGGCTGCATTCAGAAGGAAATAGCTGGTGTAACCCTCAGCCGTTGGATTTTCGTCAGCCGTCCAAAGCTGGATGCGATCCGCCGCCGTGGGGCTCCGGTTGCCAGTGAATCCATCCGTGATCAGCATCTTCCGGGTAGTGGGAGACATGTCGAGCGGCCAGCCGTTACCGCTGAAAATGGCACCGGCGACGAGCGGCCAGGCCAGGTCATTGCTGCGAACCTGACCGGTGAACACCAGCGACATGGCGGAGCCCTTGGGATGCACGAACATGCCTTCGCAGACGTCCAACACACGGTCCCCGGCATCGGTCAGCGAGGCGTCTGCCACCTCCACCCAGCGGGAGAGTCCGCTCAGCGGATGGGTGAACAGCCAGAAGGTTTTGAAGGTGCCGCTGATCCGGTCATGGAACAAGAGACGGTCCGCCGTGACAGGGCTCAGGGTTCCTGTGAAGTCGTCGGGAACGAAGAGTTCATTGATGCGGTAGTGCTCACGCACGACCACCTGATCTCCGGCGAGTGTGGCGGGCAGGCTGGTGCCGAGGGTGTTGCGCGTGCTGGCGGTGTCAATGGCGATGCTGTTTGGCGTGCTCGCAGCTTCATTGATCTCGAAGCGATGACCTTCATGATCACCGGCAATGACTTCCACATAATAGTGGCGGCCCGGAGTGAACTGTGTGGCCAGATTACCCGTGCCCACGGAATTGACCACACTCAAAGCACTGCCGACCACGCCATCCACGCCGCCGGTGAAGATCTCACATTTCAAGAAAGGCTGGCTGCAGCTCTGGCAGACCATGGAGATGGAGCGTGTGGCCCAACCTGATGTCTCGCCACGGACAATGGTGCCATCAGAGATCAGCGTGACTTTGATGCGGACGAAGCCCTGCCCGCCCGACAAGGCCGGGATGGTGGCGAGATTCAGATATCGCGCCGTTTCGGTACCGTCTCCATTGCTGGTCACGGTGGGGCTGATGGTGGTGACATCCGTCCAACCTGCACCGCTGGCTCCGCTGCTGGTGAGATTGGCGATGTACTCCAACTGGTAGGTGATGCCCGTGGCTCCGACGACACGTCGCATGAGTGCGTCGATACTGCCGTCGCCATTGCGCACGATTTCCAGCGAGCATCCCCCATTGATGCCGGAGGAGGGATTGAAGCAGAAGGCAAACTCTTCGAGGTTTGTCACACCATCTCCATCGGGATCTTGTGTGGGACCGTTCTGACCACCGAGTTGATTGGCATACTGCCAGCCGGTGAAAGTGGTGGGCTTGATCTGAACAAGCGGGATGTTGTTGTTGATGACCAGGGGATCGCCCGCCGCGAGATTAAAGGTGAGGTAGTAGGGGTTTCCGACCGAGGTGTAGTTACTGAGATGGCCTGCATTGAGCGGGTCTTCCGCACTGCCAAGTGCGTGTGGGCTCGGCAGCCCGGTGGGATCGAAATTCACGCCTGCCACAGGACGTGTCGGATCAATCTGATAACCGAACGGCGGTGTGTAGCTCAGGGTGTAGATGCCCGCCGTGCCATCGGTGATGAAGCTGTACTGTCCCGTGCTTCCATCCATGAGAATCGTCACCGCACCAGGCCCGCTCACCGAGATGGAGCCACCGGCGATGATGCTGCCATCAACCGGACTGTAAATGTAACCCGCAGGATCCACGGCATCGAGAAAGTCATTGCCCGTGCTGTCACTGCCAGCCAGCATGACGGGTATGAGGTTGTCATTGCTGCCCTGAGTGTCCCCCGTGCTTGTGGCTCCATCGGGATCAACTTCCTGGACAAAGTAGGTGCCGTCGGGCAGGCCGGTGAAGCTGTATTGGCCGAGACTATTCGTGGTCGTGCTGCCGACGAGGGCGTCAATGCCTGAATCAAAGGTGCCGTTGCCATTGCTGTCAGCATAGAGTCGGACGGTGACATTCGGCACAGCTTGGTCGTTGTCGGAGAAATTGCCGTCGATGTCGTAGTCATCACGTACTTCACCGCTGATGCTGCGAGTGCCAGCGAGGGCCGAGAATCCGAAGTCGATGGTGTTTTTCACCTGCCCTGCACTGACAGAGATCAGCGGACTGAGTGTGGCGGCGGTGGGTGTAGCCTGGGTACCATTGTCGTCGTCATCTTCGCCATTGTCAGCGGTATCGGTCGTGGTGGAGGAGAGCGGGTAAAGTGCGGGCGCTGTGGCGATGCGCAGGCGATAGCTGCCAGGGGCGATGTTTGCAAAGGAGTAGAGTCCGCCGCCTGCTGTGGTGGTGCTGCTGACGACGGCATTCAAGGTGTCGAGCAGTTCGACAGTGACGCCGTCGATACCGACTTCAGCGTTGTTGTTGAGGCCGTCGTTGTTCGCGTCATGCCAGACGAGATTGCCGATCGTGGCGGGCTGTTCGTCGATGAAGTTCACGTCGCTGGCGGTGGCTCCGGCAGTGACCGTTACGGAGCTGATGGTGTTTGGGCTGACGCTGAGATAACCCACCGGATCGGTTTCGACGACTCGATACGATCCCGGTGGCAAGTTGCCAAAGCTGTAGGCTCCGCTGCCATTCGTGGTTGTGGTCGTGGGCTGGATGCCGGGGAGAGAAGTGTTGATGTCGATGTCATCACCGTTGCTGTCTTTGAGCGTGAGAGTGACTCCTGAGATCGGGTCATCGCCGTCGTCATCATTGTCCGTATCTGCTGTGACGCTGCCGCTGATGGTGCCGGGCTGGAAGTAGCCGTCATTGCCAGCGCTTGTCGATGCATTCGCCACGGCGGTGACAGAAGTTGGATCACTGCCCTCGGTTTGGGTGGTACCTGCTGGGAATTGAGGATCGCTGTTGTCCACGTTCGCGCTTGTGGTGCCTGGGGGCACGGTGGCGGTCCAGTTGCCATTCACATTGGTGCTCACGGTTTGTGTGGTGCTGTTGGAAT
>CAYMHJ010000074.1:0-23059 GCA_964390165.1 uncultured Prosthecobacter sp. | reverse complement strand
GCTCCCTTTTCCTGAACCTGTGGATCCCTGAGAAGTTCCCGCATCTGGCCCCGCGTATCCGCAAAGTGGAATACGGCGAGCTGGGCGGCGCAAAGCCGTGATGACGGCCTACGGAACACACGGAACGAACGGAAAGTCAGGCAAGCCGTAACATGGCACCTCGCTTTGAATGTGAGAGCAGTTCAAAACTCTTTCCGAGTATTCCGGGTGTTCCGTAGGCCATCCATCCCCGTTCGCAGGCTGAAAAAACTTCACGCCGCCTGTAATCGGCGCGGAGCAGTCTCGAAGAGGCGCGGTGAACACATGTCATCGCTCCCTCAGCTCAACGGTCATTCCGTCCAACTCCCTACCCGTTCGGGTCATGGTGATGTTTTTCCAACCAGCCTATGGGCGCGGATGGAAAACATTGGCGACATCGGCGAGAAGGAAAGACTGGAGGCCATGGGCGTGCTCGTCTCCGAGCTGCATCTTACCCTACGCCAGGCCGAGGCGCTGCACTGGGTGGCTGAGGGCAAATCCAACAGCGAGATCGCCACCATCATAGGTTGTTCCACGAACACGGTGAAGGCGCACCTGAAGGAGATCTTCCAGCGGCTCGGCCTGCACAGCCGCACCGCCGCTGCAGCCTGTGCCTACCGCGCCCACATTCGCCACGCACGCCACACCGACGGCCTACCCGGAAGGGTAATACCGGGAAATCTGAACTCTCCCTAGGATCACCAGGAAAGTCTGAAAATAAATCCAGGCACTCTGCCGAAGCTCCCACCGCGATGCCACCTTCAACCAGTCTCCTGAAGAACCGATCTCATAGGGCGATGCGGCAGAAATATCATCTTTTTGGGAGCCCACCTGTACCCTTTTCCCGGCCACGAGGAAGAACCATCCGCACACCCACCTGAGCCGCTCCAAGCATTTCCTCGTCTCCCTGCTCCCAGTCTCCGCGTCTTTCCTCCCCCCGTCTCCCAGTCTTTCCCACAATTCCCGCGCCATGAAAAAGAACCTCCTCCCCGCCGCCCCAGCAGCCGCGCTCGCCAGAGCGTGGTCGGCCCCCGCCCTCCTGGTCGTCCTGCTCACCAGCGCCATCTCCACCCAGGCAGCGGACTTCACCTCCACCTGGAACAACACCACCACGGGGAACTGGACCGATACCACCAAATGGAGCACACCCGGAGCGCCAGCAAACACCTTCCCGAACAACGCCATTCCAGGCCCCAGCCCCAAATATGATGCCGTCCAGAGCGGCGGCGCGATCACGGTGAACCAAAGCATCACCATCGAGAAATACGATCTCTCCACTGGCAACAATATTGGCGCGGGCTTCACCCTCACGCTGAATGATCTTATGACCTGGAGCGGCGGTTTCATCATCGGATCGGGCACCATCAACGCCAACGGCGGGGCGACGTTCAGCGGGGACGGCACCAAGTACCTGGCCGACAGGGTGGTGAACCTCAGTGGCATCTCGACCTGGAGCGCGGGAAACTTGGAATTCTTCGTCTCCAGCTTACTGGTGAACAAGTTGGGTGGCGACTTCACCACGACCTCTGGTGGGACCATGATCACGGTGAATGGCGGAAGCTTCACCAACGAAGGCACCTTCACCAAGAGCGGCGGAGCGGGCCCTACCACCATCAGCGTTCCTTTCACCAACAGCGGCACGATGAAAGCCGACAGCGGCGTTTTGAGCCTGAACGGCAACGGCACTCACAGCGGCACGCTGGCGGCGGGAGCTGGCGGCATCCTGCAGTTTGCCGGTAACAGCACGCACATCCTGAATGCGGGCAGCTCTTTCAGTGGTGCGGGCACCGTGTCGCTGCCCGTCGGCAGCACGCTGTCAGTCAATGCGGCGGTCTCTTCCACAGCCAGCACGGTCTTCAGCCTGTCTGGGGGCGCAGTCGGCGGCTCGGGCACGCTCACACTGAACGGACCGCTGACTTGGACCAGCGGCGTGTTCAACGGATCAGCCACCCACGCCAACGGCGGGGCGACGCTCAGCGGGGCCGGTGAAAAGAGCATAGGGCTCAACCAGGTGATGAACCTCGGCGGCATCTCAACATGGAGCGAGGGGAACATTGGGTTCTACCAAAGCTCCTCGCTGGTGAACAAGTTGGGAGCCACCCTCACCACCACCTTCGGCGGGAATATGAACTCCGCCGGCGGCGGCGGCCTCGTCTTTACCAACGCGGGCATTTTCACCAAGAACACCAGCAGCGCCACCACCACCATTGGCATTCCCTTCAACAACACTGGCACGGTGAATGTGGATACCGGCACGCTCAGCATGACCGGCGGCACCAGCTCCGGTGCTTGGAATGTGGCGGCTGGAGCCACGCTTACTTTTGCTGCCGGCACGCACATCCTGAATGAGGGCAGCTCTTTCAGTGGTGCGGGCACCGTGTCGCTGCCCGTCGGCGGCACGCTGTCAGTCAATGCGGCGGTCTCTTCCACAGCCAGCACGGTCTTCAGCATGTCCGGGGGCGCAGTCGGCGGCTCGGGGACGCTCACACTGAACGGACCGCTGACTTGGAGCAGCGGCGTGTTCGGCGGATCAGCCACCCACGCCAACGGCGGGGCGACGCTCAGCGGGCCCGGTGAAAAGAGCATAGGGCTCGACCAGGTGATGAACCTCGGCGGCATCTCAACATGGAGCGAGGGGAACATTGGGTTCTACCAAAGCTCCTCGCTGGTGAACAAGTTGGGAGCCACCCTCACCACCACCTTCGGCGGGAATATGAACTCCGCCGGCGGCGGCGGCCTCGTCTTTACCAACGCGGGCACCTTCACCAAAAACACCAGCAGCGCCCCCACCACCATTGGCATTCCCTTCAACAACACCGGCACGGTGAATGTGGAAAGCGGTTCAATCATATTCAACTCAACCTACACCCAGACCGCCGGAGCGCTGGTGCTCAAGGGCGGCAACGTGAGCCGGACCAACAGCACCGACCTCTTCACCGTCCGTGGCAGCAAGATTCAGGGCGGTGGCACCATCACGGGCGGAGTTACCTCCTCCGGCGGCTCAGTCACCATCGAGCCAGGCATCAGCGGCACCAGCACGGGCACGCTGGCGATCAGCGGTGATCTCACCCTGACCCCCGGCTCCAAGCTGAGCTTCGACATCGGTGGCACCATGGCGGGCACGCAGCATGATAAGATCACGGAGACTGGCACGACCGCGCCGAGTGTCTCGAACGTCACCCTGGAGGTCGCCCTGATGGGCAACTACTTCCCGGGTCCGTTAGATACCTTCATCGTCCTGGACGCCTCCCACACCATCACCGGCAACTTTGCCAACGTGGCCAACGGCGCGCGGCTCAGCACGGTGGATGGCAAGGGCAGCTTCAAGGTGAACTACGGCAGCGGCACGGCCATCGCGGGAGGGAATGCTGACAAGGTGATTCTCTCTGACTTCCAGACCGTCCCCACCAGCATCACGCTGGATGACAACCAGATCGCGGAAAACGCCCCGCTGGGCGCTGTGGTCGGCCTGCTCGATGCGGAGGATCTGAACACGGCGGCCACCTTCACCTTCAGCCTCGTAGCTGGCGCGGGAGACACGGGGAACGGCCAGTTCCAAATCTCCGGCAACCAACTCCAGGCCAAGCCGGGCCTCGATTTCGAAACCCAGACTTCCTACAGCATCCGCGTGCGGGTGGAGAACAACAGCGGCGGCATTTTAGTGCAGAACCTCACCATCGAGGTGCAGGATGTGCCGAATCCCAGCACGCTCGCCCTTTCTGCCAACTCCATCTCCGAGAGCATGCCCATCGACACCGTGATCGGTGCCCTCAGCGCCACCGATCCCACACCCGGAGCGACGTTCACCTTTGCCCTCGTCGCTGGCACGGGGGACATGGACAATGGCAAATTCAATCTCAGCGGCACCTCCCTCCGCTCCAGTGAAGTGTTCGACTTCGAGGCCGCCCCCGGCCCCTTTAGCATCCGTGCTCGTGTGACGAACAACGGTGGCGAGACCCTGGAGCAGATCTTCTCCATCACCCTCATCAATGAAGGCCTGACCAACTTCGCGCTCAGCCCGGCCGCCGTTCAGGAAAACCTGCCCGTGGGCACCTCTGTCGGCACGCTTTCCGCCACGGTCACACCCGTCGGCACCGCCGTGACCTACGAACTCGTGACCGGCGAAGGCTCCACGGACAATGCTCTTTTCACCGTGGACGGCACGACGATCAAAACCGCCGCCGTGCTCGACTTTGAAGCCGCCCCAACACGCAGCATTCGAGTGAAGGCCACCGATGCCAATGGCGAGATCTTTGAGAAAGCCTTGGTCATCACCGTGACCGATGTGACCACACCCACGGTGCTCGCACTCTCCGCCAACGCGATCTCCGAGAACCAGCCCATCAACACCGTCATCGGCACCCTCAGCGCCACGGACCCGAACGCTGAAGCCACCTTCACCTTCACCCTCGTCAGCGGCACGGGCGACACGGACAACGCCCGCTTCAACATCAGCGGCACCAGCCTCCGCTCCAGTGAGATCCTGGACTTCGAGACCACGCCCGGCCCCTTCAGCCTCCGCGCCCGAGTGACGAACAACGGCGGCGAAATTTTGGAGCAGATCTTCTCCATCACCCTCATCAATGAAGGCGTGACCGACTTCGTGATCAGCAGCTCCACCGTGCAGGAAAACCTGCCCATAGGCACCGCCGTCGGCACCCTCTCCGCCACCGTCACGCCCGTCGGCACGATGGTGAACACTTACGTCTTGGTGACGGGTGAGGGCTCCACGGACAACGACCTCTTCACCGTGGACGGCACCACGATCAAGACCGCCGCCGTGCTCGACTTTGAGGTCGCCGCCACGCGCAGCATTCGCGTGAAGGCCACGGATGCGAACGGCGAGACTTTTGAGAAGGCGCTCACCATCACCGTGACCGATGTGACGACGCCCACGGCCCTCGCGCTGTCCTCCAGCTCCATTGCGGAAAACCAACCCATCGACACCGTCATCGGCACCCTCAGTGCCACCGATCCGAACACGGAGGCGACCTTCACGTTTACCCTCGTCAGCGGCACGGGTGACACGGACAACGCCCGCTTCAATATCAGCGGCACATCCCTGCGGTCCAGCCAGGTCTTCGACTTTGATGCCACGCCAGGCCCCTTCAGCCTCCGCGCCCGGGTGACGAACAACGGCGGCGAGACCCTGGAGCAAATCTTCGCCATCACGCTCAATGATGGCGGCGTGTCCGACATTGCCCTCAGCGCGAGCACCGAGCGGGAAAACCTGCCCGCTGGCGCCACCGTCGGCACTCTCTCCTCCACCGTCGTCCCCGTTGACACCGCCGTGACCTACGCACTCGTGACCGGCGAAGGCTCCACGGACAATGCTCTTTTCACCGCGGATGGCAGCACGATCAAGACTACCGCCACGCTCGACTTTGAGGCCGCCGCCACGCGCAGCATCCGTGTGAAGGCCACCGACGCGAATGGCGAAACTTTTGAGAAAGTCTTCACCATCACCGTGACGGATGTGCCAGCGCCGACCACGCTCGCCCTCTCGGCCAATTCCATCTCCGAGAACAGGCCCATCAACACTTTCATCGGCACCTTCAGCGCCACCGATCCCGACAGCGAGTCCACCTTCACCTTTGCCCTCGTGAGCGGCAGCGGGAGCACCCACAACCACCGCTTTCAGCTCGTAGGCCCCAATGGTTCCAGTATCCACTCGAATCAGGTCTTCAACGCCGAGGCCCATCCTGGTCCGTTTGGTATCCGCGTCAGCGTAACGAACAGCGGCGGCGAGTCTCGGGAGCAGAACTTTAGCATCCAGCTCGTGGATGAAGGCGTGACGAGCATCGCGCTCAGCCCTGGCAGCGTGCTGGAGAACTCACCAGTAGGCACTGCCGCAGGCACACTCTCCGCCATCGTCACGCCTGAAGGCACCGCCGTTTCCTACGCGCTGGTGGAGAGCGGCAGCTTCCCGGACAACAGCCTCTTCACCATCGACGGAGATACGGTGAACGTCGCCGCCGGAGCGGTGCTCGACTTTGAAGCGGGAGACACACGCAGCCTCCGCATCCTCGCCACCGATGCCAACGGGGAAACCCACACCCAGACAGTCGTCGTCACGCTTCAAAACATCCCGAATCCGACAGACATCGCCCTCAGCGCCGACAGCATCGCAGAAAACCAACCCGACAACACCGTCGTCGGCACGCTGAACGCCTCTGACCCGAACCCCGAAGCCACCTTCACCTTCGCGATTGTGAGTGGCAGCGGCGATACCCACAATGCCCTCTTCAATCTCAGCGGCAGCGCCCTGCGCACGACGGGGATTCTCGACTTCGAGTCCCTGCCGCAGTCGCTGAACATCCGCCTCAGGGTGCTGAGCAGCCTCGGCGAGACCTACGAAGAGCCCTTCGCCATCACACTCACCGATCAGGGGCCGAGCAGCATTGCGCTGGCACCAGGGGCCATTCTCGAAGGCAAACCCGTCGGCAGCAGCGTCGGCAGCCTGACCTCCACCGTCGTGCCTGAGGGCAGCACCGTCACTTACACGCTCGTCACCGGCACAGGAGACACGAACAACAGCCAATTCCAGATCGTGGAAAATGCCCTCAAGGTAGCCGAAAAGCCAGTTTTCAACGGGGCCACACGCAGCATCCGCGTCCGCGCCACTGGCCCGGGCACAGAGATTGCGGAACAAGTCTTCACCATCACCATCCTCGATGCCGGTCCACCCACAGACATCGCCCTCAGCGCCAGCAGCATCGCGGAAAACCAGCCCATCAACACCGTCATCGGTGCCCTCAGCGGCACCGACCCCGACGCCGAGGCCGTCTTGAGCTTCAGTCTGGTGGATACAGCGAACTTCCCGGACAACGCCCGCTTCAACCTCCACACCGACCTCGGTGTTACCAGCCTGCGCAGCAGCGAGGCTCTCGACTTCGAGACCACCCCCGGCCCCTTCAGCATCCGCCTCAGGGTGACGAACGAGGCCAGTGAGTTTTATGAAGAAACCTTCGCCATCACCTTGACCGACCAGGGCCCGAGTGCACTGACCCTGTCACCAAACTTCATCCTCGAAGGCCGTCCCATCGGCACCACAGTCGGTAACCTTTCTGCCACGACAGTCGTTCCGGCAGGCACCGCCATCAGCACCTTTGAGCTGGTCGCAGGCATTAACGATACCGACAACGCGCTTTTCAGCGTGGATGGCACCGCCATTAAAACCGCCGCCGTGCTCGACCACGAGGTCGCAAACCTCCGCAGAATCCGCGTGAAGGCCACCGATGCGAATGGCGAGTCGCGTGAGTTCGGCTTCTTCATCGGTGTGGGTGATGTGGACCTCATCGACATCACCCTCAGTGCCACCTCCGTGTTTGAAAACCTGCCCGCCGGGACACTGATCGCGAACCTGGGCGCAGTGCTGGACCTTCCCGATCCCGGAGCCACGCCCACCTTCTCCATCGTCAGCGCCACGCCAAATGATGCGGTGACGATCACGGGCACTCAGCTCGTGACCACCCGCCCACTGCTGCGCTCCGCCAATCCCACCATCGCGCTCCGGCTGCACGCCGAGCATCTGGGTGAGAGCTTCGAGGAAAACGTGACCATCACGGTGAATGCCAATGCTGCCACTTTGGTCGTGCAGAACCCACCCGGCACCAACGTCACGACCCTCAATGTCGGAGATCTCGCGCTGGGAACCAGCACGACGCGCACGGTGACGCTGAGAAATAACGGCCCCGGCCATGCCTTCAATGTCAGCATCCTCAATCCCACTGCACCCAACAACGCCGCCTCGGCCACCAGCACCGCCCTGGCTACTGATGACGACTTATCTCCTGGTGAAAGCGTGGCCGTGGACATTACCTTCACCGCACTGGCGCTGGGGAATCACAACTCCAGCATCATCTTCGAAAGCGACAACGCTTCTGACCGCACACTCGCCGTCACCGGACGTGGCACAGGCGCGGAAATCGCCATGCAGCAGCCGCTGGGTGTGGAACTGGTGGATGGAGCCGCGCAGGATTTCGGCAGGTTGCCTTTCGGCTTGCCCTCCCCAGCGCGCACCTTTGTGGTGAAGAACGTCGGCTCAGTCACCAGCCTCGACTCGGTCAGTGCCACCATCACCGGTCCAGATGCCGCCTTCTTCGATCTCGATACTCAGGGCTTCGCCAGCACCAGCACCATCGCCGCAGGTGAGAGCAGCACCTTCCGCGTGAAGTTCCAACCCGATGCCCTCCGCACCTACAATGCCACTCTCCGCATCACTAGCACCGATGCCGATGAAAACCCCTTCGACATCCCGCTGACCGGCGAAGGCGTCACCCCGCTCATGATCGCCCAGATGGTGTATGCGAAGTCGAGCGATACGATTAACAGTCTCGATGATAACTTTGGGGACTCCGTGGCCGTGAGCGGAAATACCGTAGTGGTGGGTTCCCCTCGTTCAAGCAATGGTGGTACAGTCTTCGTTTTTGTGCGAGATGCCGTCAACGGTGCTTGGTCACAGCAGGACAAACTGGTGAGCACAAGCCCGACCAGGAATGCATTCGGCACATCCGTCGCCATCTCGGGTGATACGATTGTCGTCGGAGACACGTCTGAGGATAGCGGGTCAACGGGTGTCAACGGTGATGACAGCAACAGCAGTGCTCAAAACTCCGGTGCGGCCTATGTTTTCCAGCGAAGCGACGGAGTTTGGACCCAGCAGGCTTATCTCAAGGCCTCAAACACGGAAGCCAACGACCAATTCGGCACTTCTGTCGCCATCTCTGGGGATACGATAATCGTTGGTGCTGCATATGAGGACAGCGCATCCACTGGCGTCAATGGCGGCGAAGGAAACACGCCCGGCTTCAACGAGGCCGGTGCCGCCTATGTCTTCCAGCGCAGTGGTGAAACATGGACGCAGCAGGCCTACCTCAAAGCCTCGAACACAGACGGTCAAGATTACTTCGGAGGCTCCGTCGCCGTTTCTGGTGACACGATCGTTGTCGGTGCTCGTGGCGAGATGAGCAGTTCCACCGGCGTCAATGGCAACCAGGGAAATACGCCCGGTTTTGCCATTGCAGGCGCCGCCTATGTTTTCCAGCGCACAGGCGGAGCATGGGCGCAGCAGGCTTACCTCAAAGCGTCGAACACAGGCGTGAATGACTTCTTCGGCACCTCCGTCGCCATCTCTGGGGATACCATTGTCGTTGGTGCTGAAAGGGAGCGCAGCGGGGCTACGGGCGTCAATGGCGACCAAGGAGACAGCTCAGATATTTCAGGTGCAGGTGCCGCCTATGTGTTCCAGCGCAGTGGCGGGGCTTGGGTACAACAAGCCTACCTCAAAGCCTCGAACACTAACAGTCTAGATTACTTCGGAGGCTCCGTCGCCATTTCTGGTGACATGATCATCGTTGGTGCCGAAAGGGAGGACAGTGGCTCCACCGGATTGAATGGCGACGGCAGCAACACGCCGGGCTTTGATGATTCTGGTGCTGCCTATGTGTTCCAGCGCAGTGGTGGGGCATGGGCGCTGCAGGCCTACCTCAAAGCCTCGAACACGGGCGGAGACGATCGTTTTGGTGCGTCGGTGGCTGTCGCAGGCAATCTGCTGGTCGCCGGCGCTCTTGGTGAAGACAGCGCCGCCAGAGGTATCAATGGCGTTGGCAGCGACAACGACGCTACCGGTTCCGGTGCCGCCTACATCTTTGAGGTCATACCGCCGCAGGTGATCGTGCATGACGGGCCGGACACGGGCAGTGCGCGGTTGGCGGACAATCAGGCGCAGGCGGTGGACTACGGCCCCACGCCGCTGGGCATCACTGTGACGAAGCAATTCACGATCCAGAACCTACGTTTCGAGGCACTGACAGTGAGCAGCATCACCGCTCCGGCGGATCTCTTCACCGTGGTGAGTGCACCGTCCACCATCCCCGCCCAAAGCTCCGCCGTCTTCAGCTTGCGGCTGAATGCCCTGACGCTGGGCACCAACAGCGGCAACGTGACCATCACCACCAATGACGCTGCCAATCCCGAGTTCGTCTTCCCCATCACTGGCGAGGTGTTGACTCTGGCCCCCGGCACCTTCGATCCCCGCTTTGGGACTGGCGGTATCGTGCGTGTGGATTTCGGAGCGAATGACAGAGCCTTTGACATGCTGATGCTGCCGGATGGGCGGCTGGTGCTGGGCGGGGATCGCGTGGGTGGATCTGTTAGCCAGTTCGCCCTGGCCCGCCTGCTGCCAACCGGCGTGCTCGACACTAGCTTTGACGGCGACGGCAAAGTAGAGACGACTGTGCCAGGGGTGCTCAATCCCTCCATCACCGGCGTCTGCCTGCAAGATGACAAGATCGTGGCTGTCGGCACACGCGAGCTGGGTAATGCCTGGTTTAGCGTTCCCTTTCAGCCAAGCTTTGCCCTGGTCCGCTATCTCTCGGATGGCTCCCTGGACAGCACCTTCGGCACGGCGGGCTTCGACATCGACAACAGACTGACTGAGGGTGACTTCACCGGGCACATCGTGGTGAATCCTGGCGGCAAGCTGCTCGTGGCGGGCATGCAAACCATCACGGGTGGATTCAGACCTTATGTGCGGCGCTTCAATAAAAATGGCGGCAGGGATGCCGGTTTTGGAACCAATGGAACAACGGTGCTGGACATCGGCAGTTACGGGGGGGCCATCACCGTCAACGCCACCGGGGAAATTTTCACCGCTGGCAGTAGTTCAGCCGGTTCCGGAGGACTTGCCCGCCTTTGGAAGCTGAGTGCCACCGGTGCGGAGCTTGACGACCTTACCTTCCCGAAAGCGGCTCCGCCTGGGTATCCACTCGAAGCGAGCACGGGGGATGGAGAGAACGCCACGGCGGTGGCCCTGCAGGCGGATGGCAAACCCGTCATCGCCGCCAAGCGGAGCGGCTCCTTTACCCGAGAGCTGGGAGGCGGCTTCATCACGGGCCGCGCCACGACGGAACTTGAGGCTGATCTCTCCTATAATGGCACGGGCGTGACCATTGAGGACATTGACCCAGCGGTGAGCCGCGAGCAGGCCAACAGCATCGCCGTGCAGGCGGATGGCAAGCTGGTGGTAGCCGGGCAGGTGGGCGGCAAGTGGGTCGTCGTGCGCTACACGCCTGCTGGCGAGCTAGATCCCAGCTTTGGCACGGGCGGCAAGGTCGTTCTTGATCTCGGCAGCTCTGGCAGTGCCTACAAAGTTCTGCTGGATGCCGCAGGTGACATATATGTGGCCGGCCACGCTCACAACTCAGTGGCTGGAAATCAGGACTTCGTCGTGGTGAAACTCATCGGCTCCATCGACCCTTACGCGGCGATGACGGTGCGGAGCGGCCCGAACGCCAACGCGCCCAAAATCACCAACGGTCAGTCCACGGCGTTCAGCTTCGGCACAGCACGCATCGGTGGCAGCACAGTGAGCAACTCCTTCCGCGTAGAGAACTCCGGCACGATCCCGCTGACCATCGACAACGTCACGGTGCCCACAGGCTTCCGCTTCTCGGTGGCGTCCAGCACGCCGAGCATCGCGGCGGGCGGGAGTGGCAAAGTCACCGTCCTGATGCCGACCAACACGCTCGGCACCTTCAGCGGGCCAGTGACGATTCACTCAAATGACCCCGTCCAGGGCGTTTTCACCTTCCCGATCTCCGGCGAGGTGAAGCCAAATGATCCACCGATCTTTGCCGGCTTCATCGCCACGACGAACCAGGGGGAGAAGTCCTTCATAGGCCTGTCCAAGCTCGTCGCGAGCGTGAGTGATGCGAATGGGGACCAGGTCATGGTAACTGGCTTCTCCCCGGACTCGCTCGTCGGGGCGGACATCACCTTCGACGGCCTGGAGACCCTCACCTATGATCCACCCGAAGCCTTCTTTGGCGTGGACCAGTTCAGCGTGACCTTCTCCGATGGCGAGGCGGAGATCGTGGGCGTGGTCAGCGTGAATGTGACTCAGGACCCGGCCTTCAATCCCAAAAACGCGCCCAAGCTGGAGCCGCTGCCGGGTGGTTTGGCCATCAGCTTCACGGGTATCCCCAGAAAAGTTTACAAAATCCAGCGCTCCACGGACCTCTTGGTTTGGACTCAGATCGGCACTGCAACTGCCAGCAACACTGGCGTCGTCAGATTCAACGATCCCGCTCCGCCACAGCCGAGTGCCTTCTACCGGATCACTTTCTAACCTCAGCTTCCCCCGTCTCCCATGAAATCTCTCCTCACCCCCGCCGCACGAGTCCTGGCCGCCCTACTGCTCACGAGCTCCGGCCTGCACGCCGCTGCCACGATGACGGTGGACTGGACGGTGAACTCCACCATCCCGGACAACAACCCCACCGGCTTGGCTGACACCCGCACCATCACGGACAGCCCGATTGGGTTCATCACCAGCATCGAGGTGCGCTTCCAGACATCTGGCGGCTGGAATGGGGATCTGTATGCCTTTCTCTCCCACGACTCCGGTTTCAGCGTGCTGCTGAACCGGCCAGGAAAAACATTAATGGACCTGATCGGCAGTTCCGCCTCCGGTTTCAACGTGACCTTCAGCGATGACGCCGTCTCAGACATCCACAACGCCGCTGGGAGCGGGACGATCACCGGCACCTACCAGCCAGATGCCCGAGACGTGGACCCGGACACAGTGCTGGATACCGACTCGCGCACAGCCTACCTGAGCAATTTCCAAGGGCTGAGCGCCAATGGTGACTGGACTCTCTTTGTGGCTGACAACGCCGCCGGAGACAACGCCACCCTCACAAGCTGGGGCATGACCATTAGCGGCACCCCGGAACCTTCGCGAGCTATGCTTCTGATGATCGGCATCTGTGCGCTCATCGCACGGAGGCGAAAAGCATGATTTGCAAAGGTTAGCCCAGGAATTTTCCTGGATTCAGGATGCCTTTCGGGTCGAGTGCCGCTTTGATTCGAAGGTGGGCTTCGTGGGTGGCGTCTGGCACGGCCTCGCGCCACCAGCGCTTTTTGGCGATGCCGACTCCGTGCTCGCCGGTGATGGCTCCATTCCAGGCGATGATTTGGCGGAAGAGTTGATCGAGAGCGACTTCGGCACGCTCGCGGATCGCTGGGTCATCCATGGTTGGGACCATGATGTTGACGTGGATGTTGCCATCGCCCGCATGGCCGAAACATGCCACGGGGAAGCTGTGCTCACTTTGCAGACGTTCGGCGAACTCGACGAGCTCCACGAGCTTGCTGCGCGGGACCACGATGTCTTCGTTGAGCTTGATGAGGCCGGTGTTTCGCAGGCTGTAGCTGAACTCACGACGCAGTTTCCAGAAGCGCTCGCAGGCGGTTTCGCCCATGGCTTCTTCGAGGTCGATGCAGCCGAGATCGCGGACGAGCTGCGCCAGCAGGGCGAGCTCACCTTTCACGCTGGCTTCATGGCCGTCGATCTCCACGAGGAGATGCGCATCGCCCTGAGGGGTGACACTTTCTCCGAGATACTCACGCGCGGCGCGGAGAGTGAACTTGTCGGCGATCTCCAGGGCACTGGGAAGGAAGCCGGAATTCAGGATGCGCTGCACGGCGTTCGCGGCCTCGGCAAAGGTGCGGAAGCCTGCGGAAAGCATGGCGCGCGTGGGCGGGTGCGGGATGAGGCGAAGTGTGGCCTGGGTGACGACGCCGAGCATGCCCTCGCTGCCGACCATGAGGCCGACGAGGTCGAACCCGGTCTTGTTTTTATGACAGCGCCCGCCTGCCTTCACGATGCTGCCATCGGCCAGCACGGCCTCCAAACCGAGGACGTAATGGCGCGTGACGCCATATTTCAGGCAGCGAGGGCCGCCGGCATTGGTGGCGATGTTTCCACCGAGGCTGCATTCCTTCAGCGAGGCGGGGTCAGGCGGGTAAAACCAGCCAAGCTCGCGCACGGCTTTTTGCAGCTCTCCCGTGATGACTCCGGGCTCCACGACCGCGACGCCATCGGCCGTGTTGATTTCCAAAATACGGTTCATACCGAAGAGAGACAGAGCGATGCCGCCCCGCGATGGCACGCAACCGCCGACGTAACCCACCCTGGCACCCTGGGCGGTCACGGGAATGCCGTATTCGCTGGCGTAGCGCAGGGTCTTTGACACATCCTCTGTGGATCGCGCATGGACGACGACCTGAGGCGGATTTGAGGCGAACCATTTATCCGTACTGTGCGTGGTTAGGTCGGCATCCGTGAGGGACACGCGGTCGGGGCCGAGGAGGGAGATCAAATCATCTGCGAGGGAGGGCATGGGCCTTCTTTAGCCGTGAAGCATGGCCGGGCAAGGGGTCTCACTGCGCCTGGATTGCCGAAAGGCGGATCGGGCCTCGCACCTGAGCCGGGTCCACGTCCTCGCCGCCCTGGGTGATGCGGATTTTCCCGCTGCGGCGGAGTTCGTCGGCTGCGGCTCGCACGGGCGGCATGAGAGGGCGCCAGTGCTCCGGCTGGAGATGCCGAGCCACCTCGGAGGGGCAGATGGTTTTCCCCGCACCGCGCGCGGCAGTGAGCTGCAGGATGGTTTTCTGTATGAGATCGGGGCTCATCTCGGACGACGCAGCTCAAACATGTCGCTCGTCCGGCAGTACCAGTGCGGGGCCTGCATCCTGCCGATGGGGGCGTAGGTGCCGGGCTTCACCAGCCAGGTCTCGGGATCGAAGATGTCATCCCTGACGTGTACGCGCAGCACCTCGCCGATGATGAGCCGGTTATCCCCGATCTCGAGGATGCTGTGGCTGCGGCATTCGAGACTGGCCGGAGCCTCGGCGATGCGCGGCGGCTTCACGACACTGCTGGCCACTGCGGTAAGCCCGGCGTGGGCGAGTTCATTTTCTCCAGGCGGCAGGGTGGCGGCGCAGAGGTTCATTTGCTGGGCGATGGATTCATCCACGAGGTTCACCACAAATTCATGCGTCAGGCGGATGTTCATCGCCGTGTCCTTCGGGATTCCGGGTGCCCGATCTCCCGGGCACAGGCCGACGATGGGCGGTGAGTCACCCAGAACATTGAAGAAGCTGAACGGTGCCGCATTTACCCGGCCCTCGGGGTCCACCGTGGTGGTCAGAGCTATGGGCCGCGGTGTGACGAGGCCCGCGAGGATCATGTAGGCATCTTCGCGGAGGGGGCCGGTGAGGTCGAGTTCCATCCGGCTGCCATAAAGCGTGGAGAGTTGATTTCAAGCCGGGGGCAGCCGCCCATGCATCGTTTTGAGTCACATCGGACTCTGCGTGATTGCTGATGGGCGGCGCTGATGACAGTGTGCTACAGCCATGAAAACTGAAAAACAAAAGATGCTGGCGGGTGAGCTCTATGATCCGCTGGATGCTCAACTGAGCCTGAACCGCCAGCAATGCCGTGATCTTTGCCGGCAGCTCAATGCCACGCATGAAGATGAAAAAGAGGAGCGGCAGCGTCTTCTGGCTGAGCTTTTCGGGCAGGAGACGGATGCCTGGATTCAGCCACCGTTCTTTTGTGATTACGGCACGAACATCACACTGGGGAGCAGGGTATTCTTCAACTTTAACTGTGTAGTGCTGGATGTGGGGCGGGTCACCATCGGCAGTCATGTGCTCTTCGGCCCGGCGGTGCAGATCTACACAGCCACGCATCCGCTAAATGCGGCTGAGCGGCGCGAAGGGTTGGAGTCCGCCCGGCCCATCACCATCGGTTCAGATGTCTGGGTGGGTGGCGGTGCTATTCTCTGCCCCGGTGTCACGATTGGTGATCGGAGTGTCATCGGCGCCGGTAGTGTGGTGACTCGTGACATCCCGGCTGACGTGGTCGCTGCCGGGAATCCCTGCCGCGTGATTCGTTCCCTGCTGCCGGGGCATTCTCCGGAAGAGAGTGTTTAATCTGGAGATCGGCTCCCTTGTCCTTTTCAAAGAAACACCAAGGCGGCGACCACGACGCTGATGATGGCGCAGACTAGCACAGCCCCTGCGGCGGCGTCTTTGGCGCGGCGGATGTGCTCATCAGGTTCGGTGGTGATGCGGTCACAGAGGACTTCGAGGGCGGAGTTCAGCATCTCGGCAGCCCAGACGAGGGAGATGCAGCCGAGCACGGCGCACCATTCCCAGGCGGCCAGGTTTTCGACGAACCCGAGAATGACGACGCCCAAGGTAAAGGCTGCGTGGATGCGGAGGTTCCGCTGGCTGCGCAATGCCCAGCCGATGCCGGAGAAGGCACAGCGGAAACTGCGTAGCAGAGAGGAAATCACGGCTCTGGGAGACGACTAGCTGCCAGCCGCTGTGCTGGTGGGCGTGGCGGCGGACTCATTCACTTTCAGGCGCAGGTCACTTACCCATTTCGGAGCGTCAGCATGGGCCGGGAAGTCTTTGATGATCTTGAGCATGTCCGCCATGGCATTGATCACCGATGGGCCTTTCTCGTAAAGATAATCAGCGCGCTCCCAGCGCAGGGCGGGCAGCTCATTCTGAAGCCAGAGCACATATTCAGGCTCGCTCATCTGCTCTTTGCGGAAGGCGGCTTCGTTGTTGATGCGACTGTCCCAGAGTCCAGGCAGGCTGTCTTTGGATTCTGCCTCCGCGATGTGGAAAAGGGTGGCCTCGAACATGCCGCCGATGTTGGCCGGATCACGGCTCCAATGCTCGCGGTTGAGGTAACGGTCGAGCTGATAGGCTTCGACGACAGGGCTGTTCGGACCGCAGGCGCGGTTGATCATTCCAAAGGCACGGCCCTGAAGTTTCGGGGCGGAAGCGACGAGATCTTGAATGTAGCTTTGAAGCTTGGGAGCCATCTTTTTGAAGTCGTCATCCTTGGCCTCATGAGCCTCCAGGGTGAGCATCAGATAGCGCAGTCCGAGACGCAGGGCGATGCCGTTGTCTCCCTCCTGATCGTTGGTTCCCGCACCTGCTTTGGCTTTGCGCTCCATGTTTTTCTCGATCTGCTCTGCGCGCTGGCGAGCCTCGCTTTTGCTCGCCTCTTTGCGCTCGCTGTTCACGAGCACGTCACATTCAGTGTAGAATTTGATCGCCGCCTGATCGCTTGAGATGGCCGAACTCAGCTTCGCCAGGATGGCGGAGAGATTGTTGCCACGCTGAGCGAGGATCTGGGCTTCGAGAACTTTGAGCTGATCTAGCACGGAGCTGACCTGTGCCTCGGTGAGTTTGGGCGTTTCAGCCGCAGGTGTCTGGGCGGAGAGGGTGGCGGCGCTGGCAGCCAGGATGAGCAGGAGGGCGGATTTCATGGCGATTGGTCGGGGGAGTGGTGAACGCGATGTTAACGAACAACTCACACTTTAATGAGAGCTGATGTGGGATGGCGAGCCAGAAATTCACCGCTTTCAGTCCGGCACAAGCTGGCGCCGCTCCAGTCCTAGCTGGGCGCGCCGGTCACGCCTCAGGCGGATCTGCTCGCGCACGAGTCCGTCACTGCCCTGGGTGCTGTACTCGACATGTACGGTCACGATCTGCGGCAGTGCATCGAGCGCCACGATGCGGAAGACGGGTTCACGCTTGCTGCGGAAAAAGGCGTGCAGGGGGATGTGCGGATGCGCGGCGTTCCAAAGCCAGCGCGCGGGCTGGAAGTCTTCAAGCTCGGAAAGGGCCTGGAGCACCTCGCGGATGATCTTTTCCTCATGCTGGCGCAGCAGCTTCGAGGCGGCGCGGCGGCTGAGCATCTGCTCCAGAAAGGCGGCCAGGGGATTCAGATGGTCCTCCTCCATCTCGGTGATGATTTCCCCGGCGCACTCCTTCATCCGGGCGCGGAATTCCTCAGGCGAGATGCGGCCCGAGTCGAGCAGGTTGAAAAGTTGTCTGGGGCTGAGCGGGGCGGACATGGGTGGGGTAAAAGAAAGCCCGGAGGCCTTGGCGGGGCTCCGGGCTAAACACTGAACGACGGATCAGGCCTGACCGACGACGTATTCGTACATGCCGTGACGGCCAGGATACGGAGTTGGGTACTTGCCGTCCTTGTCAGCCACCAGCGGGGCTGCGCCATCCAGAGTGAGCTTGTCCACGCCAGGGGCGAACTCGTGGTCGTGAGCCATGAGTTGGTCAAAGGTGACGAGCTGTCCGGTGTGCGCGCTCATGCGGCCCATGACGGTCACGAGGCTGGCCATGGCTCCGCGCTCGACTTCGGTGTAGGGTTTGTTGTTCACGATGGCTTCCACGAGATCCTGCCACTCCAGGTCGTAGGGGTTTGGCTCCACCTTCGGGCCACGCCAGACGATGTCCGCCGCGACTTTGTTCTGTCCTTTGAAGGTCATGGCACGGGAGGGGAAGTGACCGGCGCTAGAGACAACGGCAGACCCCTTGGTGCCATGCACATAGCTGGCGAATTCATTGTGCGTCTTCATCGCATTGCGGCCTTCCAGCCAGAACTTCGTGCCATCGCGGAAGGTGTACTCCACGCTGTAGTGGTCGAAGTTCTGATCCACGAAGTCGCCACGATCCGTGCGGCCACCCGTGGCCTTGGCCTCGATGGGGAAGTCGTTCTTCATCCAGCAGATCTCGTCGATGTTGTGAATGTTGAAGTCGCTGAAGGCACCGCCGGACGCCCAGAGGAAGGAATGGAAGTTCTTGATCTGGTAGATGAGCTCACTTGGCTCGGCCTTCACATCACGGGGCTGGGTGAAGCAGGTGCCCACCGGACCCTGGAGGCGATACGCACGTCCGAGGATGATGTCGCCGATCTCCCCCTGCTGGATGCGATCAAAGAGCTCCCCACGCACGCGGCAGTGGCGGCACATGAGACCGACACCGACCTTGAGGTTCTTTTCCTGGGCTTTCTTGCCCAGTTCCAGCATGCGCTTGCCGCTCGGGGCATCCACGCAGATGGGCTTTTCCATGAAGACATTCACGCCTCTCTCGATGGCATACTGAAACTGCACCCAGCGGAAGGCTGGCGGCGTGGCCAGGATGACCACATCATTCGGGCGCAGCGTGTCGATCGCCTTCTTGTAGGCATCAAAGCCGATGAACTTGTTGTCGGCAGACACGGAGAAGCGGTCCGGGTGCTTTCCGCTGAGGCCGTTGAAGCTCGCCTCCAGGCGGTTCTCCTGCACATCCGCCATGGCGATCAGGCGGGTGCCCTGCTTCAGGCCGAGCGAGTTGCTGGCAGCGCCCGTGCCGCGTCCACCGCAGCCGACGAGGGCCACATTGATCACGTCATCGCCCTGGGCGTGGACATAAGGGATCTTGATGCCCGAGAGCACAGAAAGGCCGACGGTGGCCTGGGTGGCAGTCTTGATGAAATCGCGGCGCGAGGAGTTGGCAGGGGTGTTTTCCATAAAGGTGAAAAGTGTGGCCGAAACCAACGCCACGCCGCAAGCATTCTTTGTGGGAATGTCGCGGTGCGATCAAACTGTACTGACCTCTTCTGGCAGGCATCGACATTGATCCATCGAAGGCAGGCAGGCCCCACTGCCATTGAGATAGCCGGGATTTACCATAGATTCAGGGGGTTGGAGATCTCTTTTAATCTCAGACCATCGGTAGCAGATACATTTCAAGCTGACCTTAGTTTAATGGCAGCGCAAGCAGGCTCGTGGGCGGTTATATCTTAGGCGTATTTATCCTTCTTTTAGCGCAGCGAGGGCGACTTTTGAAGATTGCATGGTTCCTGCTTGGCAGACATTTCAATTGTTAGATACAAATAATATAAATGCCCCTTGCAGCCTTCCATAAGTCTGAGTTTCGACTGCAAAGTCTTCTTGCTGCAGTTGAGATGCTGCACACTCATGGCGAGTCACTCTTTCCCGAACGCGTCTTGACCGCATGCCAGCACGTCTTTCCCGAGACGTTCAATGGCTTTGAACTCTGGAGTCTGGCGGATGGCAGTTATGAGGGGGCCGTGAACGCCCCTTTTGAGGAAGCCACTCGCGTGGAGCGGATGCAGCGCATCGCCGAGGTGCTGCCAAAGGACAATCCCGCCTTTGCCCAAGTCGTGGCCGGCGTGCAGGAGCCGCTGCTGCTTTCGGACTTCATCACACTCCGGCAGCTCAGACGCACGGAGTATTACGATCTCGCCCTGAAACCGCTGGACATACGCCATCAGGTAGCGATTCCGCTTCTCACTGGAACTCATGCAGGTGGAGTCGTTTTTAACAAAAGCGGGAAGCGCGGCTTTACGGTGGAGGAGATTGAAATCATCCGGCAGCTCGGTCGGCATATCGTACTGGCGCACCAGACGGCGCAGGTTCTGTCCGCCGCATCGCCCCAGCAGGCACGGGTGCAAAAGGCGGACCACTTGAGTCTCCGTCGGGCGGGCTTGAGCCGACGCGAGAGCGAGGTGCTGCTCTGGATTGCCGAGGGCAAGCGGGACAAGGAAATCGCCCTCATCCTGGGTATCAGCTACCGCACCGTGACAGATCATGTCCGCGCCATCCTCACCAAGCTTGGTGTGGAAACTCGCACCGCCGCCGTGGCTGCCCTGCGCCCGCGATGATCTGCTTGGCGGGCAAAAACCCGTAGTTCTACGGATGGTCACGGGCTCACCTGACTGGCAACAGTAGCTAGTCCTGAGGAGGTGCCCTTATCTCTGCCATTCCGTTTCACGGTACGATGCTGTGCAGGGTTAGGTGCCGCCTCGGGACTTTTAATAAGCGGCCCACGACAAATTTGATCCCCATGAAGCCCCGAACTGCACTCCTCTTCTCCGCCCTCGCCGCCCTGCTTCTTTCCGCCTGTGAGACACCTGCTCCAGTCAAAGAGAGTGCTGGCGACTCTGCCGACAGCGGGGGCTACGAGTGGCGCAGCACGGAAAAGGGCGTCAGCCTGTATGCCAAGCTGTATGACTCCGACACGAAGCTCGAATGGGAAGGCGGGGTGAACGAGCAGAACCGGGCGCATGGGTTCGGCAAGCTCCGGCGCTACCCGGCACCCGCCCCCGGCACACAGGCCCCGGCGTTTGTGGACACTCAGACCGGATTCATGGTGGACGGGCGCTTCGAAGGCGTGATCACCGGTTCCTCCACCCGTGGCGGCGGCTATAACACCTACGACAAGTATTCCCAAGGTAAGTGGGAGACCAGCCTGGGGAATGACTCCCCACGGCTCACCTCGGCCTCCATGCCCGCCCCAGCCCTTGGCACAAACACCGGCACCGCAACCACGTCACTGCAGGCCAGCTCAGGAACTATCACCGCTGCTCCGGCATCCGCTCCCGTCGCGGCATCATCATCAAGCGTAGCCGCCTCCCCTGCGCCCGCCGCCATCACGCCACCCCGCCAGACTTTGAAGGGCAATCTGATCGACCAATGGGGCCTGCGCCGAGCCATGAGAAGCGGTGGCGACCACATGAAATTCTACCTCATGGCCGCCGACAAAGCCTACGAGAGCTACCAGCAAAGCGGCTCCGATGCCTTCTACGAGCAGCACGAGCAATACGCCGAACTAGCCCGCACCTTCCACGAACGCACCGGAGACGAGACCACTGGCTTCTCACGGTAAAAAATCAAGCGCCGCATACTCAATTTATCCCCTCACTTTCTATCGTCATGAGAAACAAAAAGCTGCCAAGCAACAGCCTGACAATCTTTCAATCCATGCTGCCAGCGTTCGTGGTCGCCATCTTCTTGATGGTGGCAAGACAGGGTTCGACGCAAACATTGGACGCATTCAATCCATCACCCAGCGGTTCAAATGTGTACACTTGTGTGGAACAACCCGATGGCAAAATACTGGTGGGCGGAGACTTCACGTCTATCGGCGGAGGGGCTAGGAATCGTCTAGCTCGGTTGAACAAGGATGGAACTTTTGATTCCAGCTTTAGTCCGAATCCAAATGGAGCAGTAGCGTGCATAGGACTTCAAACTGATGGAAAAATATGGGTAGGTGGTTCTTTCAGTTCTATCGCTGGCGGAGCACGCAGTGGATTAGCTCGTCTGAATGGAGATGGAAGCCTTGATGCTACTATTAACCCAACCCTCAACACAGGCGGCGGTGTTGGTGTCATGGTGTTCGATTCTAATGATCAATTGTTTGTGGCTGGTAATTTCAATACCATAGCAGGCGTGAGCCGAAGCAAAGTCGCCCGTTTTAATGCTGATGGGACGCTGGATACCGGATTCACGTCGTCTTCTACTTTGCTGAGTGTATATACGATGACAGTTGTGGATGGAGATAAATTGCTGGTCGGAGGAGTAACTCAATCACCTGACTTTCGGAGCCGAGTGGAAAGGTTGAATCTCAACGGCTCTGTCGATGCCAGTTTTCTACTAGATGGTGCTGGCTCGGGGATAACAGCTATTGCTCAAGATAGTCAGGGCAGAATAGTGGTTTCTGGAGACTTCAGCGCTATTAACGGGGAACCTAGAACCCGTATGGCGCGAGTATCATCCTCAGGTCTGCCCGATGCCAGCTTTGTGATGAACCCAAGTAGCTTCGCAAGATCTTTGATTCCTCAAGCGGATGGGAAACTGTGGATGGCAGGCCAATTTACAACGATAGGCGGAATCAGTCGGCCTTATTTGGCGCGAGTAAACGCCGCCGGTTCACTGGAAACCCCTGAAGCACCCCTGGCAAACAACACGGTTCATGGATTAAATCCGCAATTGGATGGTAAATATTTGGTTGGTGGGATGTTCACTTCTTTCATGGGGGCGACTCGGAACCGTCTGTCTAGGATCGTAAACGACACAGTTTCTACGAGGACATTAACAATTACTGGAAATCACACGGTTCAGTGGAGTTTAAGCGGTAGCGCTGCGGTGCTAACGGCGGTGACCTTTGAATATTGGAATGGAACTAGCTGGATCAAGACGCCTTCAGTTTCTTCCATCACTGGAGGCTGGCAGCGAACAGGGTTGAACATGCCACAAAGTTCATGGGTTAGAGCCCGAGGAAGAACGGCTGGTGGACAGTACAATGGCAGCACGGGTTATGTGGAACAAATCACCGGCTATGGCCTTCTTCCAGACATTGCTGTTGAAGAGCCAGCGGGGCAGGATCTCCAAGATGACATAAGCGTCAGCAACTTCGGCAGTGTTTTGATAAACACCACTGCGTCGAAAACCTTTGTCATCCGCAATGCAGGTGGACAAGAACTGAATGGCTTGTCAGTCACCAAAGACGGCCAGGATCAAAGCTACTTTTCAGTCGGCTTGCTTGGAAGCACTTCACTGGCCCCCGGTGCCAGCACCACCTTCAC
>CAYMHJ010000073.1:0-23188 GCA_964390165.1 uncultured Prosthecobacter sp. | reverse complement strand
TCTGCGGCGGTATCTATGTGAACGAGCCCTGCGTGATCGACCAGCACATGTATTCTGGACGAACCTATCACGACAGCGGCCACTTCATCGGCCCCTGGATCAAAGCCCTCGACGCTGAGCGTGCGAAGATGGGCCTGTGAAAATGACGAATGAGTAAATCCGAATGACGAACGAAACCCGAAGCCCGAACTCCGAACCAGCCATGCCCTTCGTCATTCGAGCTTCGTCATTATTTCGTCATTCGAGCTTCGTCATTCGTCATTCCCTGCTCGCCCTCACACTAGGCCTCGTTTCACGTGCCGAGGCTCATCCACTACAAGCTGAGCCCATCAATCACGCCTACGTCTTCAACTTCGATCAGTTCAATCTGCCCGAAGATCCAGACGAGCATGTCATCGACGGTGGCTATCTCTTGCTGGCAGAACTAAACTGCACCGCCTGCCATATTGCGCCAAAGGCTTGGCAGGAGCGGCTGGCACCGAAGCAAGGGCCGCTGCTCAATGGCGTCGGCTCTCGGCTCGATGCGGATCAGCTCTGGCTTTTCGTGCGCAGCCCGCAGTATCGGAAAAAAGGCACGCAGATGCCCGGCATGTTCGCCGGAGAAGAAGGTGATGCCGCGAAAGTCGAGGCGCTGGTCGAGTATCTCAGCTCGCTCAAGCAAGACATGCCGAAGATGCCCGCTGGCAATGGTGCGCATGGCAAGGAGCTGTATCACAAGATCGGCTGTGTGGCCTGCCATGAGCCAGGCTCCGACTTCCGACCTGCTAAAGTGCCTGCCGAGATGGAGGTCGAAAAGCCCGGCAACGCTTCTGTGCCCATCGCTTTCGCGGATGTGTATGATGTGAACTCGCTCGCGCATTTCCTGAAGAACCCGCTCGCCCATCGTCCCTCCGGACGGATGCCTGACCTGCGCCTCACCGATCAAGAAGCTGCCGACATCGCCGCCTATCTGCACGTCGGTCGTCAGCAGGAGAAAGCCACGGAACGCACTGCGCTGAAGATTCCGAAACAAGGCATCGCCAAAGGCAGGGAGACCTTCCAGGCCATGGGCTGCACGAGCTGCCACGAAAGCAAAGTTCAGTTGGGAGGTCGCTCCCATCCGTCGCTAGCTTCTTTGGATTCTGCCAAAGGCTGCCTCTCCACCAAGCAGCCCACCGGCATTCCACGCTTTGACCTCAACGACCTCCAAAAGCGCGCCATCAAACTCGCTCTCGCGGCCATTCAGAAAGGTGAAGCCCCTCAACTCACCGCCGCGCAAAAGATCGACTGGCAGATGTCGCGCCTGAATTGTTACGCCTGCCATGATCGCAATGGCAAAGGCGGCCCCGAAGACCCCCGCGCGCAGTATTTCACCAGCAACGATGCCACGGCAGAGTCGCTCGGCGAACTCGCGCACATGCCGCCGAACCTCGACAACACGGGCCGCAAGCTCACGCGCGGCTGGCTTGAAAAAATCCTCTTCGGTGAAGGTGGCAGCGTGCGGCCTTACATGAACACGCGGATGCCGAATTTCGGCAAAGCGCAGACGGAGATGCTGCTAGATCTGCTGCCTGAGGCCGACAAGCGGGAGAAGCCCGTCGAGATCGATGTCAGTGGCCTGGGCAAACATCACCGCGCTGAACTCGGGCGAAAGCTCATAGGCATGACAGGACTCGCGTGTGTCGGTTGTCATGGTTTGAAGGACCGCAAATCTCTCGGTCCGCCCGTGGCCAGACTCACGAGCACCGTGGAGCGACTCCAGCCCGAGTATTTCAAAGAGCTGCTGCTCAACCCGCAAGTCACTCAACCCGGCACCATGATGCCACCGATGTTCATGGGACGAAAAACAGCCGACAAGGATGTGGAATCCATCTGGACTTACCTCAAAGAGATCGATGGTCAGCCGCTGCCCGACGGACTGATCTCCACCGAAGACTTCGAATTGAAGCCCGAGAAGGCCGGCAAGCCCATCATCTTCCGCAGCTTCATCGAAGGCGCAGGCAGTCACGCCATCGCTGTTGGTTTTCCGGAGGGCCTTCATGCCGCCTTTGATTCCGTGCAGGTGCGCTGGGCGGTGATTTGGAAGGGCAAATTCCTCGATGCCATGAGCAACTGGCAGAGCCGCGAGATGGCCGCCATCAAGCCACTCGGCACCGACCTGAAGGAACTCCCCGCCGCCACTGGCACACGAGAGTTCACCGGCTATCGCCTCGGTAAAGACGGCGTGCCCACGATGCTTTACACGCTGGATGGTCTGTCGGTGGAAGACACGCTGCGGCCTATGAAGGGCGGCTTTGAGCGCACGATGAAGATCAACGGCAAGGAATCCAAGGAGGTGCTGTCATGGTAAAACCAGTTCTCAGTTCTCAGTTCTCAGTTCTCAGTTTCTGGCTCTACGCCCTCTGCTCGACTCTCTCGGCCCAAGACCAGTCCGACTACTACCGCACGGTCACTTTGGAAACACCGCCAGGAGTGAACATGGAGGCCAGCGGCCTCGCGGTGCTGCCGGATGGCAAACTCGCAGTCTCCATCCGCAAAGGTGAGGTCTGGATCATTGAGAACCCAAGCGCTGAGCCGCCGACGGTAGCCAATCTTGGCTACAAGCTCTTTGCCAGCGGCATGCACGAGATCCTCGGGCTGGCCTATCACGAGGGCGATCTTTACGTCACCCAGCGCAGCGAGGTCACGCGCCTGCGGGACACCGACAAAGATGGTGTCGCTGATGAATACATCGCCGCGAGCAAAGGCTGGGGCGTCTCCGGCGCCTACCATGAGTATGCTTACGGCCCGGTATTTGATCGTGAGGGCAACATGCACAACACGCTGAACTGCTCGATGGGCAAAGTCTGGGATGGTGCGGGCGATGAAGCGAAACATCCGCTTTGGCGCGGTTGGAGCATCATCACGAAAAAGGGCAGCACGACAGCGACGGGCTTTTCAGCAGGCTTCCGCAGCCCATGCGGCATCGGCTTGAATGCGGAGGGCGACATCTTTGGCACCGATCAGCAGGGCAACTGGACGCCCACGAGTCCCATCATGCATATTCGCCAAGGCGCTTACTTTGGTCACGCCGATGCTCTGACGGATGCCAAGCGCCCCGACTCACCCGTGAAGCCTCCCGCCAAGATCATCGATGGCATCACCGTCGCTGAAGCAGTGACTCAGGTGCCCGGCTACTGCCTGCCTGCCGTGTGGCTGCCTTATGTGAAGTTCGGTCAAAGCACCACCGGTCTGCGCTGCGATCTCACGGGCGGGAAATTCGGCCCTTTTGAGAAGCAGATGTTCGTCGGCGAATTCGTGCTTTCTGGCGTGAATCGTGTCTTCTTGGAAAAGATTGGCGGTGAGTATCAGGGCGCGTGCTTCCCCTTCGTCAGCGGCCTGCAAAGCGCCGTGCTCACGGAGAACTTCCTCACCGATGGCTCCATGATCGTCGGGCAATCCAACCGCGGCTGGAACAGCTACGGCAGCCGTCCCTATGGCCTCCAGCGTCTTGTGCCGACGGGCAAGGTGCCGTTGGAGATCCAGAAGCTCGAAGCCATCAGCGGAGGTTTCCGCTTCAGCTTCACCGAGCCCGTCAAAGAAGCTGATTGGTCACAGACGAAAGCCCAAAGTTACACCTACCTGCACACCGCGAAGTATGGCAGCCCCGAAGTCGATCCCCAGCCGCTCCAACTCAGCGACTGGCAGCTTTCCGGCGACGCCCTGAGCCTCACAGTAAAATGCGCAAACCTGCGCGCCGGATATGTGCATGAGTTTGAGCTGCCCGAAGTCATGGCAAAGGATGGCAAAGACCTCTGGCATCGCCTTTGCGCCTACACGCTGAACAAGATTCCCTGAATGAGTCCGGCTTATGCCAGCTCTTCTGTGTCATACACGATGACCTTGGCAAAGAAAGGTTTGCAGGTATCGACAAAGCGCTGGTGATCCGGGCAGCCTGCCTGGTAGAACTCATGCTCGGCCATGGTTTTGAACTTCAGGGAGAGGCTGTAATCGAAGCTGTGGTCCGTCACAGGGCGGGCCTCCGTCGCGGCAGGTCTGCCCACGGCACCGCTGGCAAGATAGCTGATCTTCGGCAGCAGGCGCAGTTCGCTTTCGAAGGTGGCGCGCTGTTCAGCGGTGAGGTCGGTCTTCAGCCAGAAATAGACGTTGTGGATCATAGAGGGCGCGATGATGGCGGCTTTCGTGTGACAGGCAAATGAAGAACTCAAGCAGCGCCCGCCGAAGTGAAACATCACGCTTTGCATCTCGCATCCGGCGGTATTTCATGCCATTTTCCCAGCCGCTCATGTCACTCCGCCCACTCATCCACTCATGCCTGCGCGCACTGCTCGCTGGCATGGGCATGCCTGGCCTCATTGTGGCGCAGGAAAGCCCGCCAGTGAATACAGCGAGAGCTGACTTCCTCAAACTCGTCCTCAGTGACTCGCAGATTCTCAGCGACCAGTATGAGCGCGCGCTCGCCAAGCTCGAATCCGAGCTCGCCGCAGGGACCGACTATGAAGAGGCTCAGCTCGTGCAGCAGCGGCGGGAGGAACTAAAGGCCATCTATGGAGCGGCCACTGCCAGCCCTGCCGCCGGGATCATGTTGCCGCCCGCGCGGGCCCGGCTGAGCGGCAGCGCAGAGGCACGAGGGGATCTGATTACCGGGTGGCGTGGATCCAGCAGCCTGGCCGAATGGGGAGCGGTGCGCTTATCCCCCGGTGTCTATTTCCTGGAGCTGGAAGCAAACATCACCGGACTACCTACGTCCGCTGGTGGCGTGCTCCCTGAACGGTTCATGCCACAGGACAAGGCTTCGTTTATTTTTTATGAAGTCTCACTGCTGCCTGGAGCACAGGAGAACCGCCGGAATTTCGAGATCGTGCGTGGTGCCAGTGACGCTGCCTTCACGCCGCTGCGCATCGGCCCACTGAACTTCACCCGCAACTACGTCACTCTGCGCATCGCCCCCACCATGAGTTATCCGGGCAATGTCATTTCCATTCGCAATGTGCGCCTCGTGCCCGACACCGGAGACATTTTGCAAACCGCCGCCCCGCTGCCGGAGGGAGATCTGATCGCTGCGGCTAGAGAACAGCTTCATCGTGAACTGGCCCAGGTGCAGAAGCCCGTCATCAAAGCTCACACCGATGCGCTCGCGGCACTGGCCGAGAATCCTGAACTCAGTGATGCCATCATGGCCGAAACCCAGCGCCTCAATGCACTCCAAAGGAACGCTTCGAACAAGCCGGCGGATATGCTCCAGCGGCTGTTACGCCAGCTCGGTGGTGTGGCGGGCTTCATTGATGTCGAGGGAGCAAGGTTGGTGACATCTGACACCACCAACAGCGGAGATCATTTCATCGTCGAGCATGAAGGTACGCAGATCCCAGTTAGACTTCTCTGGGTCCGCTGCGCCCCACCAGACTCGAAGAGTGAGGATATCCGGAACTTCGCCAAACACTTCCGCATTGAGCAGGCTGACGTTGGGCAGCTCGCCCGTACAGCCAAAGAGTTCACGCTCGGCTACCTGGCGGACAAACCCCTGCGGCTCCTGCTGCGTCCCAATAAAGACAAGGACGGCCATCAACCAGCTCTCGTCTTTCTTCCAGAGATCGGTCTGTATCAAAACGTCCTCGTTGACCAGGGGCTGGCGGCTGTCGATCTGCCGCGCAAAACACTCAGTGTGGGGATGATGGAAAGAGGACTGATCGAGAGCCTGCAGCAGCGCGAGGAGGTGGCCAGGCGTCAGAAAAACGGAGCCTGGGCTCTCAGCGGAGACACCCAACCATGAGCCTTTCCCCCCCCTTTCTTCTGAGTTTTTCGCTTCTGGCTGCGGCATCTTTAAATGCACAATCGCCTTTGGTGGTACAGTCCCCCGCCGTCGAGGCGAGCAGCCCTGACTCACGGCTACGGCAGTTGGAAGGCATCTACCAGCAGCAGCTTCGGACACGCCACATTCCGCTGCTGGGGAAATACCTCACGGACCTCCAGCAGAGCGCACGGCTGAACAACACGCCAGCTTTGCAGGAAGAAATCAGCCGGGTACAAGAGCTCATCAGCACAGGTGGAGTGATTGATCTGGCCGCAGCAGCGCGTGAATTGAGCCCCGCAAGCGAGGCCGCCGCCTCAGTCTCCAAGATGCCGGGGCCAGGAAAGCCTCGCCGTGCTCCGATCACCCTCACGCCATCTTTTGCGCAGAGCATCCTCCCGCAGCCGGAGGGCAGCGCCAGCCCGGTGTCCGCGAAGATCGGACAGATGAGCTGGCGGATCGATCACTTGCCTGCAGGCAGCTACGACTTCGTGCTCCACTTCTCCAGTCTCACGCCAGACACAGCAGTACCTCTGAACATCGAGTTTGCAGGCCAGAAGCTGGAGCAGAATCTCTCCAGCGCCCAGGCTACGCAGGACGCACGCACCTTCCGCCTGCTCAGACTAGGTCAGATGAAATTTGATCAGGACGTCAACGGCTCCACGCTCACCATCACCGCCGCTTCCGCCGAAACGCCGGGATTGCTCGTGAGGAACCTTGTCATCGCACGGGCGCGGGAATGATAGGGCTGTGGGTGCAGTTCGCCCTTTTGAAAAACGACCCATTGTGATAAAGCACCTCCATGTTTCTCCTCCGCGGCTGTTTCCTGGCACTGACTGTCCTGCTCTCCGCTCATGCCGGTGGCGCGGACTGGTTTGCCATCCATGTGATTGATGAATCCACCGGTCGGGGCGTGCCGTTGGTGACACTGACGACGACCAATCACATCACCCATACATCGGACAGCGCGGGGTGGATCGCCTTTCACGAGCCGGGACTCATGGAACGCGAGGTGTTCTTCCATGTTAGCGCTCCTGGTTACGCCGTGGGCAAGGATGGATTCGGCTACTCGGGCGTGCGCCTTACCCCGAGGAAGGGGGAGAAGTCCGAGATCAAGGTCATGCGCATGAACATCGCCGAGCGGCTCTACCGCATTACCGGCCAGGGCATTTACCGCGACTCCGAATTGCTCGGCAAAGAAGCACCACTGCCGCGAGCAAACTTCAATTTCACCACCGGTCAGGACAGCGTGCAGGCACTGCCTTGGAAGGGCCGTCTGTTCTGGCTCTGGGGAGATACGAACAAACCTAACTACCCGCTCGGCAATTTCCACTCCACCTGCGCCTGGTCGGATCTGCCTGAGAAGGGAGGCCTGTCTCCCGAAGAGGGGATTCACCTGGAATATCTCACCTCTGAGGACTCCCAGCTCCGCCGGATGATGCCGACAAAGGATCCTGGAGTGGTATGGGTCTTCGGTCTCCTGGTGGTGCCTGACAGCGAGGACAAGGAACACCTCATCGGCCACTACGGACGCTTCAAAGATCTGGGCACGCGGCTCGAACATGGCATCTGTGAATTCGATGAGACCCAGGGCATCTTCACCTCCATCGTGCTGCTCGGGGATGAATTTGAATGGCAGCATCCCGAGGGCAATGCAGTGCGCATCAACAACGAAGACGGAGACTTTTATTACTTCAGCCACAGCTTTGCCGTCACACGAGTGCCGGCCAACTACAATGACGCCACCAATCCCGGCAGCTATGAAGCGCTCGCATGGTCTCCGGAAGAGCAGGATTACCTCTGGCAGAAAAAACTTCCGCCCGTGACACAGAAGAGTGAATCCCAAATGCTCGCTGAAAAAATGATGCCGCCCAGCCGAGCCCTGCTTCAGGTGAAGGACGCCATCACAGGCAAGGCGGTGGAGATTCACCGCTCCAGCGTGAACTGGAATCCGCATCTCAAGACATGGATCATGATCGGCAACCAGGAGAAGGGCGTTGAGTCGAATCTCGGCGAAGTCTGGTATGCCGAGGCGCCCACGCCATCGGGACCGTGGACAAAGGCCGTGAAGGTGGCGAGTCATCCCCGCTACTCCTTTTACAACCCCCGGCATCACGTCTTCTTTGACCAGAAGGGCGGACGTTTCATCTACTTCGAAGGCACCTACACGGAGACCTTCAGCGGCAATCCCGTGCCCACTCCGCGTTATGATTACAACCAGCTCATGTATCGCCTGGATCTGGATGATCCGAGACTCGGCGTGCTGAGAAAGACGGCGCGTTAATCCGTCATGCAGTCGATGAAGGACATCCAGTTCACACGCCAGGAATGGCATGCCCGCAGGGACAGGCATCTTGTGCGCGTGTCAGCGATGGCCGAGGCATTCGTGCAAAGGCGCAGCCGTGGGGAAAAGCACCCGGTGCATGACTTCCTTTTCACCTATTACAACTTCTCCCCCGCGAAGCTGAAACGCTGGCAGGCACCACTCGGCATCGGCATGGAGGTCACGGAGGAGGATCTTCTGGAGATGCCCTGGCTTCAGACGCCGCCCATGCATTGCGATGGCAATGTCAGCAGACTGGATGCCTCGGCGATACCAGAAAACGTGCGCGGCCTAGCCCGGTGGGTGGCAACACTTTGCACAGCCATCGCGCAGCGCCCCCCGCGCTTCCGCTGCTACGGACTGCACGAGTGGGCCATGGTCTATCGTCAGCCGAGGGAGCAGGTGCGGCATCAGGGCTATGAGCTGCGCCTCCCACCGGAAACCATGGCGAAGTTCATCGAATCTCAAACGTTGTGCTGCTCCCACTACGACGCCTTTCGCTTCTTTACCCCCGAGGCGAAGCCGCTGAACCTCTTCCAGCCTGTCCTCGAAACCCGTCTCGAGATGGAGCAGGGCGCGTGTCTGCATGCGAACATGGATCTCTACAAATGGGCCACGAAACTCTGGCCCTGGGTAGGCACCGACCTCATCGGCGAATGCTTCACCCTGGCCTGTGAAGGACGGGATCTGGACATGCGCGCGAGCCCCTATGATCTCCGCCATCTCGGCTGTGAACCCGTGTGCATCGAGACACCAGAAGGGCGTGAGCAATATGAGTGCGAACAGCGAGCTCTGACGATGAAGGCCGCTGTCGTGCGAGATCAACTGCGCTGGATGGCAGAGCTTATTTCAGCGCCGCCGCCCACACCGCTTCATTGAAGCCGGTGAGGTGGATTTTCCGCTTCACATCAATGGCGAAAGGCCGCTTCACAAGGTTGCCGTTTTGCGCGAGCAGCGCCAGGGCCTCGTCAGTGCTCATGGCAGCAAGTTTGTCTTTGATGCCAAGGGCGCGGTAATCCTGGCCGGAGGTGTTGAAGAGTGGACGCAACTGGCCACCGTGAGCAGCGAGCATGGCGCGCAGCTCGGCGATGTCTGGCGGCGTTTCGCGGATGGGTATTTCTTCAAAGGCAATGCCCTGAGAGCGCAGCCACTTCACCGCAGCACGGCAGGTGGAGCAGGCTTGGTAGGTGTAGAGCTTCATGATTGATCAAATGCGCACGGGCACATGATGGGACTGGAGGAAGCGCTTCACATCTCCGACGGTGTATTCGCCAAAGTGGAAGACGCTGGCAGCGAGTACTGCGTCGGCCTTCCCCTGGCTGAGGACATCAGCCATGTGCTGGAGATTGCCTGCGCCACCGCTGGCGATGACGGGGATGGTCACTGCCTCACTGACGGCACGCGTGAGGGCGATGTCGTAGCCAGCCTTCGTGCCATCGGCGTCCATGCTGGTCAGAAGGATCTCGCCTGCTCCTCGGCGGCAGACTTCAACAGCCCACTCGATGGCATCAAGCTCGGTGGGGTTACGTCCACCGTGGGTATAGACAGTCCAGGAACCGCGTGCGTTCCGCTTCGCGTCGATCGCGACGACGAGGCACTGGCAGCCAAAAGCTTCGGCGGCGGCATCGATGACTTCGGGGGTCTTCACCGCAGCGGTGTTGATGCCGACCTTGTCCGCTCCGGCCAGGAGCATTTCACGCATGTCCGCCACGGTGCGGATGCCTCCGCCGACGGTGAGCGGCATGAAGCAGCTCTCGGCGGTGCGGGATACGACATCGACCATGGTTTTGCGCTCTTCATGACTGGCGGTGATATCGAGGAAGACGAGCTCGTCAGCTCCCTGGGCGTTGTAAACCTTGGCGCACTCCACGGGATCACCGGCATCGCGCAGTTGCAGGAACTGGGTGCCTTTGACCACACGGCCTTCTTTGACGTCGAGACAGGGGATGATGCGCTTGGTGAGCATGTCATCGCCTTGCCACGGCAACCAGCGGCGGGCAAGAAACCTTTAATACCTTACTCGGACTTCGGCATGTCAGGCAGGCCGATGTGCGGCACCCAGCGCACTTCCATGCAGGTGTCCATGTAGGAGGCGGTTTCTGGCTGCTTGAAGATGCCGCTGGCACGCTGGAGCCAGTCCCTGGCCCCTGCTTCGTCCTTCTTCTGAAAGGCCAGAGCCGCCTTGCCAAAATAATAGGCGGGCGTGTCGTCCATGAAGGTGAAGTGTTCGGCCAGCATCTTTTCAGCAGCGGCGGGCTGGTCCTGCTTCAGTTCGCAGACGAGCTGCTTGAAGATCACCAGATGGCGGATCTGAAGCGGCAGCTTGGGAAAATCCTCCCGGAGTTTTTGAAATGCCTTGCCCGCGACACTCCACTCATGCTTTACAAAATGGAGTTCGGCCTTGTTGAAGTGAGGCGGCAGCTCTCCGGGGGCGAGCTTCATGGCTTTGTCGAACATTTCCCCAGCTTTCTCGAAATCACGCAAAGCAGGGCTCATATAAATGGAACCCCGCGCATTGCAGAGTGCCGCATTGTCAGGATACCTCGCATCAAGGTCATCAAGCTTGGCGAGGGCCTCGACGAAGCGATTTTTTTGCTGAAGCTCCTGAAGCTCCTGCATCTGGATGGCCAACTCGGGAGGCATCGCACCACTCGGCTCCTGCTGAGCGGAAGCGCTCAAACTGATGAGTAGGAAGAAAAGAGAGAAAGATCGGCTTTTCATACGGAGTGTCATGAACAGGGGCCGACAGGCCGGTTATTTGAAGAGCTTTGCCGCGGCTTTCATGTGGGCGGCGTACTCCTCCATGCGTACTTCCACGCGCTCTCGGATGGTGCGCTCGCCGATGCCGTCGTGCTTGGTGGCGACGAGGGCCTTGAGCAGATCGATGAGGGAACGAATGTCACTCATCATGACAAACTCAGGAGCAATCTCTTTGTTGGCGTCGAGGTTATGGTAGTTCCCCAGAGGGATCGAGACGCCGACGGCGCGGTGGCCTGCGGCTTGAACCGCCGTGGCCTCACAGGCACCGGCATCAAGCAGGCAACGCTGCACGCGGATGCCCTGCTCCTTGGCGGTCGTCATTAAAACGGCGACACCTTCGCTGTCGAACACGGAGAGACGGTCACCGACACGGACGACGGGGCCGCCACCCATGATAGCGCCATTGACCGGACGGCTGGTTTCGATGGAAAGGAAGACATCGTTTTTTCCATAAGGCCATTTTTGAGCCATGTGCCAGGCTCCGAGGAAGCCGACCTCCTCCGCACGGGTGAAGACGGCGTGACAGGTGGTGCTGAGATTGAGAGATGCCAGCTCCCAGAATGTGGCGATGATGACGGCACAACCGATGAGGTCGTCGCAGGCGGTGGCTTCGACTTTTTCGAAGGAGATCTGCGTGGGAAAATTCCAGGTTGCGATGTCTCCGGCGGGCTTGCTTCGAAGTCCCTTCTTCACACCTGCATCGACAAGTTCCTGCGGGACACCACCCAGAAAATCCCATTCGGATTTCCTTCCAGGCTTTTTCACGAAGCCAGGGTGGTCCATGTGAGCTCCGAGAACCCAGGTCGGACTGCTCTTGCTTTTGCCGCTCTTGTAGGTGGCATGAAGATTTCCGAACTTGTCACGCTTGAGCTTCACGTTGGGGCAGCCTTTGAGCAATGACTCGACTTCCGCTCTGACATGATACTCATGAAACGGAGCGGTGGGCTGTTTGAGAATTCGCTTGAGAATGGTCGCGAGGTTGGGCACTGCCATGCGCGCATCGTAACGTCTTTTTCACAACAACCAACAGCCAAGGTGAGGAACCTCCGATATTTCTTTGAGACAGCCCTGGTGGCCTTCGCTGCCTGGCTGCTGCCTCGCCTGCCCAGATGGGCAGTCATGGCCCTGGCCCGTGGCATCGGGCGGCTGGCCTACTGGCTGGATGTCCGGGGGCGGAAAACGGCGCGTGAAAATCTGCGTGCGGCCTTCGGCGGCAGCCTCCCAGCGGCTGAGGTGCGGCGCATATCGCTAGGTTCGTATCAAAACTTCGCCCGCACCTTTCTCGACCTCTTCTGGTCATCAGCCCTGACTCCGACGAACTGGCAGCAGCATGTGAGCATCCGCCTCGATGATCCCGAGGCTGAAGCTAAGGCACGAGAGACGGGGGCGGTGTGGGTGACTCCGCACTTCGGAAATTTCGAGTTCGTCAGTCTGATCTGGGGATTCAGGGGCGTGCCATTCACGGTGGTGGCTCAAAATTTCAAGAACACCTCCCTGACCGCCATCTTTAGAAAGCTGCGCGAGCACTCGGGGCATGCGGTCATCTCCCAGGACAATGCGATGCTAAAGCTGATGAAAGCCCTGAAGCGCCAGGGACATGCAGGACTGCTGACGGATCTAAACATCAAACCTGGCCGTGCAGCGACGGTGATCGAGTGTTTCGGCATGAAGACCTGTGTGCCGACGCTGCATGTGGAGCTGGCCAAGCGGCTCGGCCTTTCGATCATAACTGGTGTCTGCCAACCCGCACCCGACGGACACTATGAGGTGCAGATCTTCGAGGCTATCCGCCCCAGTCCGGAAGACGACACACAGGCGCTCACGCAGCGGGTGTGGGACCACTTTGAGAAAGCCATCCGCGCCTACCCGGAAGGCTGGCTCTGGATGTACAAGCACTGGCGCTACCTGCCAGGGAAGACCCGTGATCCGGCCTACCCGGACTATGCGAATCCTTTCGCCGCTTTCCGCCTGATGGTGGAGGCGCTGGAGGAATCTAAGCCGTGATCAGCGCCTTCAGCTCGGTGTCAAAAAAGCGCTGAGCCTCAGCCACGCCTGCCGCGTAAAAGCCGGGCATCTGCTTCCCTGAAAACAGGGTCGGGCGGTCATGGGTCGTCGTGGCGATGGTCACGCGCTTGCCATGCATTTCCGCGAGGCGGAGGCGATAGGCCAGCAGTTGCTCACTGGCGCAGGCATGGGCACGAGCCGTGAGATTGATCAAATTTAGCGGCACCACTTTGCTGGAAGAGGAACCATGATGAATGACACGGTGCAGCACGATGGTGTCCACGCCTTCATCCTCCAGCCAGGGGTCGATGGGTGTCTCATGGGCGATGCCCCCATCAAAGCAGGTCATGCCCGCGTGATCCAGCGGCTGGAAGACGGTGGGCACGCAGCAGCTCGCCACCATGGCACGCGCGAGAGAGCCGCTTTGCAGGAAGTGCGTCGTCCTGTCTTCCAAATTACTGACGGCAGCAAGAAAGCGCGGCGACTGAAGATTCTCGATCTGCACGTCTCCAAAAACGGATTCGAGACAAGTCACGGCGGCATCCGGTTTGAAGACGCCTGGATTCCCCTCGAAGAAGGTGTTGCGGATGTAGTGCGTGAGCCAGGGAGTTTGACTGATGAAGGACTGCCGCAGTTTCCACGAAGTCACCACTTCCCGCATTTTTGCCGCATCCACCCCCGCTGCATAGAGCCCGGCGGCGATGGCTCCCGCCGACGAGCCGCCCACCGCCACCGGTCGCACCCCCAGCTCATGCAAACGAGTCAGGAAGCCTGCGTGCGTGGCGTAGCCGAGGAAGGATGCTCCGAGAGAGATAGCGATGCGGGCGGACAAGGAAGGTAGTTCTCAGTTCTTAGTTCTCAGTTCGGAATCTTGCGCAGATGCCAGCGGTGTGGAACCACCAAACAGAAACAATATGCCCCCAACGATGCCCCAGGCCACGCCCATGAGCCAGCCGACGAGTGAGGCAGAGATGGCTGTGGCCCCCGGCAGACCGGTCAGACCGTGGATGAGTGTTTCAAAGGTCTTCTCCCGCACGCCGAGACCGGAAACCGAAATCGGTAATCCGGCCACGGTGTCCACGATGGGCATCGCTGCCATCACCTCCATCAGCGGAGCCACACCGCCGACAGCATAGATGGCGCAGTAAAAGGAGAGAAAGTGGAAGCCAAAGAGCAGGATCGAAAGCAGCGATGCCACCAGCGACCCTCGCCAGTCACGGCGCAGGGCATCGCAGGCATTGGCAAAGTTCTTCAGCGGCGCGTACCCGAGCATCCAGGGCCACTGCTTTTCACCCCAATTGTAGAGATGCGGCGTGAAGGAGATGGCGGAGAGGATCACAAAAATAAGGCTTCCCCCCATGAACATCTCAAACCCCTGGAGGATGGTCCGTACTTCCACGCTGAGCGTGTCGATACGCGCATGAAAGGCGAAGCGACAGGACAAAAAAAGGATGCTCAGCCCCAGCATGCCGAGAAGGTGATCCAACATCACAGAGACCACGATCGGCAGACGACGAGAATCAGGCCGCCGCATGAGTGCGAGCACCCGATAGGCATCGCCCCCGATCACACCGACCGAGGTGATGTTGAAGAAATTGCTGACCACTGTCACGCGCATGACCTCGGCACTCGGCACAGGATGCTCCTGCCCACGCAGCAGCACCTCCCAGCGCAGCGCACTGAGCCAGATAGAGATTCCCACGCAGGCAAGCCCGGCCAGCAACCACAGCCAGTTCATTCCGATCACGCGCAGGTGCGGCAAGATGCTCTCCGTAAAGCGATGCTCACGGAAAATCATCCAAAGCAGCACCGTAGTGACTGCCAGCTTGAGGAGGATCGGCAGCGCCTTTTTCATGCAAACGCAGACAGCGGAAAGTCTCAGGCGAGCCCCGCTTCTTCGATGGCTTTCGCGATGCTCTCCACGCTGGAGAGGATCTCACGGGCCTTCGTTTGATCACTGATCTTGAGTGTGAAATGCTTTTCGATGGCGACCACGAGCTGGAGCGCATCCACACTGTCCAAGCCGATGCCGTTGGGACCAAAAAGAGGGGCTTCATCTCCGATCTCATCCACGCTCACTTCCAGCATTAGTTCGCTGGCCATCACTTCTTTGATTCGCTGGCGGAGATTCATTCGGGGGGCGTAGGGCGGTGGGGGGAAAGGGGATCAAACCAAAGCTCCATCGAGCTTCAGTGTTGCTCCAGTCATATAGCTCGCCTCAGGGCTCGCAAGGAAGAAAACCACCGCAGCGATCTCCTCCGCCCGCGCGAAGCGCCGCATCGGTGTCTCGCGCTTCACCGCCTTGATCTGCTCCTCGCTCCATCCGGCGGGCAGAGCCCCCTCGATGTGGCCGGGACAGATGGCGTTCACCGTGATGCCCAGACGGGCCGTTTCCTTCGCCAAACTCTGCGTCAGACCGATCACGCCGGCCTTGGCCGCCGCGTAGTTCGTCTGCCCGGCGGGCGAATGCAGTGCGCTCAGGGAAGCCACATTCACGATGCGTCCCCAGCGCTGCGTCATCATCGATTTCATCACGGCCTGGCAGCCCAGGAAGACAGCGCTGAGGTTCGCCTCCAGCACGCCATGCCATTGATCGGAGGTCATGGAGGCCAGGAGCGCGTCGTCATGATAGCCGGCATTGTTGATGAGCACATTCAGCGCGCCGCTTTGAGCCTCGATCTGAGTCACGGCCTCCGCCCAAGCCTCAGCGCGGGTGATTTCCAGCGGGCATAGGAAGGCACGTCCGGCAAACTCGGCCACGAGAGTCTCCGCTTTGTCACGTCGCTCACGCACGCCGAGGTGGACATGGCAGTCAGGATCACGCTCCAGAAAGTAGCGTGCGGTGGCCTGCCCTAGCACGCCGTTGGCGCCGGTGATGAGGATGCGTCGGTGTAATGACATGCCCCTCCATAACGAGTCCCCGACGCACTGCCAGTGATTCAAGATCAAGGCGCGGAACTGAAGCGGGCCTCCACCTCTGGCCACCGAGCCGCCAGCTCCCTCCCCTTCCCTTCCCCCAGCACGCACATCGCGGTCGCCAGTGCATCACTGGTGGTGCAGTCGGGAGCGATGACGGAACAGGCGATCCTTTCCGTCAGTCCGAGTCCAGTTTCTGGAGAAAGGATGTGCGAATACCGCCTGCCCGCGATCTCCGTGAATTGATACAAGTCTCCCGAAGTCGAGACGCAGCGGTTGGCCAGCCGGATCTGAGTCTCCTGCTTTGAGTCTGTCCGCAGTGTGATCTCCCAGCCGCTTTCTCCCGGAGGTGGATCACCCACCGCCGTATCTCCTCCGGCGATCACCACCGCACGGGCGATGCCGTGCTTCTTCAAAACACGCAGGCACTCATCCGCCGCGTAACCTTTGGCTATGCCGCCGAGATCAAGCAGCGTGCCCGGCACGAGGGAGATGCTGGACGTTTCGGTATGAAGCGTGATCCGCCGCCAGTCAGTGACCGCCATGGCTTTCGCCAATCGGTCCGCAGGTGGCAGCTTGCCGTGCCGTTTCGCACGCCTCCAAAGCTGGGAAAGATGCCCACAGGTCGGGTCAAAGGCTCCCTGCGTCTTCTCGGCGAGCTTCACTGCACGGGTAAGGATGTCGAGCATCTCGGCACTCACCTGCATGGGATACTTCGCCTCCGGGGCGCAGAGTCGCATCAGTTCGCTGGTCGGATCGTAGTCCGTGAAAAGCGCGTTCAGCTTGGCGATGCGTTGAAAGCATGCCTCCGTGGCTTTTTCAGCCGTGACAATGTCTTCCGTGTAGCAGGCGATGCGGAAGGTGGTGGCCATGCCAGGCCCGGAGAAATCGTGGCGCGAAAGCTCCCCCGCCTCCGCCACTGTGAGGCTTAGGAGCAAGGCGGCGGCGTGGAGCAGAGCTTTCATGGGTATAAAAAAGAGCGGGGACTCACATCCCCGCTCTGCATTCATAACTCTAGTCGATTACTCCTTCGCCACGCCATTGTTCCAGGCGGCGAACATCTCCTCCACCGTCGGAACTTCCAGAGGGCGGACGATGCGGAAGCCGAGCCAGGTCGCATCTGTCAGATACCAGATGCTCTTTGGGAGCTGCGGGTCCTGCTGCTTCCAGCCGGGCTCTGAGGGATTGCGCGCAGCACTGCGGAGCATGTCGGGATCAGCATCGTAATGGCCACCGCGAGCCGTGTGCGGGTAAGCGGTCTTGGAGGGGACCCATTTGTTACCAGCCACATCGCTGCCCGAGGCGGCGAAGGTCTTGTAACTGTCGGTGCTGTACTGGTCCAGCGTCCACTCGCAGACGTTGCCGAGGATGTCGTAGAAGCCCCATGGGTTCGGCTTCTTCTTGCCGACGAGGCTGTATTGGAAGTTTGGCGCGTTGTCGAAATACCAGGCGTAGTCCTTGAGCTGCGCGACGTCGTCGCCAAAGAAGTAGGCCGTCTTCGTGCCAGCACGGGCCGCATATTCCCACTCCGCCTCAGTCGGCAGGCGGTAGAAATGACCCGTCTGGGCGCTGAGCCACTGGCAGTACTTGTTCGCCGCGTGCTGCGTCATGCAGATCGCCGGGAAGCCGTTGCGGCCCATGCCGAAGTCCATCGGCTGATACGGAGGCGTGGGCTGGGAGATCAGATCTTCGGGCTTGTCATTCGGGCTCCAGACCTTGCGGCTGCCGTCCTTGTTGCGGCCTTCGCTGGTGAGCTGGAAGGGCTCGTATTCATCCCAGGTGACCTCGTATTTGCCCATCCAGAAGGGCTTCACCTTCACGCTGAACTGCGGGCCTTCGTCATCGCCACGATCCGCTTCAGTGTCCGGGCTGCCCATCGTGAACTCACCGCCTTTGACGGCGATCATGGAGTAGGGCGCGCCGGTCTTCGGCACCTTGGTGTCATAGCTCTTCATGTCGGCCTCGGCCTTCTCCTTCGAGGTCTGCACGATGAAGGCGTGGATCTTCTTCACCAGTTCCAGCGTGTCGGGATTGTTCGTCGGAGCCGCGCCCTTTTCCTTGGCGGTCAGCTTCACATCGTCAGGCCACACGGCACCCTGCTCGATCCAGCCTTTCAGCATGGCGATCTCGTCCTTCTTCAAAGGACCACCGCTCTTCTTCGGCGGCATGAGGTCGTCTTCATCTTCAGCCAGGGTGGTCAGGTGATAGATGGCACTCTTCTTCAGGTCAAAGGCCACGATGTTGGGCGCGTTCTCACCCGTCTCAAAGGCCTGCTTCTTCGTGCTCAAAATCCAGTCACCCTTGTCCTTCTCCGGGTTGTGGCAGCTCACGCAGTTCTGCTCCAGGATCGGCTGGATGTGCTTCACGAAGTCGATGCGTGGCTTCACCTCCAGCGTCACACCGGCGGGCCACTCGGCCCCTTGTTCGATCCAGCCCTTAATCACGTCGATCTGGGATTTGTCCAGCAGCCCTTCCTTCTCAGGAGGCATCACCATGTCGTCGTCGTGTGGCAGGAGAAGCGTCGTGTAGATGGCGCTCTTCTTGAGGTCGCCCGCCGTCAGACCTGGGCCGTTTTCGTTGCCCTTGATCATGTCTTCCTTCGTGTGCAGGCGGAAGTCCCCTTTGTCCTTCTCCGCACCGTGACAGTGAGTACAGGCGGCTTCGAGAATGGGCTTCACCTGGATGTTGAAGTCCACTTTGTCAGCGGCCGCAGCCGGGAGGGCCAGGGCGGCAAGAATGAGCGAGGTGCGTGGTGTGAGCATGGGAAAGAAGGCGGGAGTCGGTCTTTAAGCAGGTAAGCGGGCGTGAAAACTGAAAAATGATACGATCCCGATCAGGGGACGGAGTTGCAGGGATGCTGCATTTAGCAGAATCCCTTCCTCTTGAGTTAAGGTCTCGTTCGCAGCGCTCCAGGCATCAATCGGCCTGACCAGACCCGGATTGCGCGGCGATTACTTCGTGTGCTCCGCCTTGTGATGCTCGCCCAGGATGTCACGGCCAAAATCGCCCTCGAAACTGCGGAAGACGCTGTGAGGGTGGTTGGCCTCGTTTTGGACGTTGTCGTATTCGATGAGGAAGCTCTTTCCCTGCACACGGTAGTAGTGCGGCTCACCGCGTTCCTTGCCGCCCGCCCAGGCAAAGTAAATGGCACCATCCTTCTCGATCTCGGCCCAGAGCTCAGCGGCGATCTCGGTGCGCATGCGGTCCGTGTATTCGGTGATGATCTCCTTCAGCTTGGTCTTCTGCTCGGCGGTCATGTCAGCATTGGAGAGACCTTCAGGCTTCAGCATGCTGACGCGCTTTTCAGCAGCGGTGATCATCTCTTTCGGGGCCACGGCGTTGAAGAGGGCAGTCTTGAACTGTGCTTCGGACAGGGATTTTACGAGTTCGCGGCCGAGGTCTTCTTCCTTACCCAGCACGCGGAGGCCGAGCAGGTTGCCCTGGCGGACTTCGCCGGGATTCGTGCCAAAGAAGGTCGGCGTGGCACGCAGGAGCTGCCCGTCTTTAATCGTGAAATTCAAGGAGAGGTGATGTCCCTCGATACGCCAGCCCCAGCTGCCCTTCACATCAGGTGTGCCGAAGATGCTGACGAAATACTGCTCGGGGTCACGCTTGGCACGCACGGCTGTTTTCGCGGCTTCGTTAGCGGCTTTTGCGCCCTCCATCTGCCAGAGCACTTCTTCCAGAGACATGATGGTGGCCGCCTTCGCCGCGCCCCGGAAGCCGAGACCTGTATTCAACAAAGCATGGGCGAGCAGTTCCTGCTGCGGGGTCATTTCCTTCAGTGGCAGGCCTTTGCGCTCGCGGGGGATGAAGTGCCAGTTGATGCGCTCTTCGTCCTCAAAACCAAAGGTGGCCTTGGCCTTCTGCTCAGGCGTCAGCACGGAGAGGAAGAGAGTGGCGACCTCCGCCATCTGCTTCCCGGCCTCGTGGGCACGTACGGTGACGGTAGAAAAGGCGAGCAGGCTGGTGCAAAGCAGGGCGGGAAGGACAGATCGAATCATGGGAGGAAGCTGAACGTGCCTCGTCTGCGCTGCCTTGCAGCTTCGTTCTGCTCCTTTCTTGTGCATTGTGCGTCCGCTGCAAGAAGCCTTGCATCCGCAGTGTTCCCTCAGCCCTTCCAAATCATGAGACTTCTCCTGCCCTTCCTCGCCCTCGCTGCTTCCGCCAGCGCTGCGGACATTACCTTTAAGAAGTTCACCCTCACGAACGAATTCGTGGCCGAGGGCGCGCACTTCGCCGACTTCGATCATGACGGGCACAACGATGTCTGCTCCGGCCGCTTCATCTGGAGAGGGCCTGAATTCAAGGAGCGCATCAGCTTCGCACCGAAGTTCGAAAAAGAGCCTTATGATCCGGCCAAGGGCTACAGCGACTTCTTCCTGACCTACACCTACGATTTCAACAGCGACGGCTGGCATGACATCCTGGCTTTTTCCTGGCCCGGCAAGGAGACCTGGGTCTTTGAGAATCCGCAGGGCAAAGGCGGCGACTGGCCGCGCCACACCATTTTCGACATCACCGACAACGAATCACCAACTCTGGGCGACATGAACGGCGACGGCAAACCCGAGATCATCTGCCACACCAGCAGCGGTGCCCAGCCGCCCAAAGGAGGCCAGCTCGGCTATGCAGAGATCGACTGGAAGACCCCCTTCGGCAAAGCCCGCTTTCGCCCCATCACCCCGGTGAGCGAGGAGAACGACAAGAAATACTTCCGCTACACCCACGGCTACGGCTTCGGCGATGTGAATGGCGACGGACGCCCCGACATCCTCGACAAAGAAGGCTGGCGCGAACAGCCCGCAGACATGTCCAGAGACAGCGACTGGAAGTTCCACCCGAATCTCTTCACCAAAGAAGGAGCACGTGGAGGTAGCTTCATCCTCGTTTATGACGTGAATGGCGACCAACTGAACGACGTGATCACTGGCTACGACGCTCATGGTTATGGCCTCGGCTGGTTCGAGCAGAAGAAGGACAGCAGCTTCACCCGGCACGACCTGATGGGCGCCACTGTGGAGGAGAGCAAAGTCGGCGTGAAATTCAGCCAGCTCCACGCCATGCAGCTCGCTGACATGAATAACGACGGCGTCATGGACCTCGTCACCGGCAAGCGCCGCTGGGCCCACGGCCCGCTGAAGGACGATGAGCCCAATGCCGCTCCCGTGCTCTACTGGTTTGAGATCAAACGCGATGGCAAAGGCGGCGCGGAATTCATCCCGCACCTCATCGACGAAGCCAGCGGCGTCGGCACCGAAGTCACCCCTGGTGACGTGAACAAGGACGGCAAGCTGGACGTGGTCATCGGCAACAAAACGGGCGTGTTTGTTTTCTTGCAGGAGTAGGCCCCGGGAAAATAGACTGTGGCGAATTTCCCAGTCTCCCTGCCCATGAAACTTCTCTCCACCTTCGCCGCGAGCCTTTGCCTCTCCCTCACTCCTGCCTTCAGTCAGGACTCCGCCGCCCCCTCCCGCCCGCTGGATGCCCTCCTGGCGGGCGAAAGCGCCTGGCAGATGACCACCGCCCAGTTTGAGCAGGAGTTCGGGCCAGCCCGCTTCGACTGGCTTTCGGAAAAGAAAGATCAGGCTCGATTCTTCGGGCCTGGACTCAGCCTCTGGGAGGGCGGCATCAAGCTCAACGAGGCCATCATCGAATTCTCCACCGAAGGCAATCCGGCGAAGTTCACCTTCTCCATCTACAATCGCGGAGACTCCGAGACACTCATCAACACTCGCGATCAGTTTGAAGCCCGGGTCAAAGAACTCACTGATGCCATCTCCAAGCGGCTGGCCGTAAGCCCGACAGAGCGCGGTAAGGACAAAACCAGCGCCGTGGCCGCAGAAGGACTCGTCTGGATGAAGGCACCAAGCGCCTACCTGCTCGAGTACAGCTACCAGCGGGAAATAAAAAGCCGCTCCATTCCCTTCCGGGCTGAATTCATCCGCCTGCGTGTCGCCAATGTCGGCGCTGGAGCCCGCAACGCAGTCGCTGCCACCAGCACCGCCGGTTCCACCACCCCCGTCGGACGCAGCAGCCTCGTCAGCAATGTGAAGCGCGAGGAAAGCGGCGATGTCGTCATCGCCAATGTCCCCATGGTCGATCAAGGGCCGAAAGGCTACTGCGCCGTAGCCACCGCTGAGCGCGTCTTTAAATACTACGGCATCCCAGTGGATCAGCACGAGATGGCGCAAGTGGCCGACACCACCGATGGCGGCGGCACGAGCCCGGACAAAATGCTCGCCGCTCTGAACAAGCTCGAGGGCCGCATGGGCGTCAGCGTGCGGGTCATTGAGGACTGGGAATTCAAGAAGTTCATGGACAAGGTAGCCGATTATAACAAGGAGGCCAAAAAGGTGAAGAAACCCGAAGTCGATGCCAGCCCGCGCGGCAACACCATCTACATCAATGAAATCATCGAACAGATGGACGGCGAAGTGCTAAAAGTGGCCCGCACCGAGCGCGACCGCTCAGGCTTCGGCAAATTCCAGCGCACCGTCGCGTCCCTCATCGACCAAGGCATCCCCATCATGTGGAGCGTGTCACTCGGACTCCTGCCTGAGAAAGAAATCCCACAGGCCAGCGGCGGACACATGCGGCTCATCATCGGCTACAACGCCAAGACCAGCGAGCTGATCTACTCCGACTCCTGGGGTGCCGAGCACGCGCTGAAACGCATGCCCATCGCCAACGCCTACACCATGACCAATGGCACCTACTACATGCAGCCAAGGGCCAGATGACACATGGTATATCGGAGTTGGGCTGAAACCATCCGCAGCCTGAGATTCCCGCGGTCACTCATGGCTGCTGCCACAACCGGATGAGAAAAGCACCACGAAGCTCCTTCTCGTTTCGGTCATTCTCGGAAGATGCTTTTTGAACAGCCTCAGCAGTCTTCACGGGATCGAGCGTGCCAGCCTGGAGCTGCTGGTAGGCGTTCTGCCAGACCATTCTCACGGCTTCCGTGAGCGGCGCGTCCAGCTTGGCATCGTAACTCTCAAAGAAGCCTTTCGTACCGAAATACTGCGCGGCAGGAACGCGGGGATCGTTGGCGGTGACATCGACATCGTTGAAGAAGCTGATCATCACGCGGCTGGAGGCCAGTTTGCGTATCAACGCATCAGGATCGAGTTTTCCAGGCGTTGTTTTACCTTTCACGGCCAGCGCGGCGGCGTGACCGGCACTTTCGCCGAGCTGCATCCAGACGGGTTCCAGGCGGATGCTGCCCCAACCGACATGCGATGCTGAGATTGCCACAGGAACGAGGAGGTTTTCGACATCGTTCGCGAGGATCGAACGATACGGCACCTGCGCGGGGCGGGATTCTTCACCGAGGAAGAGGATGCCGTCGGTGTTGCCACCGGGTGCTTTGCGCGGCAGGCAGGCGACGGAATCGACGGGCCAGTCGGTCA
>CAYMHJ010000072.1:0-23321 GCA_964390165.1 uncultured Prosthecobacter sp. | reverse complement strand
TCGGATGCTCGTTCCACGCCGCATCCTCCGCTTTCGGCGGTTCCACCGCTCGCACCGGCTGGAAGGCCCAATGCGTCTTCGCCTTTTCGAAGATCGCGTCCTGGTCACCGAGCTTCGAGAATTCTGTCTCGCCCATGTCCTGCTTCGGACCAGGCGCGCCCATCTTCACCCACTGTTCCAGCAGCGCCACGACCTCGGCATCGAGTTTGTATTTGGGCGGCATCGCCGTGTCCTCATCGCCATAACGCACCGCCTGGATCACCAGCGAGCCTTCCACATCGCCCGGCACCACCGCCTGGCCTGAATCGCCGCCATCGAGCCAGCCCGACTGCCGGTCCAGCAGCAGCCCGCCCTTGCGCTCACCCTCTGCTTCCGAGTGGCACTTGTAGCAATGCTCCACGAGCACGGGCCGCACTTTGTTTTCAAAGAAAGCCGTGCCACGGGCCGCCTCCCCCTTGGAAAGGGCGGCACCATGAGATAAGGTGATGAGGGATAAGAAGCAAACAACACGGGAAAACATCCATCGGGAACGAAGGTAGGCATCGCCACTTTTCGGCTCAATGACATCAAGCAACGTTGATTTTCCGGACTTCGGGACCGCTTCATAAACACATCCCCTATCCAGAGTCACCTTAAAACCGCCGACTCAGCGCACGCCGAGATCACCCATCAGTTGGTCGATGAATATCCCACGCTCGGACTCGGTGACCGTGCCTTCGCGCCAGCAGAGGGTGAGCACGAGACGACCGTTCTTCTCGTTGGCAAAGACGCCGGTTCCAGGAGGATCGGAGAAGCTGGGGACGTGGTAGGCATTCGTCACGGAAGCTCCGGCGAAGCGGGTGAGCTCCGGGGCGAAGATGCCGGTGTTGCTATGGTAGAAGGAACTGAATTTGCCCTTCATATGGAAGTTGATGAAGAACATGTGCAGCCACGGCGGCATGGGGCGCATCATCCACATCAGATCGCGGAAGGCATCACCGATCTTGTCTTTGATGAATCGGGAATGCTGCTGATGCAGGGAGCCTGCGGCGGCCTCCAGGGTGCCGAGATCCTGGGCGAGGAGATTGCAGAAGAACATCGTTAGATGGTTCTGGAAGAGGGGTCCGCGGGTGCCTTTTTTGCGCACCTGAATCGGCACGCAGCACATGAGTGACTCGGGCTTGATCCCGCGATGCGCGAACACGGCCTGATGCGCGCGCATGGCGCAGGCGAGGTGGAAAGGCATGTTAATCAGCGGCCCGGAGATGCTCGCACTGCGCTGCGCTGCCTCCTGGGTCTGCGCTTCCGTCAGGGTGATGACTTGGAAGTGCGCACGACCTTCGGAGAGCTTCGCGGAGCCGAGCGCCTCGAAGGGTTTCTTCATCACGGTGTCGAAGAAGTCGGGCATGACCTTCGCCGTCTTCCAGCGCTCTCCCCAGCCACGCGGGTCGGCAAGATCGGTGAGATCAAAGGCGGGCACAGGCTCGCCACCGCCGCCGAGGAGGCGGTTAAGTTCCACGAGGAAGTACTCCGCTCCGATGCCATCCATGATCAAGTGGCTCCAAGAGAAGACAAAAACACAGGTGCCGTCAGATTTCTCGACGAGGTCGAAACGGACGTTGATCCAGCCGTCATCAAATTGGGGTAGAGAGGTGTTGATGATGTCATCGAGCTTCGTTTGCAGATCACCGAACTCTGCCGCGCCATGATCAGCCAGTTTGCCTGGGGAACCGGTCTGCGACCAAAGGTGCAGTTCCAGGGGCCGTGGATTCCGAGCTGGCTCCCAGCGTGGCAGGGAAAAGAAGGAAGGCTGCTTGAGCTGCGCGGTAAAGATGGGGAAAGGGAAATGCGTGGGCAGCTCCAGCAGCAGCTTTTTCAGCGCGGACACGTCCGGGATGCGATCCAGCTCGATGAAGGAGTGCGCGATGTGCCCGCCCTGCCCTGCCTTGCGCAGCATTTCATCAAAGGCGTGCGTGAAGAAATCGCAGTCACGCAAAGGCAGGATGGAAAATTTTTCCTGGGATAAGGAGGTCGGAGGCGCGGTGATGGGGAAAGGCTCAGAAGCGACTTCGGCAGGCTTTGGAGCCATGTTCTTGTCGTCTTCCAGCACCTCATATCCCTGAGCTACGAGGAGTGCGCCGATGGCGCGGGCATTTTTAAAATTCGCCCGCGAGACGCTGCCGACCGGGATGGCGCAGCCGAAGTGCTCCTCCAGAAGAAGCAGAAGCTGCATGATCGCCATGGAGTCGAGACCGGCCTCGAAGAGATCACCCTCTACGGTGAAGCCAGGAGGCGTCTGGAGCACCTCATTGCGGACGAGGTCGAGGACGCGAAGTTCGAGTTGTGAGAGGGTTTCGGAGGCTGGCATCGGGTAGCTGGGGGCTGCGATAGTAGGGACAGCTTTACGAGGGTCAAGCCAGTGAGTCAGCATGACGCGAAATCGACAGTCAAACTTCGCCAAGAAGGGGTGAGGAGGGCCGAGAGAAAAAGCAGGTTGGTCAAGTGTCTAAACTTCCACCATTCAAATTGGGTTGCCTCTGAAAAGCAGGCTAGATAGAAACGCCTTCATTCTGAAAATGCGTTCCACACTTTACTGGCTGATCTCCACCGCTCTCGCCGCGATTTGCATGAATGCTGCGGCGACGCCACAGACAAATCTCGGCATTGCTGCTGCTGGTGACACCATGCGCACTGTGACTCAGGCCGACCCGATGCGCGCCGTTCTTCTCGGGATCGGTGTCATGGCGATGGCCTACACCTACCGCCGTGTCTGGGCGAATTTCAGGGGTAGTGAAAAAAGGCGCTGATTGGTTGGTCCACACACTACCTCTGAACCGCATTCTTTGACTCCAGGAGGTCTGGTCTCATCTTACGGGTGCGTTCGAGCGACTGCTGGGCACGCCATTCGGCGATTTTACCGTGGTTACCACCGAGCAGGACCTCAGGGACGGTCATGCCCTGGAACTCGGCAGGCTTGGTATAATGAGGAGCTTCGAGGAGTCCGGTGGAGCCGAAGGACTCCTCCACAGCGCTCATTTCATCACCAAGGACGCCAGGGAGAAGGCGGACGATGGCATCCATCATCACGACGGCGGCTATGGCACCATTGGTGAGGACGTAGTCGCCGAGACTGATTTCTTCATCGACCCAGTGGTCGATGACGCGCTGATCCACGCCTTCGTAATGGCCGGAAATGAAAATGAGGTGCTCCTCGCCACTGAGTCGCTGGGCGGTGGCCTGATCGAAGCGGAGCCCGGCGGGCGAGGTGAGGATGATGCGGCAGTTTTCAGTGCTCACGCGCTCCAGAGCAGCGAAAAGGGGCTCGGGCCGGAGGACCATGCCCTGGCCGCCTCCGCAGGGGGTGTCGTCCACTTGGCGGTGTTTACCGAGACCGAACTCGCGGAGGTCGTGGACGCCAAGCTGGATGGCCTGCTTCTCCTGGGCACGACGCATGATGCTGGTGCCCATGGGCACCGTGACGAGTTCGGGGAATAGCGTGATGACATCGAGACGCACGCAGTCAGTGTATGCGGGCGATGGCCGGGGGGTGCAAGGCGCAAGTCGGGCGCATCAGAATCCGCATCCGGGGTTGCGCTGAGTGCCTGAGCGGGTAGTTGAACATTAGCGGGAGTGAAGTGATCTCAGAGAGACTCCCGCTGACAGACACCGTGACCGCCTCTCGCTCGCTCCTATTGCTCCCCACCTTCTGGATGATGGCTGGGGGTGCAGTCCGTGCGCAGGAGAGCCGCAGTGGACAGCAGGACAGCATCGCAGCGAGTGCGGGTGAGTTTGTGGCGAGGCCGGTCTTTTGGACTGAGGATCAGACACCAGCGGATTTCCTGGAAATGGCCGGACGGCATACGAAGGCACGCTGGCGAACACTCTACCGCCCGCAGCCGCCAGTACCGAGCACTGACCGGATGAAAGTCGGCTTTACCCTGGGCAGCCTGATGGGGGAAAGTTTCCTCATCTGGGAAGCCGGGGACTCCCAGCAGTTCCGCAACAACAACCAGGACATCGTTTCCTACTGCCGCACGCTCGGTCTGGGAGAGAAGATGATGCCGCGTCTGATGGCGCAGGCAAAGATGGCGGAGATGGATGAATGGAAGGATCTGAGGCAGGAGATCATCGACGGACACCAGGAGTTGATGCGTCTGCTGCGCGAACACCGCGACGAAGATCTGGCGGTGCTGGTGGACATCGGTGCCTGGATGCGGTCGCTGGAGATCGTTTCAAAGCTGGTGGTGGAGACACCGGAGGTGGACAAGCGCAGCCTCTGCATCGGCTCCCCTTCTCTGCTGGCGGAAATGCGCCAGAACTTCGCCAGCCTGAGCGAGCCGACACGCCGCTCGACTCTTCTTCAGCCGCTCATCCTCGTTTTGACCGAACTCGAAAAGACCTGGGGAAACCCCAAGTCCGGTGCGCCGACGCAAAGCATGGTGGCACGCACGCACGAGCAACTCCGCGAAGTGATGGAGACTCTGATGATCAACTGAGTCAGGCGAGAGAAATCCCCCTCCACAGCCCATCTGCCGCTTGAGTCCGGTGGCACGCTCGCCAAGACATCAGCGCTATGTCACTGCCAGCCGCCGGAATGTTGAAGCACTACCTCGAGCAACGCCAGCTCGCCGGGAAGACTCATGCCCCCTTGCGGCCCGGCACTCTGGAGCGGATGCGTGATCTACGTCAGCCGAAGGTGGCACGCCCGCAGTCAGCCCGTCCCTCGGCGGCAGCCGCGCCAAAGCAGATGGAGGAACGGCCTGCGGCTCCAGATCGTTCGCCAGTGGCGCGTCCGGCTCCTTTGAAGACAGCGGCCAGGCTCATCGAAGTGGCCGGGGCGTCGAAGGCTGAGAAGCTCGCCGCACTGGCGGCCATCGCCGAGACTTCGCCCGAGGCCCGCGCGCTCGGCACCCTGCGTGAGACCATGGTCTTTGCCGTGGGGAATCCCGAGGCGCAGATCATGCTCATCGGCGAGGCACCTGGATTTGAAGAGGAACGGCAGCGCGAGCCCTTCGTCGGCCCTGCGGGGGAGAAGCTGAATGGCATTTTGAAAGCGATGGGCCTGGATCGCAGCGAGGTTTATATCAGCAACATCTGCAAATTCCGTCCGATGGTGGAGGGCAATCAGGGCACCTCGAACCGTGCGCCGAACGACGCCGAGATGGCCTCATGCCTGCCCTATGTGCTGACCGAGATCTCCATCATCAAGCCCAAGGTTATCGTGGCTCTCGGAGCCGTGGCCTGCAAAGGGCTGGGCATCGGCGAGGGCGTGATGCGGCTGCGCGGAAGATTCTACGACGTGCAGGGCATCCAGACCATGGTGACCTATCACCCGAGCTACATTTTGCGCGAAGAGAAACAGCCCGGCAACGGCCTGCGTGCCAAACGCGAGTGCTGGGAGGACATGCTGAAGGTCATGGAGAAAGCCGGCCTGCCGATCAGCGACAAACAACGCGGCTACTTCAAGAAGTAACCCGGCGTGCATTTCCTCCTCACGAACGACGACGGCATTGATGCGCCCGGCCTGGCCGCTTTGGAAAAAGCCATGCGCATGATCCCCGGAGCGCGGGTCAGCGTCGTGGCACCGATGCGGGAGCAAAGCATGTGCGGGCATCGCCTCACCACTCACTCGCCACTGCGCGTGGAGTCGCGCAGTGAAAATCGCTGGGCCGTGGATGGCACACCAGCCGACTGCATCCGCCTTGGTCTCTTCGCCTTTGATCTGAAGCCCGACTGGGTGCTCTCCGGCATCAATGCCGGCGGCAATCTCGGGCAGGACATCCACGTCTCCGGCACCTGCGCCGGCGCGCGTGAGGCGGCCTACCATGAAGTGAAGTCAGCAGCCTTCTCGCACTACCTCATTCGCGAACTCGAAGTGGACTGGGACCGCACGGCCAGGTGGACGCACGATGTCTTCCACACGCTGCACGCGCAGTCGCTCGCCGATGGTGAATTCTGGTGCGTGAACTTCCCACATCATCCGCCCGGCGAGATCGCACAGCCGCCGCTGCGTGACTGCGTGCCCGCACGCTCGCCACTGCCGGTAAGCTTTGCCGCAATGGAGGATGGGCATCATCATTACAATGCCCGCTATGCGGACCGTGGCCGCGATCCGGGATCAGATGTGGCGGTCTGTTTTGGCGGAGAAATCGCGGTGTCCCGACTTCGAGTGTGATTTATGGACGAGACGGCCCCAGACCAAACTGAGTCCGAGCCACCTCGGAGTCTCTGGGATCGTCTCCGACATCATCCACGAGTGCGTGGGCCCCTGCTGCGCCTCATCCCGCTGAATCGGCGACTGCCACTGCGTCTGCTCGGCGTGAAGTTGTCACGAACGGAGATCGGCATTCTCGGTGAGCATCTGGCTGAGAAACACCTTCGTCAGAAAGGTAGGAAGGTACTGTTTCGCAACTACTTTGGTCTGCATCGTGGGGAGGTGGACATCGTGGCCCGTCATGGCAAGACACTGACCTTCGTGGAGGTAAAGACTCGCACCAGCGCCGCCTTTGGCCGCCCGGCGGATGCAGTGACTCTGGAAAAGCAGCGCCTCATCCAGCGCGGCGCGCTCGACTGGCTCCGCCTGCTCGGACATCCACGTATCTTGATCCGCTTCGACATCGCCGAAGTCCTGCTCATCGACGGCGAGGAGCCGAAGGTGAATCTCATCGAGAACGCCTTTAGCCTGCCCGACTCGTCGATGGCCGGGCGCTGACCCGAATGAAATCACCAGCCCACCGGCTGCGTCCACGCCTTCTGGACATGGTCGGGCTGCGGTGGGTTCACCATCGGCTGGTCGGAGATGACGATGGCGCGGACATAGAGTTCATCGCCCGTCATCGTGTAGCTGGGCTCCAGACTGTCGCTGCTGGCGAGGAGTTTGCCGATGTCGGCCCCGTGCTGGAGGCGCTTCGGCTGCGGGTCTTCGGCGGGAGCATCGACTTCCTTCACGGCGCGGTCGTAGTTTTTCAGCGTGCCACGGAACTCCGTGCGGACTTTGGCACCTGGCTGAGCCTTGATCTTGAGGCGCAAGGTACGGTTGGCCTTGTCAAAAGACACGTCATCGAGCGAGACACCCGTGGAGGCGTAGAAATCCCCGCGCTGCATGGCTTCGACGAGGGTATTCGCGTCGAGTTTGGCCGCACGCACCATGACCCAGCCGCGTCCGGGAGTGGTCGCACCGCCGTGGTAATTGTGGCTGTCGTCCGTGCCTACACCGAACAGCGGCGGCTGCTTTAGCTCGGCGATGCGGATGGTGTTCGCGATGTCCCAGATGCGCTCGTGCTCGGAGTCCACACGAGTTGCCTCGCCGCCGTAGTAGATGCCAGGGTGGCCGTTGTAGATCTCGAAAAAGCGGTCCTCGATCACATGGGCCAGGTCATCGGCGGTCAGAGCCCAGCGGAAATTTGGATGATTGATATGCGCGATGATAGGTCGGCCTTCCTTCACCGCCTGCTCAGCGATCATCTGGAGATTCACCCGCATCGTCTCGCGGATAGTCTGCACGTCTTTCTTCGGCTGGATGGCTTCGACGAGGTTCACCGCGTTGATGTGGATGGGCGCTTTGCCAAAGCCAGCACTGACCTCCTCCGCCTGCACGAGCAGGTATTTCCCAGGCTCTTCGAGCTTCTTCCGATACTCCTCCAGCGTCTTCAGCCGCACCTCGAGTTCGCCTTTGGCATTCGTTCGCGTCTCCACCCACTCGGCACCAAATTTGTTCTTGTACTTGTCCAGCACCTTGGGCCCGAGGGCGATCTTCTTTTTCTCGATGCTGGCCTCCGTGACCCACTTTTCACCTGCATTCAGCGTGTTGTGATCAGACAGACAGAGGAAGTCATAGCCCTGCTCTTTATACCAGGCCGAGATCATGTCCGGGAAGTCATTGCCGTCACTCCAAAGCGAGTGCGTGTGAGTGTTGCCCTTGAACCATTTCAGGTCTTCGGCGGTGAGCAGCGTGGGAAAAAGAAGGAGGGCGAGGGTTGGGAATCTCATGGGAAGGTGTCTTGAACGTAGGACGATGCTCGTAACCATCACGCTCTCTAATGATCGACCGAATCGAAACTGCCCTTGCCAATACCCGCTCGCATCTTTTGTCGATGCGCAATGCCGCCGGACACTGGGAGGGCACGCTCTCCAGCAGTGCGCTGAGCACAGCCACGGCCATCGTGGCGCTGCATGGGGTGGATGCAGTGAGGCACGCGGCTTTGATCGAGTCTGGCGCGCGCTGGCTGGTGGCGAATCAAAATGTGGACGGCGGCTGGGGTGACACGACGATCAGCAAGAGCAACCTCTCGACGACGCTGCTGTGCTGGAGTGCGCTGAGGCTTTGCCAAGACGCAGAGACGCGGAGACACGGAGACGCGGAGAAAGTTTGTGAAGCCTGGATCGTGAAGCAAGTCGGCTCGCTGGAGCCCGGCGACATCGCGCGGGCGGTGATCGGTCGGTATGGGAAGGACAAGACCTTCTCGGTGCCCATCCTGATGCTCTGCTGCATCGGTGGCACGCTCGGCATCAATGCCTGGAAGCGTGTGCTGCCGCTGCCGTTCGAGCTGGCGGCATTGCCTCGTCATTGGTTCGGGGCGGTGGGGCTGCCGGTGGTGAGCTACGCGCTGCCAGCGCTGATCGCCATTGGCTACACTCGCTTTAAAAACGCCCCGCCAGCCTGGTGGAATCCGCTTCGCTGGCTGCGCGGTGCTCTGTGGGCGCGCATCTCACCGATGCTGAAGACACTCCAGCCGAGCAGTGGCGGTTATCTGGAGGCCACGCCGCTGACGAGCTTCGTCACGATGGCGCTGGCGGCGGCTGGTGAAAAAGATCATCCCTGTGTGCCGGGAGCCGTGGCTTTTTTGACGAGGTCGATGCGCTCGGATGGAAGCTGGCCCATCGACACGAATCTGGCGACATGGGGGACGACGCTTTCGGTGAAGGCGCTGGGAAAAATCGAGCCCGAGACGCGCTCATGGTTGCTCAGCCAGCAATACCATGACGTGCATCCTTTCACCAATGCCGCCCCCGGTGGTTGGGCGTGGACGGATCTGCCGGGCGGTGTGCCGGATGCGGATGATACGGCGGGGGCGCTCATCGCACTACATTTTCATGACGATGGCAGTCCACCGGCTCATGCGTGGCGTGGTATCAATTGGCTGCTCGATCTGCAAAATCGTGATGGCGGTATCCCGACCTTTTGTCGCGGGTGGGGCACGCTTCCCTTTGATCGCAGCTCACCCGAACTGACGGCTCACGCGCTGCTGGCGTGGTGGCTTTGGCTGCCTGAGGCGCTGCAAAACCGCATCATCTCAGCGACGAGACATGCTTTGGACTATCTGCGGAAAACACAGCGCGCGGATGGCTCGTGGATTCCTCTTTGGTTCGGCAATGAGCACGCGAAGGACGAAGAGAACCCGGTCTATGGCACCGCCATGGTCGTGGGTTACCTCTCGGGCACGCCAGCGCTGGCGGAGCAGTGCAGCGAGCTGATCCAGCGCGGTCGCGACTATCTGCTCAGTCAGCAAAAGGCAGACGGTGGCTTCGGTGGGGATGTGAGCGCACCCTCGACGATTGAAGAGACGGCGGTGGCGGCCCGGGCCTTGCTTGGCGGGGATGAGCGAACCCGGAAGCTCGCTTTACGGGCAGTGGACTGGCTTTTGTCAGCGACGAAGGAGGGCACGCACTTCCCGGCAGCACCCATCGGCCTGTATTTTGCCCGGCTCTGGTATCATGAGCGGCTCTACCCGGTGGTGTGGACGGCTCAGACGCTGCGTGCGGTGCGGAGTTGATCACACGGGCGGTTCCCACTCTTCCATCGCGAGGCTGGCGGCACCGAGGGCACCGGCATCATCGCCGAGAGTCGAGGGCACGAGCTGGATCTTCATATCGGGGAGTTGCGGCGGCAGTGTGGTCACGAGATCTGAAATTTCCTGGCAGAAACTCTCTCCCAAGGAGGTGAGCGGGCCATGCAGGAAGATCTTCTCAGGATCGACGAGGAGTTGCACGCTGCGGATGACGCGGGCGAAGTCGAGCACGACACTTTTCCACTCCCCTGATCCCGGTCTGGCGGCTTGGGCGAGTGCTGCGCGTAAGTTCCCAGGCAGAGGGGCATCCGCCGCGAGTCTGGCAAAGCGCCGATAAACCGCCGTGGCGGAAAGCAGATCATGCATCGCCTGAGTGCCCTCCGGCTGAGGCCAGCTCCAGAGTCCGACCTCACCCGCCACCTCGTGTGCTCCACGCAGAAGCTCGCCATCGTGCATGATGCTCATGCCGAAACCACTGCGCGGCCCAAAGACGACATAGTCCGTGAGATCACTTCCCTGCCCGAACCAACGCTCGGCGAGAGCGATGACACGGAGGTTGTTTTCCAGGGTGGCAGGGACGCGGAAACGCTGGCGAAAGATGTCCGCGATGGGCACATCCTTCCAGTGCTTCACAAAGGAGAAGTAGCGCGCCACACCCTTCTTGCGGTCCACGAGTCCGGGCGCACCGATGCCGATACCCAGCAGCGGTGTAGACCGGGAGGCGGCCAGCTTTTCCAGAGTCTCCACCAGCGCACGAAGCACCGTGGGCATGTCCGGCTGATCCGGCAGTTCCATGACTTCAGCCGCCAGTCTGTGGCCTGAAAAATCCACGCTCACAGCCTGGACATGATGCGCATTAAATTCCAGACCAGCGAACCAGCCTGCCTCAGGCAAAAGCCCGAGCACACGCTGGGGACGCCCGATCCCAGCCTTGTCCAGTCCTGTCTCCGTCATGTAGCCCATGGCGGTCAACTGATCCACATACAGCCCGAGGGTGGAGGCCGAGGCGTTGAGGGCTTTTGCCAGAGTGGATCGTGAGATCGCTCTGCGGCTGCGCACATGGATGATCGTGGAGGCAAGCAGGGCACGGTGATCGGAGGGTTTTCGGCGCATGGGGTGAGGTTACTTTTGCCGAATCTGGAGCAACTCCGCCAGAATATATTCGTGGAAGTTTACTCCGCTGTACCACTTTCATTGTTCGTGCGCACTTTCCCCCTGTTTTTCATCCTGCTTCTTTTTTCATGCCGTCCCGCGCCAGTGCTTCCGGCAGTCTGGGATTTGCTGGATCACGAAAATGCGGCGCTCTGGTCGCAGTCAGGCATCCCTGAAGAGGGCCGTATCGCGGTGAGCAATGGCGAACTCACTCTGTCCTCTGGCCAGCCGATGACAGGCTGCAAGTTCTCCGGCTGGAGCGCACTCGGTCTCCCAGGCACGAGCTACTCCATCAGCTATGAGGCCATGCGTGTGGAGGGAGACGACATCTTCGCCATGTGCACATTCCCTGTCTCCAGTCACAATGCTCACGCGACCTTTGTACTCGGAGGCTGGGGCGGCACCGTGACAGGCATCTCCAGCATCGACTTTTCAGACGCTAATGAAAACTCCACGCGTGGTGAGATGCGCTACGAAAACGGGCTGTGGTATCGTGTGCGGATCGAGGTCCGCCCCGAGGACATCCGCGCCTGGATCAATGACCGGCCTATGGTGAATGTGAACATCAGAGGCAGAAAAGTCGGCCTGCGCCCAGGTTTCATCGACCACTGCCTGCCTTTCGGATTCGCCACCTGGAACACTGGGGGAAAAGTGCGCCAGGTGGTGGTCCGCGTGCTGCGCTGAAGGCAGATGGGAGAGGTCTCGCACTCCCTCGATCAGCCTCGGCGCATCTCATTGATCCACTCTGGTGCCGTCCCCTGGCCGGGGACGGAGGTGTCAGGCTGCCGTTTGAGTCCTACTGAATGTTCCAGCAACCATTCCAGGCCAACCCAGAGCCGCAAACCATCGAGCACAGGATTCAGCACATTCGTGATCGGGCAGTACTTCACGTCCTTCGGGTTCGTGTGGTGGATCGCATGATGCTGAGGCGTTTGCAGCAGCCGCAGATCCTGCAGCCAGGTAATCAACCACCCGTTCTCCTTTCTTGTGCGGTGGGACCACTTGTGGACCTCGTTCGCATTGCCGCCGACGATGGCGAAGAGCCACACCTGCCAGTTCAGCCTCCCCAGCATGGCCGCACCGATCACCAGGGCGCTCATAGCCAGCAAAAGATCCCGGTTGCTCTGCCACCATGTATTCCGCGTCATCCGGCGGGGCAGATGATGGTGGACCGTATTCGGTTTGCCGATCCATCCACCGATGATTGGGGTGTCTTCACGAACATACGCGTCTTCGATCCAATGGATCAGTCCGGCGGTGAGATCTGCGGCGAGGATCACGCCTGCTGCCTGTAGGGGGAGTGTGATGAGTTCATTCATGACCCCGCATCACTTACCCAAAGACCCGACGTGGATGATATTGATACTACCGATGTTTCAATCTAGCCCGTCAATGACCAGCCGATGGGCGGCCAGGAGTCACATTTCAAGACGATGACCGTGGAGCTGGAGGCAGCGCCACGGTCATCGTGTTGTCAGAAGTTAAGGCCGGGGGTCCTCCACGCTTTTGGCGGACTCGGCCCGGTGACAGCGGATGCCTGCTAAATATCTCCTTAATGAATAGACAAGCATCCGCCGCTTCCAGGTAGTGTTACTTGGAATGCAGTTCCTTGGCCTTGTCGTGGTGGGCCTTGAGGGCAGGAAGGGTTTTGTCGGCGAACACCTTTACATCGGCGTCCTTGGCATCCTTCGAGATGTCTTCAAAGGCATCCACGCACTTCTTGTGGCTGCTGACGACTTCACCGAGGTATTCTTTGTCGAACTCAGCACCGCTGAATTTTTCCAACTTCTGGAAGTTGCCTGCGTCCTTCGGATCGATCACCGCGGAGAGATCTACCTTCTTGCTGATTGCGAGCATCTTGAGCTCCTCGTTCACCTTCGTGTGGTCGGTGACGAGCATTTCGGCGAATGCCTTGACGTTGGCGCTTTCGGCCTTCCTCACGGCGAGTCCGGCGATTTTCACTTCAGCCATGCCGTCTGCGGCGGCGTTTTTGATGAATTTCACCTCGGCGGAGGTCAGTCCGCCTTGATTGTCTTCGGCACGGCTCTGACTCCCGAGAAGGAGCAGTCCGCACATGGCGAGGGTGGTGGTGGAGAAGAGGGCGATGGAGAGGGTTTTCATAGTCGGGTTTGTTTAGTTTGATGACGTTTTTGTTAGTGTCACCGGACCCATGCTACGAGCTTCACTCCGCATCTTCCATGGGGTGAACCCCCACTCTTGCAGCAGACGTTTCGAAAGCCCGGTTTCCCGAGGCTGGAGATGTCCCATAATCCACCGATGGGGATTCAGTCTTCCCACACCTTCAGCAGCTCCACCTCGAAGATCAGCGCCTCATCGGGACCAATGTCCAGCCCTGCGCCACGCGTCCCATAGGCAAGGTGAGAGGGGATGAAGAAGCGGAACTTCGCCCCTTCCTTCATGAGCTGGAGACCTTCTGTCCAGCCTTTGATCACCCGGTTCAGAGGAAACTCAGCGGGCTCGCGTCCGGCGAGGTAGCTGCTGTCAAACTCGACTCCATTGAGAAGCGTACCCCGGTAGTTGACCACCACCGTGTCCGTCTTCCTCGGACTCTTTCCACTGCCTTCTCGCAGGATCAGGTATTGCAGACCAGACTTGGTGGTGACGACATCAGGCTTTGCAGCATTTTCAGCAAGGAATGCTTGGCCAGCGAGGAGGGCTTGGGAGGGCATAAAGAGGGCGCGGCTTATGGCCGACCTCATTGGACGGAGCAAGCGGGAACTCACCCAAGCTCTTTTTATCTTTGATGCTGGAGGAGCTTCCGGGCTGGTTATGTGGACACGTTCTCCAGCGTGGCCCGACGACGCTCACCTAGTGCCTCTTGTCCGCAAGGTTGAGGCGCAGGCCGCAGCCCCCTCTCCCCGGCAGCGCACATCTGGCTAGATCCATGAGGGTCGTGGTGAGGGGCCGACGCCTGGCCGAAAGAGGATGGAGTTACCCTCACCTGGCCTGCTAGGTGCAAATCACCCGATGATCTTGTAAAAGACGTAGCCGAGCAGGGCGGTGGCGGGGATGGTCATGACCCAGGCCCAGACGATGCGCTCGACGAGGCTCCACTCGATGGCGTTCCATCGGCGCGCGGCGCCGACGCCCATGATGCTGGTGGTGATGGTGTGGGTAGTGCTGACGGGCATGCCCATGGCTCCGGTGGCGGCGAGGATGGTGGCGGCGGTGGTCTCGGCGGCGAAGCCGTGGACGGGCTTCATTTTGACCATCTTATGACCGAGAGTCTTGATGATGCGCCAACCTCCGGCGTAGGTGCCTGCAGCCATGGTGAGGGCGCAGGTGACGACGATCCAGGGAGGAATGGAGGCGTTTTTGTCCGGGACTTTGAGGAATTCGAGCCAGGCGGGCAGAGAATCGAGTTCGCCAGCCTGGGTGGAGGCAAAGAGGGTAAGCATGATGATACCCATGGTTTTCTGTGCATCTGCCAGACCATGACCAAAGCCCATGTAGCCGGCACTGATGATCTGAAGTCTGCCGAACACGGTGTTGACAGTGTGCGGACGCCAGTTGCGGATGAGCCAGAAGAGCAGTCCCATGACGAGGAAGCCAATTGTGAGACCGAGCAAAGGTGAGGTGATCATGGGGATGACGACCTTGTGAAAGATGCCTTCCATGCTGCTGGTGGGCAGGCCGGTCTTGGAGTCAATCTTCGCCCTTGACCAAATGAGCACGCTCCAGTCCCAGGCTTTGGGGGAAGATGCCATGGCAGCACCGATCAGACCGCCGACGAGGGCGTGGGTGGAACTGGATGGCATGCCAAACCACCAGGTCAGTAAATTCCACACGATGCCGCCAAGCATAGCGCAAAGGATGGTGATGGTGCTGACGGCCACGACCTTGTCATCGATGAGTCCGCTGTGCATGGTCTTCGCTACGGCTTGACCAAAAAAGGCTCCGATGAGGTTGGTGATGGAGGCGAGCAGGAGGGCCTGACGCGGAGTGAGCACCTTCGTGGAGACGACGGTGGCGATGGCGTTGGCGGTGTCGTGAAAGCCGTTGATGTACTCGAAGGCGAGTACCACCAGAAGCACCACAAAAAGGAGGACCAGGGCGGAGGTCATGCGCGGATGCTCAGGAGTATTTCAGAACGATGTGGGAGACGACATTGCCGGCGTCGCGACAGCGGTCGTACACCTTTTCCATGAGGTCGTAGATGTCCTTCAGGAAGATGACGGTGACGCACTCGTGGTTGCCGGAATACAGATCACGCAGCATCTCGACCATGAGCTTGTCGGCCTCGCCTTCGATGTAGTTGAGCTTGGCGCTGAGATCCTTGACGCGCTCGAGATGCAGCTTGCGGCGCAGTTCCTGGACGATGGTGACGACGGTGTCGGTGGCCTCCTGCATCATTTTCAGATGGGTGGAGAAGTCCACGCCCTTCAGCCGGTCCGGGGCGATGAGCATGCGCTCGGCGATCTTTTCGACGATCTTGGGGATCTTGTAGAGCGCATTGGAAAGGGCCTCGACATCTTCGCGCTCCAGATCGGTGACGAAGGTACGGCAGAGCGCTTCGTCGATCTGCTGGGTGATCTTCTTGTCCTTCTGGCGGGAAAGGATGAGCGCCTCCATTGAGCGGTCAGCCGGGGTCTGGTTGATCAATTTGGCCAGGGCCTGGACACTGGTACGCGCTTCTTCGGCGCTGGCTTCGAGCAGATCATAGAAGACATCGGTTTTGCCGAAGATTTTTTGCAGGGAGATCATGGGAGAGCTGGGTTGGGAGCGCCGGACTCAGAGCAGGGCGCGTAAAGTGTCAAGCAACGATCCTTAGACATCCAGAGCTTACCAGCGGAAAGGCATGCCCATGAGCCAAAAGGCCGCCGCTCTGCCCCCCTCTCCCCGGCAGTGCATCTCTGGCGACTACGATGACCTTCTCCGGGGAGAGGGTCGGGGTGAGGGGGCCGACACCTCGCCAGGACGATCCAGGAGTTCCGCACCTCTCGCAAGAACCTTTGGGAGCGTAATACCCCCCCCGGCTCGCCATACCCATGAGCGGAACCCCGCAACCTTGCTGACATGAACCACTAGCCGCGATACTCGCGGAAGTGCAGATGCAGCTCCTTTTCGAGCTGCGTGAGCTGCCAGCGCTCCTTCGGGTGGATCAAGGCGAGTGACATGCCTTTCTTGCCAGCACGCGCCGTACGTCCGCTGCGGTGGGTGTAGTATTCGAGCTGCTCGGGAAGCTGATGGTGAATGACAAAAGACAACCCCTCGACATCGATGCCACGGGCCGCGACATCTGTGGCCACCACGAACTGGATGCGCTGCTTTTTAAAGGCGCGCATCACCTTGTCCCGCTCCTTTTGCATCAGATCACCCTGCAAAACATCCACCGGCATCCCCATGGCGATCAGTTCCTGACACAGCGTCACGGCACCAGCCTTCGTGCGGCAGAAGATCAGTCCCCTGCCCTCCTTCTGGCGTTTGAGGAAAGAGGCGATAAAGGCCGTCTTGTCCTCCCGTTTGCAGAGGGCAAAGCGGTGATCGATGTCGGGATTAACCACATGTGCCTGATCGATCTGAATCGAGTGTGCGGTGGGCGACATGCAGCCTTTGATAAGTTGCTGGATGGCATCCGGGAAGGTTGCTGAAAACAGCCATGTGCTCCGGCGCATGGCCGCGAGCTTCAGAATGGCATTCAGCTCCTTCTTGAAGCCCATGCTCAGCATCTCATCCGCTTCATCCAGCACCACATAGCGGACGAGTTCCAGTGTCAGTGCATCCCGCTCGATCAAATCGAGAAGACGCCCCGGAGTCGCCACCACGATGTGGGTCGGACGACGCATCGCATCGATCTGGCGGTCCATGTCATCACCACCCGTCAGCACTTCCGTGAAGATCTTGTCGGTGTATTTCGTGAAGCGGAAGAGCTGCTTGCCGATCTGCTTTGCCAGTTCGCGCGTGGGTGCTAGCACCAGGCCCTGGATGTCCCGGTGCTTGGGATTCATCTTCGTCAGCAGCGGCAGGCCAAAGGCGGCTGTCTTGCCCGTGCCTGTCTGAGCCTGCGCGATGAGATCTCCCCCGTCCGTCAGCAGGAAAGGGATGACCTTCTTCTGAACCTCCGTGGGCTTCACGATGGCCATCTCTTCGAGGCCACGGATCATGTCCCCAGGGATTCCGAGTTCTTTGAATGTATTCGACATGCCCTGCTCTCCATCACGATGCACCCGATTGCCAGCGGGAAAGATGAAGGACGCAGCCAATACCGCCATGTCGGCCTACTTGCGTCCTGCCTTCAGAGTTTCTTTTGGGCAAAAAGCCAGGCCCAGAACTCCGGGTTATCGTACGTCTGAGTCCAGGAGTCGTGCCCGACTCCGGGATAAATGGTCAATTTCACCGGCGCGCCAATTTTCTGCAAAGCGTCGTGGATTTTGTGACTGTATTCGACGGGGACCGCAGCGTCTTTTTCACCATGAAATATCCAGGCAGGCAGATGCTTGAGGCGGGATGCGGTGACCCAGCGGACGCCTGCGCCACCGCAGACGGGGGCGATGGCGGCGTAGGTGTCCGGATACTCAAAGGCGGTCTCCCAGGTGCCGAAACCTCCCATGCTAAGGCCGGTGATATAGACGCGGGAGGCATCGATGCGCTCGGTCTTGACGAGGTGGTCGGTGACTGCTTTGACGGCATGAGGATTCCACAGATCGTTCGGCGGGCATTGCAGGCTGGCGATCACGGCGGGAAACTTCTGACCAGCGGCGATGAGCTTGGGCGGGCCATGTTTTTTCAGAACTTCGAGATCTGTGCCGCGCTCGCCAGAGCCATGGAGGAAGAGCACGAGCGGCCACTTTTTCTCAAAACCTGCCTCATACCCCTCCGGCTTGCTGAGCAGGTAGCGGTAGCTGGCCTTGATGACGAAATCCCCGGAGAAGGAGGCGGGCTCCTGGGTATCCGCAAAGAGGGGTGCGGTGAGGAAAGCGAGAGTAAGGAGGAGGTGTTTCATGGTGGCAGAGTGCGTGGTGCATTGGAGTAGAGTAGCGTTTTATCATACCTGTTCTCACCATCTTTGCCTTTTTGGGTTGGGGCGCTGGGCTTCGGCATGGGATGGGCGTGAGAGGAAGAATAGGAGGAATGGGAGCCGGTCCTGCTCGGCGGGCGGCCTTGTCTTGGCACATGCTTCCCATACCTCCTATGCCTCCCATCAGCGCCACCTGTCCCATCGTGTGTCATGGCCGCTCAAAGGTGGAAAGGAGGACACAAACACTACTTCTTCCCTGGCCACTCGATGATCGGCTTCACGGGATGCGCTGGCGGAGGCTCATTCAGGGCGAAGGCGATGCTGATGGTCTGCGGCCCTTTGGTCTCTGGAAGAGCGACTTTGAGAACACGAATGTTGGTGAATTTTTTGATCTGATCATTGGTCGGCTCAGGGACGGTTTCCGTCATGAAGGTAGCACCTGGCGGGGAGAGAAGCACGGCATGGAGCTTCTGATTTTGGTCGGTGAGTGTGGCGCTGGTGCCATCGACAGCAACTTCTGCACGAGTGTGCATCTTCCAGGTGACGTTGGTGGTGTTCTTGATGATGAGGTCATCCTGGATGACGACGTAGGGCTTGGGGCTGCGGACCATGAGAGCACCGCGATAAGCTTCTTTGGCCGATTTGGAGTAGGGATCTTTGAGATCGAGAGCCGCCATGCCGACTTCGGGGCTGCTTTTGACGAAAAGGAGCGCCGATTTGCCATCGAGGCTCTGATTAGTGCTGATGACAGGCTTGGGTGGTGGGGCGCCTTTTTTGGCAGCCGGGGGTTCTTCTTCCTGACCGATTTCGAGAGTATTTTGGCCGGGTGTTCCTTCGCGGTAAAGCTGGTAGCGTCCGTTACGGTTAGCTGCCTTTGGCTCGAAGCCGGGGGCGCGGTCACTTTCCGCGCCGAGCTCGATGCCCCAGCGCTTGCCAGCGACTTCGAGAATGAAGGTGCCTAGATCAAGCTGAGACGTGGGGATGCTGTTGTCCCCCCCTTTCATGGCAACGTAATAGGCAGCCCGGTCCCAGGCGGAGCGGAGCGCGGCGACCTGACCTCCAGCGAAGCCGTAATCGAGTGTCTCTGCCGTGCTGTCACCGGCGGCATAGGGGGTGTAATAAAGGATGTGACCGGTGAGACTGAGGTTGGCGGAGTTCGCGGCCGGGGCGGCCCCGGCAGTGAGCGCCTTCGATCCGAAATTCCCGTGCTGGCTGGCGAGCCAGGTCGTCACCCAGGGGCGGGGCAGGCTGGTGCTGTCACTGTCTCCGTAGTTAAAAAGGCTGCCGAAGGGGCCGACGAGGTGAACGCGCGCCAGTCCGGCCTGTGGCAGTCCCTCGATCATGCTGAAGCCGAAGTCGCTTCCGGTATTGGCCTTCAAGGTCTGAAGCAGCATGGCTGCATAATCGAGGACGATGTCGCCTGCCTCCAAGCCCTCCGGCCAGATGCCCGCTGGGGCAAACTGGGTCATGCCCTTGCCGAAAACCTTTGCCGAGCCATCCACAGCCTGACGAGCCGCCCCAGGATCATCATCCGAGAAGCAAATGGCAGCGATGAGCAGGGCGGAAGCCATCGTCATGTGCTCGGCGTCGGGATCTTCTTCGCCAGCCTTCTTGGTGGGTGCTTTGGGGGGAGTCTTGGCCTTGGGGGCGTCTTCGACACCGGCTGCCTTGCCACGAGCAGAGGCGGGCACTGGCTCGCCTTTGATGTGCGCGGCCAAAGCGCCGATGCCTTTTTCCAGTATGTAGGTCTTCACATCAACGAGCTGCTTCTCAGTGAAGCCGTCTTTAAAGTAGTCGTAACCGAGGCAGGCGGCGATGAGGAAGTCGGCAGTGACGGCCGGTTCATCGACATACCAGTTTTGAAAGGTGGCCGGGTCGGTGATGGCGATCATCTCACGCACGCCGCGCTCTTTCCAGCGAGGGTCACCATCGAGGAAATGCAGAGTGCCGAGGGTGGCCATGCGGAAGAGTGCCTGGGAGCCAGGTGTGTTTGTGCCCTGAACCTCACCGAAGACGCGGGTGAGCTCGGGCGCTTCGAGGAGTTTTTCCGCACCTGCCTTCAGGTTCGCCACCATTTTGGCAAAGAGTGGATCCGTGGTGATGAGTCCCTTCAGGTGGGTCCAGCCTGGCTGGGCATGGATGAGACGTGGGCGCACTTTGAGTGTCCGGCTGATGTAGTCGGCGCTGTTCGGAGCCTTGAAGCTCTTGGCCGGGATGACGGTGAGGGCAGGGCGTGGAGGTGCGGGTTTGGAGCTGGCCGCAGGAGCAGCCGGAGCTGGAACAGGAGGCGCGGCAGGCGCACCTGGGGCGGCGGGAACAGGTGCCGCAGGGACGGGCGCAGATGCGGCAGGCATGGCCTGCATCTTCTTCCATTCTGCGGCGGCGTAGGCTTTGTCGGCATCCCCCAGGGCATCGATGGGGATCGTGATGGTCGAACCATCGGCCTTTTTTAAAGTAACCGTGCGCGCAGTCACATCCACGCCGGTCATCTCCGCTTCGAGGGATGTTCCAGCCTTGCTGGTCCATTTGCGCATTTCTGCGGTGGCGATCAGGGGCAGGCTGAGAAGCAGGGCGACGACGATACAATGAGGAGGGAGCGCTTTCATAACCACGGTGGTTGGGGGGAATTTCAGTCTGCGTACAAGCCGGGCTGCGGACAAGAGTAATTTCAGCCCTGCTGCATTTTCCTTCCCATTGCCATCCCTGCGGGCTTGCCACCATCGCCTGAGGCTCCAGTGGTTGACTTTCGTCCGCAGCCATCGAAGTGCAGGCCAACCAAACCCGTTCCGAAGTCAGAAAATGAAAACCGTCGCCATCGTAGGCCGCCCGAATGTGGGCAAATCCGCCCTCTTTAACCGCCTCGCAGGCATGAACATCTCCATCGTCCACGATCTGGCCGGGGTGACCCGTGACCGCATCACCGCCGAGTGCAGGCGCGGCGTGCAGGTCTTCCAGATCATGGACACCGGCGGCATCGGCGCCAACACCGAGGACGTGCTCACCGCCCAGGTGCAGGTGGAGGCCAGCATCGCGCTCGATGTGGCGGACCTTCTGCTCTTCGTCGTAGATGTGGTGGAGGGCATCACGCCCATCGACCTCACTTTGGCAAACATGCTGCGCAGGACCAAGAAGCACGTCGTGCTCGTCTGCAACAAGGCCGACTCCGAGAAGCGTCGTCTCAGTTCCAGCGAATTTTCCAAACTTGGCTTCAACGAGATGGCCGAGGTCAGCGCTGTGCATGGCTACGGCATCGACAACCTCGTGGACATCATCTCCGAGCGCCTCGATCTCAAAGAGCAGGTGGAGCTCAGCGACGAAGAGAGCGATGCCAAACACGCCGCCCGACCTCTGAAGCTCGCCATCGTCGGACGGCCAAATGCTGGCAAGTCCTCCCTCGTTAATGCCGTGCTCGGCCAGGAGCGCGCCATCGTCAGCGAGGTCGCCGGCACCACGCGTGACAGCCTGGACATCCACTGCACCTACAATGGCAAGCGCTACCAGCTCATCGACACCGCCGGTATTCGCCGACAGTCCAAAGTGGACGACGACGTGGAGATCTTCTCCATCCAGCGCAGCTACCAGGCCATCAAGCGCGCGGATATCTGCCTCCTTGTCATTGATTGTGCCGACGGTGCCAAGATGCAGGACCGTAAGATCGCCCAAATGATCCTTGAGGAGCGCAAGCCCTGCATCCTCGTGATGAACAAGTTCGATCTCTTCCACCCCACAGCGAAGCAAAAGGACCGCCTGGAGGAACTGAAGGAAACCATGGGCCGTGAGTTTTTCTTTCTCCACTACGCTCCGCTCGTAGCCACCTCGGCAAAGGACAAAGAAAACATCGGCAAGCTCTTCGTACAAATCGAGGAAGTACGCAAAGGCGCGCAGACACGCATCGGCACCGGCGTGCTGAACCGCCTGCTTCACAAAGCCATCGAGGACACACCCGGCCCGCTCGGCCGCAGCCCCCACACCTTCAAGCTCCTCTACGTCACGCAGCTTGCCGACACGCATGAGGGGGATCAGGTGCCCGTGCCGCACTTCATCCTCTTTGCCAACCGTGCCGCGAAGATGACGGAAGGCTACATGCGCTTCCTCGAAACCGTGATCCGCAGCGAATGGCCCGCCCCCGGCGTGCCCTTCCGCATGAGCGTCCGAGGCAAAGACCCTAAAGCCAAGATGAGCACCAGCGGCAGGGCGAAGGGCAAGTCGAGGCGTTGATTCACGAAACAGGAATTGCCTTTCCACCGTGCCCTGCGCCATCATGCACGCACATGCACCCCGAGATTCCGAAACTCCTCCAGCTCCAAGAACGTGACCAGCGCATCAATGCGCTCAAGAAAGACCTCAAAGACGTGCCCAAACATGAGGCCGCCGCCAAAGCCCAGCTCGCGGGGGATACCGCCGCTGTCGAGGCAGCCTCGCTGAAGGCAAAGGAGGTCGAGGTGAAGATAAAAGGCGTGGAGCTGGACATCCAGACGCGACAAAACACCATCAAGCGCCTCAACGATCAGCAGTTCGAAACCCGCAAGAATGATGAGTTCCAGGCACTCGGGGTCGAGATCAAACGCTACGAGGCCGATGTCCACTCGCTGGAAGATAAGGAGATCGGCTTCATGGAGGAACTCGAAGCCGCCAAAGCCGTGCTCAAAGAAGCGCAGGGCAAGCTCGGACTCACCCAGAGTCGTGTGAATGAAGAACTCAAGCAGCTCGCCGAGCGCATGGAAGGGGTGAAGAAGCGCCTCGCTGAAGTCGAAGCCGAACGCGCCGAGATCGTCGCCCCGCTCGATCCGGCCACCGTGTCCCTCTACCAGCGCATCTTTACCAAAAAGGGTGACTCTGGAGTCGTCGCACTCAGAAACGGAGTCTGCGGCGGCTGCCACATGAAAGTCGTCTCGGGCACCTTGCAGGCTGCGCGCGCTGGTGAAGTGCTGGCCCAGTGCGAGAGCTGCGGGCGCATCGTTTACATCGTCGAGTGATCAACAACACGACAAGTTTTCGCCCCAAAAGCGTATTGCAATCCGAGCCTTCCAGACTCACATCACCCCTACCCATCCCCGACATGAAAAAACAATTACCGACTTTAGCCGCTCTCGTCATCTCGTTTGCCGGTCTGACCGGATGTAATCAGCCTCATGAGGAGACAAAACCTATGCAAGAACCCCGAAAAATTGTGAATGTAGTCATCGAAACCAGCAAGGGAACCATCGAGCTAGAACTGGATAACGTTAAAGCGCCGATCACCGTTGAGAACTTCGTTAAGTATGTCAAAAAAGGCCACTATTCTGGCACCATCTTCCACCGCTGCATCCCCGGCTTCATGATCCAGGGTGGTGGCTTCACGCCAGACATGAATCAGAAGTCTGTGGACGCCCCCATCTCCATCGAGTCCAAGAACGGCCTCAAGAATGACCGTGGCACCATCG
>CAYMHJ010000071.1:0-23389 GCA_964390165.1 uncultured Prosthecobacter sp. | reverse complement strand
CGACTTAACCAACGTCGTCGCCATCGCCGCCGGAGCCTTCCACAGCCTCGCCGTGAAGAGTGACGGCACCGTGGTCGCCTGGGGCTGGGAGACTGGCGGGCAGATCGACGTGCCTCCAGGACTGACCGGTGTCTCAAAAATCGCCGGAGGTTACGCCTACAGCCTGGCCCTGAAAAACGACGGCACCCTCATCGCCTGGGGAGACAACACCGATGGCCAGACCGTCATTCCTGCCGCCGCAGTCAATGTCACCGCTATCGCTGCGGGACCGAGCCACGCCCTCGCCCTGCGTGCTGATTTGATTCCCGCCCAGGTCGCACGACTCGATCAAGACAACGTCTTCACCGGCAAAGTCGGCATTAGGCGCGCCCCTGCCGCCAACGCCCTCGAAGTCGAAGGCCAGGCCAGCAAAACCACCGCAGGCAACTGGCTCGCCAACTCCGACCGCCGCATCAAAGACAAGGTCAAACCCATCACCGGTGCCGTCGAAAAACTCTCCAAAGTCCGCCTGGTCGATTTCAACTACACCGCCGACTACATCGCCGCCCATCCTGGCATCGAAGACAAACGCTACCTCAACGTCATCGCCCAGGAGTTTGCCGAGGTTTTCCCTGAGGACGTGAAAAGCAGCGGCGAAACCCTGCCCGACGGCAGCCCCATTCTCCAGGTCGATACCTATCCGCTCACCATCTACAGCGCCGCAGCCGTGCAGGAGCTTGCCAAAGAGAACGAGAAGCTCAAAAAGCAACTCGCGGAGCAGGAAGCCAGGATCAAGCGCATCGAGGCAGCTTTGCAGAAATGACGAATGAGTAAGCCCGAATGACGAAATAACCTCGAATGCCTGAACCCGCACCCCAAGACGTGATGAAAACCACCTCGCCCTTCGTGCTTCGTCATTCCTTCGTTATTCGGATTTCGTCATTCGTCATTCTCCTCGCCAGCACACTGACTCACCCATCCCTCCAAGCAGGCTCGAGTGCCAACTACACCCTGGCCCCCGAAGCCCTCGACCACGGCGGTCAGCCCGGCACCAGCACGAACTACACCCTAAACCCCTCCGCCATGCCCGGCGGTCACGGCACCAGCGCTGCCTACACCCTGCGCAGTGGCTTCGCAGGCCAGCTCGCCGATGCCATCGCCACCTCCATCGAACTCAGCGCCTCGCCTTTAACCGTCAACGAAAGTGGCACGAGACAGCTCAGCGGCACCCTCATCTTCGACGATCTCAGCACCCAGCCGCTCGATGCCACCAGCATCACCTGGAGTGTCCAAAGTGGCCCTCTCTCTGGCATCAGCACCAATGGGTTGGCCACCGCCGCCGCTGTGTATCAGGACAGCGCCGCCATCGCCCAGGGCACCTACCAGAGCCTCACCGACACCATCACGCTCACCGTGCTCAACACCTTGCCAGACAACTTCGGCAGCTATGCGGCGGATGGCATCCACGACGACTGGCAGGTCCAATACTTCGGCCTTCCACCCAATTCCAACGCCGCCCCCACCTTCGATCCTGATTTTGATGGGCAAAACAACCTTTTCGAGTTCACCGCCGGCATCGTACCTACCAATGCGAACTCCTATTTCCGAATCGAAGCCGCCTCCGTCCCAGGTCAGCCAAACCAGAAGCGCATCATCTTCTCTCCCCGTTTCAATGACCGCACCTACACGGTGCAGACTGGCACGACCCTGCTCGCGCCGAGCTGGCTGCCGCTGACCACATTCACCACCAGCGATGCCGCCACTGTCCGTACCGTCACTGACACGAGCGCCACAGGAGCGAGAAAATTTTATCGGGTGGAAATCACGCGGCCCTAGTTTCTCCAGGACCTCAGGTGAGGATGTCCTTGATCACCTTGGCGCCCTCCACACCGCTGAGCTTGGCATCCAGCCCCTGGAACTTGAAACTGAAGGCATCATGCTTGATGCCGAGCTGATGGAGCATCGTCGCGTGGATGTCGTGGACGGTGGTGATCTTCTCCACGGCGGCATAGCCGAGATCATCCGTCGCTCCATGGACGATGCCGCCTTGGATGCCAGCGCCCGCCATCCAGACGGACATGGCCTTGTTGTGGTGATCCCGCCCGCTGCCGCCCTGCGACATTGGCGTGCGGCCAAATTCGCCAGCCCAGACAATGAGCGTCTCCTCCAACATGCCGCGCTGTTTCAAATCCACGATCAGCGCTTTGCAGGCGCGGTCGATCTCTTTCGCCTTCTGCTCCACGCCAAGCTTTACGCCACCGTGGTGGTCCCAGTCCTTGTGATAGAGCTGAATGAAGCGCGTGCCGCGCTCCGCGAGACGACGTGCGAGGAGGCAGTTTGCGGCGAAGGAGCCATCGCCGGGCTGGCAGCCATAGAGTTCGAGCGTTTTGGCTCCTTCGGCGCTGACATCCATCAAGTCGGGCACACTGGCCTGCATCTGGAAAGCCATCTCATACTGCGCGATGCGTGTGGAGATCTCGGGATCATCGACGAGAGCATCGTGCTGTTTGTTAATCACATTGATGGCGGCTACGTCGGCTCCTTGTCGATCTCGTGTGACGCCGTTCGGGTTCGTGAGATAAAGCACGGGATCACCTTTGGCGCGAAGCTGCACGCCTTGATACTTCGAGGGCAAAAAGCCGCTGCTCCACTGGCGCGCGGCGATGGGCTGGTTCTGCCCGCCCTGACCCAACGAGGTCAAAACGACGAACCCGGGCAGGTCGCCAGCCTCAGCGCCAAGTCCATAAGTGATCCATGACCCCATGCTCGGGCGTCCGGCGATCTGTGAACCGGTGTTCATGAACATGTGCGCCGGATCGTGATTGATCGCATCCGTCGTCATGCTGCGGATCAGACAGATGTCCTCGATCACGCTGCCAATCTCTGGGAAGAGCGAGCAGATCTCGATCTGATTCCTGCCGAACTTTGTGAAGCTGTGCTGAGGTCCGAAACAGGTCAGCGGCTTACCCTGAAGCTGCGCGAGCTGCTGACCTTTGGTGAAGGATTCCGGCATCGGCTTGCCATGCATCTCGGCGAGCTTTGGCTTGGGATCGAAAGTCTCCAGATGCGATGGACCACCTGCCATCGTGAGCCAGATCACACGCTTCGCCTTCTGCTTCAGAGGCAGTGTACCGAGGATGCCCTGCATGGGGGCGGATGATGCAGGCTTCAGCAGAGAGGCGAGAGCCAGGGCTCCCAGCCCTTGGGAGGTTTTGCCCAGAAAGGCCCTGCGCTGAAGAGAGTGAAGTGTATGCATGGATGATCGCGAACGAAGGTGTCTGCCTAGACAACGAAAATGAACTCGATTTCCTCTCCGTGCCTGATTCAAAATGATGAGCGGCTCTCCGAGGTTGAGATTTCGCCACAGCCGAGCTAGAGGCAGGAAATATGGAAAGCGCAGCGACCCCACCTTGGGAGGCAAAGAAGAAGACGGCTCCTCGTGGAGTCTTGCGGAAGCTGCTGCTTTGGGGTTTGGGGATCGGGCTCCTCGCGCTAGCAGGCTATGGTTTGAAGCCCAAACCGATCCCAGTGGAGACGGCGGAGGTGACTCGCGGCGCCCTGACGGTGCATGTGGTGGAGGAAGGCAAGACACGCATCCGCAACCGTTACATCGTCGCGGCTCCGGTGGCTGGAAACATGCGGAGGGTGACCCTGAAAGCCGGTGATGAGGTGAAGGCGGGCGAGACGCTGCTGACGGTGGTCGAGCCTGGCCTGGCACCGCTGCTGGATGCGAGAACTCAGGCGCAGGCGGAGGCACGGATTCAGGGTGCCGAGGCGGCGCGCAGTCGCGCAGAGGAGATGCTGGAAATGGCACGCACCACGGCTCAGTATGCCCAGGCGAACTGGAATCGTGTGAAAAAGAATATCGGTGAAGGCAGCATCTCGGTGACGGATCGGGACAACATCGAACTGGAGGCAAAGATGCGCGAGAGGGAGGTGCGGGCGGGCGAGTTCGCCCTGAAGGTGGCGGACTATGAACTGGCTCAGGCAAAGGCGGCGCTGCTCTCTTTGACCTCTGCTGGCAGTGGCGCGGTGGTCGAACTGAAGGCCCCGGTAAGCGGCCGTGTCTTAAAAGTGCAGCAGGAGAGCGCCATGATGGTCACACCCGGCACACCGATCCTGGAGATCGGAGATCCGGCTGACTTGGAGATCGAGGCGGAGATCCTCTCCCGCGATGCCGTGGGCATGAAGCCGGGCGCTGAAGTGCTGGTGGATCAATGGGGCGGTGATGTGCCACTGAAGGCACGCGTCCGCCGGGTGGAGCCAGCCGCATTTACAAAAGTCTCGGCACTCGGCGTGGAGGAGCAGCGCGTCATCGTGCTGAGTGATCTCGATCCCCTGCCCCCTGAGGCAAAGGTGCTAGGAGATCGCTATCGCGTGGAGGTGCGCGTGGCCGTCTGGCATGACGGAGACGTGATGCTGGCCCCTGGCGGCAGCCTTTTCCGGGAGGGTGCAGAGTGGAAGACCTTTGTGCTGAAAGAGAGCAAAGCGGAGAAAGTGACCGTGCAGATCGGTCACACGGATGGCAAAATGGCCGAAGTGCTCAGCGGGCTGGAGCCGGGCATGTCACTGCTCATGCATCCGCCGGACTCTGTGGTGGATGGCTCAGAGGTGGTGCGCCGAGTGGTGGAGTGATCAGAGGGTCTTCCGCACCATCTCCACACCAGCAACCATGTTCACGAGCTTTTGTTTCGCGGCCCAGCGGGCGGTTTGACTCAAACCACAGTCGGGGGCGAAGACGAGACGATTCGCCGGAGCATGATTGAGACAAGCACTGACAGCATCAGCGATGTTCTGTGGACTCTCGATGTAGTAGCTTTTGACGTCGATGATGCCCACGGCCACGTCGCTGCGCTGGGCGATCTGGCCGATGATCTCCAGTTCGGCATACTCGCGATTCGCCATCTCGACATGAACTTCATCGCAATGCAGATCGAAGAAAGCGGGGAATAGCGGGGCATATTTGCGGTAGCCGACGGGGTGGCCTTTGAAATTGCCAAAGCAGAGGTGCGTGCAGATGCGGGCCTTGCCATAACCGCCTTCCACCGTGCGATTGAAGATGTCCACGAAGCGTCGGGTGTCCTCCCGGAAGCCATAACAGCTCATGCTCGGCTCATCGACGCAGATTTCCTCCGCACCAGCAGCGACGAGGTCGGCGATCTCTTTCCGCACGATGGGCAGCAGCGCCTCCGTAATGGCGTAGCGGTCCTGGTACTGGGCATTCGGCGCGAGGCGTCCACTCAGCGTGTAGGGGCCCGGGACACTGACTTTTAATCTTCTACCCGTGTGCCCGGCGAGGCGCTTCAGACGCAGGTATTCCTCCACCGCGCCAAGTCCGCGAGGTGCATGTAACTCTCCCACGATTTCATGTTTGCCACGCTGATCATGGGCCGGCGGCCCAAAGCGGCGCGGGCTGGCGGGCTCGAGGGCGATGCCTTCGATGAAGCCATAAAACGAAAGATTAAAATCGAAACGCGTCTGCTCGCCATCCGTGATCACATCGAGTCCAGCGGCGATCTGGTCCTGAATAGCGACCATGGTAGCATCATCCTGCATCTCGTTCAGATCCGCACTTCCGAACTGGTCGAGATGCCGTGCGGCAAACTCCAGCCAGCCGGGGAAAGGGTAACTGCCGATGACGGAGGTGCGGAGAGGTTGGGCGTCCATGTGGGCACGCTAACGGCGTGATGGAGCCAGCGTCAAACCCATGCCGCAAAGTGCAATTCTTGCGCGTGGATCGTCTAGCGCAGGCGAGTCAGAGCCGCCTCTGTAATCTCATCCGGCGTGCCTTCGATGGAGACGGCGATCAGATCAGGCGTCTCTTCGAGGATGGCGAACTGGCTGTCGAGCAAGGTCACAGGCATGTAATGGCCTTCGCGGGCGGACATGCGGCTGAAGATGAGTTCGTGACTTCCGCGCAGATGCACGAAGACCAGCGTGCCGGAGTCATCCCCGGCGCGCAGCTTTTCACGATACACAGATTTCAGGGCTGAACATGCCAGGACATACACAGGCGTCTGCCCGCGCATCTCCTCGATCCTGGCCCGCAGGGCGGCATACCAAGGCCAGCGGTCCTCGTCAGTCAGGGGGATTCCCTGGTTCATCTTGGTTTTGTTCGCTGCGGAGTGAAAGTGGTCCGCATCCTCAAAAACCCCGCCCAGTCGCTCTGCAATCTTCGTGCCGATCAGGGTTTTCCCACAGCCACAGACTCCCATGACGATGATGGTTTGGTGGAGAGGTGAGACAGGAAGCGGACTGGTCATTCGTAGCACGCTACCCAGAGCCAGCGACTCGGCAAGGCAGCCCTGCCATGCTCGGCCAAAAGAAAAGCCCCCGGTGATCAGTGGGCCATTAAAATAGCCAATGCATCGCACGACATGAAGCCACTAAAGGCTGCGCATATTCGAGCCTTTGGAGTCATAGATCAGCTCACCATCCTGACTGAGGCTGATGTACTGGCTGGCTCCCGAGAGGAGGTAGGGACTCATGGCGGGCATTTTGATGATGCGTCCGGTCAGCGGGCCACGGGTGACGCTGACTCCATCGGACAACCGCTTCAAAATCTCAGAAACATCGGATGCGCCGGACGCGATAGCGACTCCTGCCGCGTTTGCTGCCATGGCCAGAGAGCAGATCGTCTGAGCATTTCTTTGGTGAGTAACCTCTTCCGTGGCCTGGGTACTGCTGAAAGCAGGCAGCGCCAGAGTGAGCAGGATTCCGAGGATGGAAACCACGATCAACATTTCGAACAGGCTGAAGCCTATGCGGAGGCAATTGCTGGATGAGTTGTTCAGGCTTGTGAGCTTCATGGCAGTTAATGGTGTATTTTATGATAATTATCACCATGAGACAATGAGGCTTTTCATAATTTTGAGAACACATCCCCTTCAAGAGTCTCAAGTTTGAGAAGCTCGCCAGCAGCGACTTGTCTCAAAATGAAAACTCAGACGCAGGGCAACATCATGGCGTCCTTCATGCCATGAAGGATCTTTTTATCGGCCGGGCAGACCGTGGCGAGCACTCCGCCCAGCAGGGTTTCCTCCGTGCCTTGCGGAACGAAGTAGTAGGGGCAGAGACGGACGCGGGATTTCATCATTGCAGTCTCCTGGCGTTCGTCATTCCAGGCGGGATGGTTCACGACCTTGGCCTTGTGAAAACGCTGAAGCACAAAGGGATGACTGGAAAAGCTCGCAAGCGCTTCATCCAGCACACGCGCCCATTCCTCCTGAGATAAATCATGACCGATGGAGACACTGCGGGACCCCCATCCAATCTCGGAGAAGCCGCTGATCTTCAGCACGAGTTCACGCTGCCTGCCACCGAAGCGCCTCACCTCCTCCCACGAATGAACATCGAGACCCGGAAGCACGGCGTGAGGCGGCCGCGGGGCTGGGTCAACGACCCAGCCTTCAGGGATGCAACGCTTCAGAAGCGCCAGATGTTCGGTGCTCAGCGCGAAGTTCCAGAAGTCCTGAAGCTGTGGCGACCAAAAGAGGACGAGCCAGAGCTTCTCTTCGAGAAAAGCCTTGAGCGGCGGGGTGAACTGAATCTCACCCTGCTCGGCCATGCGCAGCATCTCGAAAGAGAGATCGACGTGATCGAGATCGAAGAGTTCGAAGAACCGATAGATGCTGCTGCCGTGAAGCTCGTTGGGGGTTAGATTCCAAGGGTTCAGCACCCGGCGCAGCATTCCTCCCTGCCGCTCGTTGACCTTGTCCATCAGCCATTCCATTTCCGGCTGGTAGTCACCTGACTCGCGGGAAATGAGGATGTCCTCCTGCGGAAAAGCAGCCGCGAAGCCCGAGATCATGCCATCGGCACCCCCGACCACGCTTTGACCCATCGAGGCATAGGTTCCGCCCAGCCAGCCAGTCAAACCCATGCCCCCAGGGATGGAATCAAGCTCGGAGATGGCCACCCCCTCCTCGGTGAGTACCAGGTCGGGACGCAGAACACCTGGCAAATCAACCCGCCAGCGTTCATGGCGACCGAGCTGGATCACGCGGGCAGGTTTGCCCTGATCCAGCAGCCCCGCGACCCAGGCGAGATCAGGCCGCCCGAGGCTGGTAAAATAGAGTTCATTGCAGGCCCGCTGAAAGGCCCGAAGCGCTGGACCGAGGGCCTCGATCAGCGATAGAGTAGCGACATCTAATGGAAAAGCCTCGGGAGAGAGCACCCACTCCTTGTCCCTGAACATCCCCTCGGAAGGCATGGACTGGCGCAAGAAGGAGATTCGTTCGGCAGGAGACATAAGTTCAGCGTGAGCATTGGCAAGTTCCTGCAAAGACGCAATCGGGCGACAGGGCCAACCCCAAACTCGCATGAGCGAGCCTCAATAATGAATAGAACGTCAATTTTGATAACAATCAGATTGCCCACTTCAATCTACGCTATATTTTCCATACGCAGCGCATCCCACAGAAGCTTGGATCACAAAAGTCATAAATTAGAAGCCCTTTGCCATGCGGCCCATTTCCTTTCTGACACCTGCTTTTGTCGTCCTAGCCATGCTTGGCTCCAGCTACTGCGGTCAAGTAGGCACCTCATCTTCTTGGCCCCAGGTCTTTCACACCTTCTACCCAGCAGACTCATCTCTTCTCACAAAGCCAGTAATCTCATGCGGCCAGGAGTTTATTTCAGGCGGGCCAAGCTTCCTCAATTCTCAACTTGAATACCACTCCCATGAGTTACTGGAAAAATGCGGTTTCTCATTCGATGCAATGCAGAATGAAACCATGCCAGGCATGTATGGTCCGACCAGCGTGATGATCCATAGAATCGGCCATCACGCTGAAGTCTGGGAATCAGAATTGCTGGCTTTGGCTGCAAACAGCAAGCCACTGATATCAGGGGGCTTTTTGCATTCGGGCAGCCCATCAACGAGTCTGGAAAAGGTGAACTTCATGACGGGAATCTCTCCTACATTTGGCTCGGATAGAGGTGCAGAAATCCCGACGGAGCCTGATTCTCAGTCGTTTAGCCCTACTTTACCTCTCCATGACAGCCACGAACTGGGCTTCCGATCGAACTCTTCTCTAGCTCTCCTGATGATGGTGTCTGTCATGATCGTACTGGTCCGCGTCAGGCGTACGCGGCTGACGGCGGGCTGAGAAACACCGGACAGCAGATCAGGTCATCGCAGACAAAACAGCCCGCGCAGGCAAAACCACCCTGCCCTGCCACGTTGGATGCCAAAGCCCGAATGAACCCCATCGAACACCAGATCCTGCAAACCCGCCGTGAGTTCCTGACCACAAGCGCGAATGGCGTCGGCATGATGGGCCTCGGGGCGCTGCTGGCGCAGGAGGGCATCCTCACGGCGGACACCGTGGCGAATGCCGATCCGCTTCAGCCACGCGAGCCGCATTTCCCGGCGAAGGCGAAGAACTGCATTTTCATCTTCATGGAGGGCGGGCCGAGCCAGATGGATCTCTTCGATCCGAAGCCGAAGCTCAACGAACTCAACGGACAGCCGCTGCCGGATAGCATGACAAAGAACGTGCGCTTTGCCTTCATCCGCAAAGAGACCGCGCGCCTCATGGGATCGAAGCGCGTCTTTAAAAAGCACGGCCAGAGCGGCATGGAGTTCAGCGATCTGCTACCTCACATGGCAAAGCATGCCGATGACTGGCTCATGATTCGCTCCCTTCACACGGATCAATTCAATCACCATCCCGGCCAGCTCGTGCTGCACTGCGGACGCGCCCAGTTTGGCCTGCCGACTGTCGGTTCATGGCTCAATTACGGCCTCGGCAGCATGTCGAAGAATCTGCCCGGCTACGTCGTGCTCAGTGCTGGACGCGGAACCAGCGGTGGAGCCTCACTCTGGCAGAGTGGCTTTTTGCCATCGTCGTATGCAGGCGTGCTTTTCCGCAACCAGGGCGAGCCTGTTTTGAATCTGAAAAACCCGCCCGGCATCCCCATGGCGCTGCAACGCAAAGGTCTCGATGCCTTGATGGAGCTGAATCAAAGCCGCTACGATCAGTTCCGCGACCCTGAGATCGCCAGCCGCATCGCCGCTTATGAGCTCGCCTTCCGAATGCAAGCCGCTGCGCCTGAGCTGATCGACCTCAAGGACGAGGATGCCAAGACACTGGAGATGTATGGCGTGAACCGCGCCGATGCACAGATCAAAGCCTCACGCGGCGGTGGTCCTGGCCAATACAAAGCCTTCGCCACCAACTGCCTGCTCGCCCGCCGACTCGTGGAGCGCGGCGTTCGCTTCGTCAGCATCATGCACGCCTCGTGGGATCATCACTCGAACCTCGACAATGAGCTCGCCTACAACGCTGGCATGGCCGATCAACCCATCGCGGCGCTTTTGACGGATCTCAAACAACGCGGCTTGCTGGATGACACCATGGTCGTCTTCGGCAGCGAGTTTGGTCGCACGCCTCTCGGCGAAAACCGAGGCGGCAATCCCGATGCGACGGGCCGCGATCATCATCCCTTCGCCTTCACCATGCTCGCAGCTGGCGGTGGGCTGAAAGGCGGTCTGACCTATGGCGAGACGGATGAGATCGGCTGGGGCATCGTCCGTGATCCCGTCGATCTCCACGACTTCCATGCCACGATGCTGAACCAGTTCGGCTTTGATCATCTCAAGCTCACCCATCGCTTCAGCGGTCGCGACTTCCGGCTTACGGATGTGTCCGGCAGAGTCATCAAAGAGTGGAATGCCTAGCGTAAGATGGCAGCACAGAATTGACGGGGTGGCCTTACCTGTCGTTTGATGAGTCATGCCGACAGCCCAGGAAATCTTCCTCACCACAGACCAGCATAAGTTGCTGGAGTCTGCACTGCTGGACCACCCACAAGCCGTCGTGGCGCGTGGAGCGGCCCTGATGCGCGAGCGTGCAGTGCGCAGCGTGGCATGGGTGACTCCAGGACAAGTGATCGAAGCCAAAGTCCAAGGCGGGAACCTCTACACCACCCAGCTCACCTTTGGTGACGAGACAGCCAGCACTGATTGCACCTGCGAGTATGGAGAAGACTGCAAACATGGCGTGGCTCTCGTGCTGGAACTGCGCAAGAACGCTGGGCGACGCACGAAACCCGCAGGACCAAACATCGTCGTCGCGGCATCACTGCCGCCCCCTGATCCCACTTCGATGGCAGGCATGGTGACAGAGAAGCTGGGCAAACCTTTGCCTGTCGCGGCGCGGACCTTTTTGACGAATCTGGAGAGATGGCGAGAGGGTGGGCAGCACATCATCGATCAGTTGCTGCTACAGCAACTCTGCGGACGAAAGAACTACTGGGGCTATGGGAAGTTGGAAGTCTATCCCGCGGATTCACCGCCAAAGACGGTCTGGGAGTTCCTGGCCTACCTTGGCTATGTGCTCCGGCGCTGCCAGCTCTCCATGCCTGAGCCGCTGAATGAAGCCGTGGATCTGAAGCTGCAGAAACAACTCATCACGGAATGGGAACGGATGAAGGAAATCGCACAATGGCGGCAATCCCTGGCGCAGTGGCAGGAGTCATCGACCGATGATGAGCCGGAAGCCCCCGTATTGCGGCTGCAATTATTCCCATCTGCGGCCGTGGTTCAGGTGCGGCATCCGGGGGACTCTGAGTTTGATAAGACCACGCAAAAGCTGCTGAAGGAGTACTCATGGAAGACCGCCTACAATGAACCCAAAGCCACCCTCAGCGCAGGCTCCAACCTGGTGCTGCGTGCCGCCGCCGATGACCATGGCAACATTCGTGGTGTCGAGATTGCAGCGATGTCACCCGCGCTTTGCAAGACCCTCGCGCAGCTCATCAGCAGTGGTATGGATCAGTTTCATGATCACGTCTGTGGTGCCGATGAAGAGCCTCTCGCCGTTGCCGAAGAGCCACTGCAATGGAGCCTGACTCCGCCGAAGGAACCGCTTGGCGACTACTCGCTGCGACTGCTCAATCAAGCTGGCGTCTCACCAGCGCCACCGGTCGCCATCCTTCAGGGCAGTCCGCTGCGCTATGTCACCGCAGAGACTATTTACACCCTGCCCTACTGGCCCTTTGGCAAAGAGCGCATGACCTGGCCTGTCAGTATTCCCGCGCAGGCCATCGAATCCCACGAAGGCATCAGCGCCCTGGGCAAACTCGGCGTCAGCGTGCCTGAGCGGCTGGCAGGCAAAGTAAAGCTCGTCAAAGCCAGCATCGACATCCGCTGCAAAGTCGCGCGTCCTCCCGGCGCCATCAGTGACTACCTGCATGTCTCTGGAAAAGCCTCGTATCAGGGCGTGCAGGAAGACAGCCAGTGGAATGGTCATGCCTGGCAGGCTGCCTACACTCGGAACATTGCGCCAACACTTGCCAGCGATGAGTTTGTGCAGATAGACAAATCCGCCATGCCCGCCACCGGAGCCTGGCTACGGCAGATGCCGATGAAGCCTGCGGCTAGCAGTGGCAATCATCTTTGGGTAGAGCAGCGCATCGTGGGCAAGGACTGGCCGGATCAATTCATCGCGTGGTTGGATCGCCGCCCCAAAGGCATCGTCGTAGAGCTGGACAAAGAACTCATGAGCCTGAAAAACGGCCATGTAGCTGGGCAGATCAGGCTGGATGTCGAGGAATCGAAGACAGGCATGGATTGGTTCGACCTCAGCGTGGCGCTGCACATCACCGACAGCACCCTGAGCCAGGAAGAGATCGATCTGTTGCTGAAGTCCAAGGGCAAGTGGGTGAAGCTTCGGGGAAAAGGCTGGCGCAAGCTGGAATTCACCTTCACCGAAGAGCAGCAAAAGGAATTGGCAGATCTCGGCCTCGCCGTGAACGACTTCGACGGCAGCAAACAACGACTCCACGCACTCCAGCTCGGCAGCTTAACCAAAGGCTCGGCTCTTCTGCCTGCCGAACGTGCCGAGGAGGTGAGACGCCGCGTGGAGGATATCCAGACCCGCGTCACTCCAGATCTCCCCACTGCCATCACCGCCACTCTGCGTCCCTACCAGCTCAGCGGTTTCCATTTCCTGGCCTACCTCACAGCCAACCAATTCGGCGGAGTGCTGGCGGATGACATGGGCCTCGGCAAGACCCTGCAAACGCTGGCCTGGATCGCTTGGCTGAGAACCGAACAAAAGGTCACCGAGCCCATCCTCGTCGTCTGCCCGAAGTCCGTGCAGGACAACTGGCGCGCTGAGGCTGAGCGCTTCTGCCCTAGTCTGAGAGCGGAAGTCTGGAACCGCGCCACTGCGGGCAAAGTCGGCCTGCATGGCGAAGTGGACCTGCTCGTCATCCACTACCCGCAGCTCCGCATTCATGAAGACCTTCTGCGCAAGGTCACCTGGGGTGCCGTCATCCTGGATGAAGCCCAGGCCATCAAAAATCCCACCTCTCAAAGCACGCAGGCCGCCTGCGCGCTCACCGCCCAGCATCGCCTCGCGCTCACCGGCACCCCCATCGAAAACCGCCTGCTCGATCTCTGGTCCATCTTCGCCTTCGCCATGCCCGGCGTGCTCGGCAATCGCGCCTACTTCGGACGGAACTTCGATGGCAAAGAAGACCCGCTCGCCCGTCGCCGGCTCGCCGCACGCACTCGCCCCTTCCTGCTTCGCCGAACCAAGAAAGAAGTCGCGAATGACCTGCCAGACCGCATTGAGGAAGATCTCATCATCGAACTCGAAGGCACCCAGGCCGCCCTTTATCAGGCCGAAATCAAGCGCGCCCGTGCCCAGCTCCTGAAAGCTGAAACCAGCCAGCAGCTCGACAAGCTGCGTTTCAACATCCTCACCAGCCTGCTGCGCCTGCGTCAGATCTGCTGCCATCCACGTCTGCTGGGTTTGGAGGAAGCCAAGCCTAAGCAAGACGGCAAGGAGGTCCCGGCAGTCGAAAGCGCCAAGGTCAGTGCCCTCATGGAACTGCTGGAGCAGCTCATGGAGGAAGGCCAGAAGGTGCTCGTTTTCTCCCAGTTCGTCTCGATGCTGGAGATCATTGAGGAAGAGATCGCCAAACGCGAATGGCGCAGTTTCAAACTCACCGGCCAGACCGAAGATCGCGGCACACTGGTCAAAAAATTCCAGACTTACGAAGGCCCCGCCACCTTCCTCATCAGCCTGAAAGCCGGTGGCTTCGGGCTCAATCTCACAGCAGCCAGTTACGTTGTGCTCTTTGATCCCTGGTGGAATCCCGCCGTCGAAGCCCAGGCCATCGACCGCACCCACCGCATCGGCCAAAAGCAGACCGTCTTCGCCTATCGACTGCTCATCAAAGACAGCATCGAGGAAAAAATCCGCCTCCTGCAAAAGCAGAAAGGCAACCTCGCCAACGACATCCTCGGCGAAGAAAACTTCGCCCAGGCGCTCACCCTGAATGACTTCCATTTCCTGCTCGGCGGGTAGACCTTAGGCCATTTGGAAAATCATTCTACGGCACCATCTCCACCCGAACCTGCACTGCCGCACTGCGGCCTTGATCATCGATCACATGGACTCGCCAGCGGCCGGGGTCTGCCTTCCACATCAGCGGATTCGCAGGCTCGGTGGAACCCAGGAAGCGGCTGTCAGCAAACCAAAAAAGCCGACTGACTCCAGGAGCCACCTCCGCACGCAGCGGCACCGCTCGCCGATTCATGGACGAGGCTTGCAAGGTGTAAACCAGCGTCGGTTGCGGAGACACGATCTTCGGCGCACCAGCGGAGTCAGCACGATCCATGGAGTCCGCACCCGCTTCCATCGGCGGCGGAGATCGGCGAGGGACGCCTGCCCGGCGAAACATCTCCAGCATGTCCGGCGGCCAAAATTCAAAGACCTCACGCCGCAAGGTACGCCGCCCATCTTCACCCGCCACTCGCAACCCTGAGACAGGGTCGAGCCAAACTTCGCGATGCACATCACACGCAGTGATGGGTGAAATGCCGGGGATGAATCCACCCAAAGTTCGATGCTGACACAGCGGTGTGGGGATCTGTCCAGAGACAGCACATAACTCAACTTCGGTGACATGTGCAGGCTTGACCTGTGGCTTCAAAGGCAGCCGCAGATGCCGAAACACCTCGAACAGCATCGGGGCCGCACATTCCCTGGCGATGAAGGCAGGATTTCCCCGGCCATTGAAATTGCCGATCCAGACCACAAGCACATGGTCGCCACGGATACCTGCCGCCCAGGCATCACGAAAGCCATGCGAGGTGCCCGTTTTCCAAAGAACCGCCGCATCGTCCAGGGCAGTCTCACCTTCACGGGTGCGCATCATTTCACGAGTCAGATAGCGCGTCTCCTCCGCAAGAAGAGGAGCCTGTTTGATCTCTGGAGTTCCCGGTTTGAAAACGATGGGACGAGCCAAGCCATCATGTGCCAGCAGGCAATACAGAGATGCCAGTTCCTCCATGCTCACCTCCGCACCACCGAGTGGCAGCGCCAGCCCATAATGCTCTGCGGGCTGCGGTAGCGCGACCCCCGCCGCCTTGAGGAAGCCATAAAGCCCCGGCGTTGCGAGCTTCTGCGCCAGCGACACTGCCGGAATGTTGCGACTGTGATAAAGCGCATCTTGGGCAGAGATGGGACCGGAGTACTGGCGATCAAAGTTCTCTGGGTTGTACCCTCCAAACGAGGTCTGACCATCGCGCATCAAAGTATGAGGATGAATGAGCCCCTGCTGCATCGCCAGGGCATAAATGAAGGGCTTCAAGGCTGATCCGGGAGAACGACGCGCCAACACACCATCGACCTGCCCCTGAATCGCGGCATCGAGAAACCCTCTGGAACCCACATAGGCCAGCACTTCCCGAGTGGATGCACGCACGAGCAATGCGCAGGCATTGGTGATGCCGATCTCGCGCTTCCGCTCGATGTAGTCTGCGAGCACCTCTTCGACACCACGCTGGAGGGAAAGTTTCAGCGTGGACTGAACCGGCAGCGCGGAGGCATCTCGGGACCGCGCCGGTAGATCGCCGAACAAACGACGCGCTAGATGCGGTGCCTCGCGTGGCGGCGATTGGAGCTGTTTCAGTTGGAAGCTGGCATCCAGCGGGTCGCTTTCCAGCCCCTTCACCAGCCGCAACCGCTCCCACAGACGGTGCTGCGCATTCATCAGACTCGGATTCGGCCCCTCGGCACGAGGGCGGCGGCGCGTCGGACTCTGTGGCAGCACCGCCAGCGCCACGGCTTCACGCAAAGTCAGCTCGGACGCAGCCTTGCCGCACCATAGCAGGCTGGCTGAGCCGATGCCCTCCACATTCCCGCCATAAGGCGCCTGATTTAGATAAGCCTCCAAGATGGCCGCCTTGTCATGATGGCGCTCCATCTGCACGGCCCGAAGAATCTGCACCAGCTTCCCCAAGGCGGAGCGTGTGCGCAGCCCATGACGCAGGCGCGCCAGTTGCATCGTGATCGTCGATCCTCCGCCACGTGCAGAGCCGCTCAGCGCACCCCAGGTCGCCCGCAACAGCGAGAGAGGATTCACCCCGGGATGTTCATGAAAATGTCGATCCTCCAGTTCCAGTGTCGCCTCGATCAAAAGCGGACTGACCTCCGCCAGCGGCACATGACGCCGATACTTGCCATCCTCCGTCAAAGCCAGATGCACAAGCTGCCCCTCACGATCCAGCAGCGTCCGCGAAAAGCGAAAGCCTTCAGGATAAAGCCCCGCGTCTGGAAGCAGCGCATACACCAGCGCCAGCACCGCCAAACTCAGTGCCATAAGGCGCAGGAGTCGGTGTTTGTAGAGACGGAGCAGAAGCTTCATAAGCTCGGCTCACTCCACCTCCACCCTCCCGCCTCCATCCCGTGCATTCACGGCGCGGTCGTACATGGCTTCGGCGAAGATGGGGGGGATGACGTAGCTGCCAGCGGCGATGGGTTTGATGCGATAGGCGAAGGTCTTGGCCTCGCCTTTGGCCAGGGAGCAGAAGAAGATGTTTCGATCTTCGCGGACATCGACGAAGTCCGCTCCAGGCACGGTGCCACGTCCGGGGCGCAAGCCATCCGGTTCGAGTTCGAAGCTGCCGGGCAGCAGATCGAGGACGGCGAGGTTGTGCTGTGACTCGGGCGAGATGTTGCGCACACGCAGACGCACGAGCACGCCTTCGCCGACCTTGAGCCTCTCCATCGGCTTGCCTTCGGCATCAAGGATCTCGCGGAAGACTTCGAGTCCATTGGCGAGTCGCTCTTTCGGCACACCAAGATCAAAGCCTGTCTCCGTGACCTGATAGAAGGCCCCCAGATCCGAGCCTTCCTGCTGCAAGCCGAAGCGCAACGTGCCTGCCTGCGGACTGAAGGTGCTCTGAAGCAGGCCCGTCCTAGCCGGGGCGATCTCCACCGGAGCACCTCCCTGCCGGGCGATCTCGCTGAGCGAAACCTTCACCTGTGTCTGACTCGCGAGATCGGAGTAGGCTTTTAGAGCGAGTATGCTGGTGGCGGCGCTGATCGTGTTGAAGCGACTGGAAAGCGGCTCGGTGATGACGGCGAGATCATCGTAACCAAAAGCGCCCGCCTTCTCGGGGAAGTGCCGGCACACCAACGCAAAACCTTCCGCGCGGCTGACCTGAGGATCAGCACCGTAGTGGCCTGCCCAGCGAGTAATCATCCGGCTCTGGCGCACGCTTTTCCAGTAATCGTCGATCAGTGCCTGCGCCTCCTTGGACTGCTTCAGCATTGCGTAAGTGCCAGCGAGATAGGCGCTGACGAGATGGGAGCGCCAGACGCCATCCTGATGCTGCGTGCGCAAATGATCACGCAGATTCAAAACCTGGCTGGAGGTGTTTTCACCATGGCGCGTCAGGAGATAAATCGCCGCCGCCTGGATGCCTGCATCATCGAGACTGCTCACTTCCGCACGAGCCAACTGCTTCATCCGCGCACGGGCTCCATCCAGCAATGCCGATGGCACGGCATGACCAGCGTCTCGCGCCTCGGTGAGGAAGCGCGTGACATAGACGGAGAGATAATCCATGCCGCCATTGGCATCGGAGTCCCAGTAGCCAAAGCCGCCGTTTCTGTTCTGGCGGCTGCGCAGGAGTTGGAAAGCAGTGTCGAGCTGCCGGGCGGACTCGGCGGCATCGAATCCGAAGTCAGCTTCCTTCGCAAGCAGCAGCCGCGAGATGGCACGGCTCGTGATCTGCTCGGAGCATCCATAAGGATACTCATGCAAATACGACTCCAGTCCGCGCGCCAAACCCAGCGGCAAGGCGGAGATGGTGGTATTCAGCTTCCGATGCTCGGGGAACATCTGGCGCTGCACTTTCACATCTTTAGTTGGCTCCCGGAACCAGCCGCTCTGCACATTCGTCAGATAAGGAGCTGCTGGCCGCACGCTCAGAGTCGCCCGACGCAGTACGGTTTGCCCCCCAGCCTCGGCTTTGAAGGTCATTTCCGCGCCTCCCAGTTCCTCCTTCACTCGCAGGCGGAAGCTCACGGTGTCTTCCTTCCCTTCGCCGATGTTCAGCGTGCCTTCTGGTGACTTGATGACCTCCAGATGCGGCGTGACCTGCGCGGTGATGGCGATGGGCTGCTGTGCCTCCGCGCCTTCGAGATTGTTCGCCACCGTCAGTGAGGCCGTGAACTCATCTCCCGGCGCGGCAAAGAAGGGCACGTTCGGCGTCAGCACGAGCGGACCGCGCACGATGCTGCTGCCCTCCGCGCGTCCGACACCATCCGCAGCCAACGCCACAGCCATCAAGTTCAGCTTTCCAGCAAAGTAATCAGGCACGGTGTAGGTGACCTCACGGCGTTCAGGTCCGGCTTCGATCAGACCGCTCCAATACACGACCGGCGGCTCGCGACGGCGTTTGAAAGGGTTCAAACCGAGCCGCAGAGGCTTATCGGCATCGCCACCAAAGGCCTTGGCCTTCTGAATGAAACTGAACTCGGGAATCAGCAGGTCCATCATCTGCTCCGTCTGCACTTCCAGCGCACGCTGACGGTTCAGATGCTCCAGTGGATCAGGAAGCTGATAGTCGCTGATCTGGTGGATGCCTGCATCCACGGCATACACGACGATCCGGCAGGGCGTCGCAGCCAGATAGCCGATCTTCAGCTCTTCACCGGGCTTCACTTTCGCGGGCGCATCCAGAGTCACCGCGATGCGACGCTTGTCGGGGTTCGCCGTGAAGTGGGCCACCGCATAGCTCAGCGGCGTGGTGAATATCTCCGGCGAGTCGAGCCCGCGAACAAACGAAGCATTCAGATAGGTGGAGCCTTCGATCTCCGCAGGCAGCGTGATGTGCTGCACGCTGGCGGGTGTGCCGGACTTGAACCACTGCCAGGCCAGCACTCGCTCACGCTCCAGCGTCAGCAGGCCCGCGCCGGTGTAGGCCGCGCTGAGGCTGGCTTCCAGAGATTCGCCACTGTTCCAGGTCGTCTTCGCCAGCTTGATGCCCAGCTCGGCATCGCGCTCCAGACTGCGTCCGGCATCACCTTTACCCACCACATTGAAGACGGTGCTGCACACGACGTGATTCTCCACATCTCTGAGCTCCAGGCGAAACTCTCCCGCCACGGCGGTTGGCAGCGTGTAGGCGGCTCCGGCGGCAGGCAGGGTTAATGGACTCTCGCTCAGCGTGCTCTCGCGCCGGGTGGAGACATAGGCGTAGCTGCCGCTCTCCTGCTTCGTCAGCACGGAGACATGGCGGATCTGCACGATGCGTGCCGTGAGTGCGGGCGCAGCCACAGGTTTGACATCAGGCCCCAGCGCCAGGAAGCGCACGACAGCCTGCGTGTCCTTGCCGAGGTAGTCGAGCGTGGCTTCGGGCTTGAAGCCGATGACATACGGCAGTGCAGCCACGAGGAAGTTTTTACCCACTCTGACGCTGCGCCCGCCATCCGGCTCGAAGGCTTCGATGAGCAGGCTCGCCTGGAAGCAGCTCTGATCGAAGCGCTCCATGCCGAGATCGAAGACAGCCTCGCCGGCATCATCGGTTTTCTTCTCTCCCAGCTCCACCTTCTGCCCGGGCTCCAGCGTGTTTTCATCCACGAGGTGGGTCATCGGCAGGCGATTGTGAAAGGTGTAATCAGGATGCTGAGCAAAGGCGAAACCGCCGGGCGTCAGTTCGAGACGGGCCTTCAGCACACGGTTCGCCGCGTTGAATCCGAACAAGGTTTGCAGCTTCACCTGAGCGGAGATGCCCTTCGGCTGAAGCCAGCCCGCGCCCGTATCGCCTGCCAGGGAGACATCCAGCTTCATGCGGTCAGGCTGGAAGTCCTCCACACGGATCACGGTCTGCCCGAGCCGGATGCGCGATTCATCACGCACGAGGAAGAGCCGCGCCACATAGCGCCCCGTGGGGTCTGACTCATCGGTCTTCGTGGTGGCTTCGATGAACCCATCAGCGCTGAGAGCGAGCTTCTGCGTGTCGATGACTTCGCCCTTCGAGTTTATCACCTGAAGCTCCAGCGGCAGTCCGGTGAGTCCGGCCAGCCAGTCACGACGCTTCACCACCGCACCGATGTGGATGTCATCACCCGGACGATAGATACCGCGCTCGGTGAAGACAAAAGCCTCCAGCGCCTCACCTTCAGAGGCCAGCACGCCGCCGATGTCGAAACGCGAGAAGTCGAGCAAACGATCCGGGCGCTCAAAGGGCAGGAAGGCGAGGTCGTTGCCCAGCGATGCCACGATGGCGACGGGCTTCTTCTCCCGCTGGAAGTTCTCCAGATTCGGCAGCAGCGTGTGACCATCAGCGGTGGTTTGTTGCAGCAGATATTCACCGTTCTTGGCCAGCACGGTGATCGTGGCCGCATTCACCGGATCACCGGTTTGGATGCTCTGCACGAAGACATCGCGACTGCCATCGGCGTTCCGTTTCACCATCAAACCTAGATCGGTGACGAGCACGAAGCGACGCGCCTGCGTGTCGCCATCCACCACCGACCAGTCATCCTCCACGGCATCGCCATCGAGCCGCTTCTTCGAGCCAGCCGTCGGCTCCACGCCCTCGGTCGTGACAAAGAACAGCCCGCGCGACGCATCAGGATCACTGCTGTCAGAGCTTTGCAGCGCGCTGCCAAAATCGAGCACGCTGTAGCAGGCCTCGTATTCATTCTTCATCGCCACCGGCTGCACCCGGCGGAGGAAGCGGGCGATGTTGGATTCATCAAAGCTGTCTCCCATCACGAAGTAGGGACTGGCAAAGTCGCCCTCCGTCATCACCACGAGATGATTCACCTGCCGGGCAGGCACACGGGCCATCGTCACACGCAGATGCGGCACGCCGCGTGATTTCACCGAGAGCTTGCGCTCGCCATTCAGTGCCAGCACGCCGCCTTTGCCGAGAAGCTGCACCTCTTTCGGGAAGTCGGGCACGCCCTCAAAGGCACGGAACTCTTTGCCAAGCCGGAAGCCGCCCAGCGCCTCCACACCTTTGCCGATGCGGATGAAGAGACTGCTCTGCTTCTCGCTCAGGAACTTGAAGCCATGGCGCTTCGTCGCAGGTGAATCATCGCTCAGTTCCAGCTCCACCGGCTTCAGCGTGAGCGGTGCATACTGGCGCAGCACATCCTCGGTCACATCATTCACGCCAGGTCTCACGCGCTTGCCCAGCGGATCGGCGATGGTGAAGTTCGGTGGCTCCACCCAGACGCCGAGTTTCTTCATCAGGGACTCCGTGGTCACATAGCCTTCGGTGTGGATGAAGAGGAACTGCTCGGGCTCGCCTTCCTCGGTCTTGACGATCTCGGCGGCGGCACTGGCGATCTGGAAGCCACTCTCGATGTCCGGCACCCGCACCTTGCTCAGCAGATCCTTCCCCAGCGCTTCACCACCGAGACTGCTGGCCAGCGTGCCGCGCAGGGTCACTTTCACAAAGTCCTCCTTCTCCGGCACCTGAATGCGGGCGCTGCGCAGCCAGAACTCGCGCTCATGCTTGCCCTCCACGACGGTGAAGAGCGCGTCTGGTTTCTGGCCTTTCCAGTCAAAGATCTTCGCCCCGCCGATCACCTCCAGCCGCAGGGCGTTCTGCACTTCCAGCTTGTTCAGCGGATGGCTCGACGAGTAACCCACCACGATGTTTTGCACGCTCGGGTCGCGTGGATCGATCTGGAACTCCGCCTCCCTCACCGTGATCTCCAGCGGCTTCGTCCTTCCCTTCCAGATCCGTTGATTCAAAACCACCTCAGGCGGCAGCGCGGAAGCATCCAGCCGCACTTCATACTCCTGCGCTGCAGGCCAGTCGCGCGCAGGGATGAACCTCAGCACCTTGTCCGAGCCCCACTTCCACTCACCTGCGTGCGGCGGAGACAGCGTCACACCCGCAGCGGCTTTGCCCACGTTCTCCAGCTTCGCCACCGAGCCATCAAAGGTGATCGTCAGCGCTTGCGGCTGGGGTTTGCCATTCACGATGGGCGTCACGCTCGGCATCGCCAGAGTGCCGCTGAGCTTGCGGACCTCCGTGAGCTGTCGCTCGCGCGGTTGGTGCGCTCTTTGCCACTCCAGCAGCGGTGGCAGCACCGCCGATACCAGCCCGGCAAAGACGATCAGCAGCGCATACGTGCCCGGGAAAGTGCGCACATGATCATCCGCCGCACGGCCAAAGCGCGGCATCCACGCTGGCGGCTGGTAATGAAACTCGCCAAGCACCGCACGGAGCACCCGCGCGAACCACGAACCGGAGGATGGAGACATAGGAGGAAAAAGTCGGTCCTGGAGAGTAATCCACATCCGCCGTTCTTGACGAGCAAACTCTGGAAAAGTTCCACCACAGACACAGGTGGATCATCCGCCCAGCCTGCGCTATGTCAGCCCCATGGCACTCAAGGCAATCATCTACCGGGCGAACGTCAACGTCTCGGACCTCGACAACAACAACTACAGCGACCACTCCTTCACCATCGCCCGGCATCCGTCCGAGACGGAGGAGCGGATGATGCTGCGCCTGCTGGCCTATGTGCTGAACGTGCCGCCGAACAACGACCTCGGCACCCTGGAGTTCGGCAAAGACATGTGGGAGCCCGATGAGCCCGCCCTCTGCCAAAGAGACCTCACCGGCCTGCTCATGCACGAGATCGAGCTCGGCCAGCCCGAGGAAAAGCGGCTCGTCCGCGCCTGTGGTCGGGCGAAAAAAGTCACCGTCTATACCTACGGCAGCACCTCCGCCTCCTGGTGGGCCTCCGTGATGAACAAGCTCTCCCGCGTGAGCAACCTCATCGTCTGGCAATACCCCGCCGAACAGGTCCAGGCCCTTGGCACCTTGGCGGATCGTTCCATGACCCTCCAAGTCACCCTCCAGGAAGGCACCCTCTGGATCAGCGAAGGCGACAAGTCCGTGGAGATCACGCCGACCTGCCTGTTTGGTGGGGCCTGAGAGCTGACCCAAAGCGGAAGACTGCTTCGCAGGAGACTTGGCGGCGCGCTGCGCACGGAGAGCGGCCCCACCGCGAGACTCTGAGCTCCCAGTCTCGAACTCTCTCTTCTCAAAGTCTCAAAGTCTCCGCGTGTCCACACCTCACACCCACTCCGCGCACAGCAGCTCCGCCTGCGCGAGCACGGTCTTCAC